>NZ_RZRT01000033.1:0-70700 GCF_003998295.1 Mesorhizobium sp. M7A.F.Ca.US.011.01.1.1
GGGGGGGGGGGGGGGGGGGCGCGGCGCTGCAAAAGACCCCCACCCCGCTCCGCTGCGCGGAGCGACCCTCCCCACAAGGGGGAGGGTGAAGACGCCCCGCCAGACACACTCCAGAAACAAGATTCAACATCCGGGAAAAACTCGCGAAAACATCGCCTGTCATAACCACCCTCGCGGCGGCCAAGCGGGCTGCTGCACAACGCGAAGAAATGGTCCCGAAACATGCAACGAGGTTCGACCGGATGGATCGTTGCCCTGACAGGCATTTCGCTCGCCATGCTGGCGGTCGCACAATCGGGTGCGGACGCAGCGGTCACCCGGAGCGAATATTGCAGCCAGCTCGGCCTTCAGCTCGACGGGGCCATCCAAACGAAGGCCGCCCCAGGCACCAGCGCAAGCCAGATCGCCGAGGCAACCGCGCTCCAGGACAAGGCGAACCGGTTTTGTGCCGAGCGCAAACAGGCCCAAGGCATCAGGACCTACGCCAACGCCCTGAAGCTTCTTGGCGTGACACCGGTCGACTTGAACCAGTAGTAGTATCTGCCTTTGAACCATCAAGCACGCCAAGGCTGCTTGGTCGCCCCTCCTTCCTGACTTCCTCCCGGGAAAAGGCCGCACTCGCAAAAGCGAGGGCGGCTTTTTTCTTGGCTACGCAATGCCGGAGGAAATGCGCGGCAGACACCTGTCAAATCCGCATAAAAACAGATGCTTATAACAATTCGGCGATTCAGATACTGAAGCACTTCACGCGACGCTGAGCGCCGATCACAATCTGCCCAGGAATCGGGTGGCGGGCCGCATGCGAAACGCATGCCCCTAGCCGCAGAAAGAGCCTGAGCGGCTTACTTCCTGCCTTGCGGATAGATCGTCTCGCCGCGCTTCAGCATTGCCACAAAAGCCTCGATCTTCTTCTTGCGCCCGGCCTCGGTCTTCATATTGTGGGTGCGGAAGGCGAGCGCGAAACGGTTCTGCGCACTGAGCTTTGCCAGCATCGCCTTCGCAGCGGGTTCGGCGTCTATGGCAGCCTGCAGATCATCCGGGATCTTCATCTCCTTGCCGCTGCCATAGGCGCGCGCCCAGCGCCCGTCGGCCTTCGCCGCCTCGACCTGTTTGAGCCCATGTTCGGTCATGCGGCCCTCAGCGACCAGCCGCGCGACATTGTCGATGTTGATCAGGCTCCAGATGCTCTTCCTGCCGCGCGGCGTGTAGCGCTGCAGGAAGCTCTTGTCGTCCAGCCCCTTGCGCACCGCGTCGATCCAGCCGAAGCACAACACCACGTCGATGGCTTCCTTGGGCGTGATCGACTTCAGTCCCGACCCCACCTTGTGAACCTTGATCCACACTTCGGTTTCCGTGGCGTGGTGCTTGCCGAGCCATGCGTAGAAGCTGCCCGGATCTGGGAATTCATGGACCTTGTCGGGATCAACCTTGACCGGCGCCATTAGCCGGCCTGTTTGTTCAGTGCCGCTCGCGCCACCATAGTTCCTGCTCCCACTGTGGTCTTGCCCCCCGCATTGCACCCATCGTCATTGCCCGGCATGTGGCACAGATCGCTGTCAGTTGTCGTCAGTTGCGCCACCACAAAGCAAAGGAAAGCATCGCCGCGGGACTTCGTCGGGGAGAAGAGAGGGCGCGCGATATTCCATCGCCATGCTATAGGACCGCAAGGTGTCAGTCTGGGGGAATATGCCACCATGAAATCTCTGCTGCTCGCTTTTCTATCTTTGCTGTTGCCGAGCCTCGCCCTTGCGGAGCCGATCGAAACCCGGAAAATCGTCACGGCTGTGACTGGCGACTTCAATGGCGACGGCGCCGTCGATCTTGCCATGGTGGTGGAGACCGAGCCCCGCCACCCGATGGATGTCCACTTCTTCCTCAGGGACAAGGAGCACAATTACCTCAAGCCCGTCGAGATCGTGCACGAGCAGATCCACGGGGAATGGAACGGCTACGACCGGCCGGGTTACGAGAACTCCGACACCGAGCCGGAACTGACGATGCTGCCCAACGGTTCGATCAAATTCTACCTGCCGGCGATGCCGGTCGGCAGCGAACGGACCGACATGACGCTGACCATCGCCTGGCGCGACGGTGCCTTTATCGTCGCCGGCTTCGCCTATGACCATGATGACTATTTGAAGGAGAATGCCGAAAGCGCCTGCGAGTACAATGTGCTGACCGGCAAAGGCACCGGCAGCGAAAAGCAGCCGGACGGCAGCACCAAGCACAAGACCGTCTCGGTCGAAGGCCAGGCCATCGCCTTCAAGGACTGGAACCCGGGCGCTGCCTTCACCGCTTGCGGCGAATGACCGGCGCCTCTTCGACCGACTTCAGCGTGGTGGCGGCGCTGCCGGCGTCAGCCCGTGGCGGCGCATGATGTCCATCATCCTGGCCTTGTCCGGCGGACCGCCGGCGGCGGCGTAGAACATGGCGAAGATCTCGCGGAAATAGTCGGGGCCGATCGCCGCCGGCGTGACGACGCACAGCGCCGTCGCGTCCTTGATGCCCATGTTGTCGAACCGGTGGACGGCGCCGCGTGGAATGCACAGCGCCTCGCCCGGGCCGACCTCGATCGCCTTGCCGTCGACGGTCCAGGTCAGCACCCCGTCAATGCCATAGATCGTCTCTTCGTAGTGATCATGGCTGTGCGCCGGCGCCAGCAGCCGCATTCCGCTAGCCACCTTCAACTCGAAGGCGGCGATGCTGCCGTTCGAACTGTCGCCCGTCACTAGGAAACGAATCGACAGCCCTTTGTCGCCGATGGTCTCATTGGCTGGATTGACCTGAAGATTCATGACTGACATTGCGCAAACCCCTCCGGTAAATTACATTTACTAGCTATCAGTAAACTCAATTTACCGGATCGTCAATGGCCACCTCGACGGAAGTTCTGCAGACCAAGACCGAGAACCTGCTGATCGGCGCCCTGCTGCGCGTGCCGGCACAAGCGATCCAGCGGCGGCTGATCAAGGAGCTCAACGCCGCCGGTTTCGACGAATTGCGCTTGCCGCACATGGCGGTGCTGCAGTTTCCCGGCCCGGACGGCGCGCGGCCCGGCACCATCGCCGAGCGTGCCGGCATGAGCAAACAGGCCGTCAACCAACTTCTCAGCAGTCTCGAAGGTTACGGCTATCTCATCCGCTCCGACATTCCCGGTGACGGCGGTGCGCGCGTGGTGCGGTCCACGGAACGCGGTCATGCCGCCTTCTGGAAAATGGTCGATATCCTGCGCGACATCGAGGAGGAATGGCGCATCGAACTTGGCCCGGCGCGCTTTGCCCAGCTGAAAGCTTTGCTGTTCGTCGTCTGGGAAAGTCCTCTGGTGCGCTGAGCGAAAGACGGCGCTGGTCCGCCCTGCTCCATCGGCCTTTCCGATGACGCTATCGGTTTCTTCCGTTTCCTTCTGTCACGCCGAACTGCCAATCCCTGCCCTTGTCCATCCAAGCAAAGGCAGAGTAAAATGAACATCTCGAACCAGAAAATCCTGATCGTCGGCGGCGGCTCCGGCATGGGTCTGGCGCTGGCCCGGCGCTGCGTCGAGGCCGGCGCCGAGGTGATCATCGCCGGGCGCGGCGAGAACCGGCTGCGGCAGGCGCGCCAGGCGCTTGGCAATCCCGCCGGGCTGGAGACGGCCGTCGTCGACATCGCGCGCGAAGACCAGGTCGCGGCTCTGTTCGCAGGGATCGGCAACGTCAATCACATCGTCAGCACCGCCGCCGACATCGAAGGCGCCTACCAGCTGCTGCCGGAACTTGACCTAAAGGCAGCGCAAAAAATGGTCGATAGCAAGCTCTATGGCCCGCTGCTGCTCGCCAAGCACGGCGCACCGCGGCTGGCAGCGATGGGTTCGATGACCTTCGTTTCCGGCATTGCCGCCTACCGGCCAGGCGCGCGCGGCTCGGTCGTTGCCGCTGTCAACGCAGCGCTCGGAGGCCTCGTGCGGGCGCTGGCGGTGGAGTTGGCGCCGATCCGCGTCAATGCCGTGTCACCCGGCTGGGTCGACACCACGATCTGGGCGCAGGTGGCCGGCGATCGCAAGAACGAGACCCTGGCCGCGATGGCCGAGCGGCTGCCGGTCGGGCGGATCGGCCAACCCGATGACATCGCCGACGCCATCGCCTTCCTGATCGGCAATGGCTTTACCACGGGAACGACGCTGCATGTCGAGGGCGGCCACCGCCTGGTCTAGACCGTCGTGCTTCCGTCAGGAGTTGTTTGTAAACAAGGCCTTGGAGGGTTCGCCGATTCGAGTCCTGAACCAGCCTTGGCGGACTGCGGGACCGGCACGAGCGTGTCGCGCGCGGCAGTGAGCAATTGCTTGAGTGCCGGCGGCTGGACGCGCCGGCGGCGCCAGGTCATCGCCAGCGGCGCCGTCCGCACCCGGCCGGGCCATGGCAGTTCGACGATGTCGCCACGCGCGATCGCATCGCTGACGGCCAGGCGTGGAATGAGACCGAGCCCCGCGCCGGCCGCCACCAGCCGCGCAATGGCGCCAATGCTGCCGACCTCAGCGGCAAGTTTTGGCGTGGCAACGCCCGCCTCGGCAAAGGCTGTGTCGAACATGTGTCGGTAGACGCATCCGGGCTCCGTTGCCACGAAGGAGTGTGTGGCAAGGGTGGCCAGATCACGCTCTGCACTGCCTTGCCCCGGAGCCGCGACCAGCACCAGCGGTTCGGCTGCTATGGTGCGCCTGGCGAAGCGTTCATCGGACGCGTGCTTCGCGAAATCACGGCGGTCGAAGCAGAACGCGACATCGATCTCGCCGTCCTCCAGCTGGCGCAGCAGCGCGCCGCTGCCAGCCACCTTCATCCGCACAATGATATCGGGATGGCCGGCGTGGAATCCGGGCAGCCAAGGCGCCAGCCTGGCCGACGCGATCGTCTCCAGCGCGCCGATGGTCACCTGTCCGCTTGTCGAACCTGCCGCCGCCTGCACGGCCGCGCGCGCCTCGCCATCGAGCCGCAACAAATCCTCGGCGATCGGCTTCAGCGCCAGCCCTGCCGTCGTCAGCTCGAGGCCGGACTTCGCGCGCGTGAACAGGGCCGCGCCAAGCTCCGTTTCGAGCGTCTGGATCTGATCGCTGACGCTCGATTGCGCGAGGTGGACCACTTCTGCGGCGCGCGTGACGCTGCGGCTCCGCGCCACCGCCAGGAAGGTCTTGAGCAGTCTTGGATGCATCGCGTGGCTGACGCGTCTACTGCAGTTGCGGCTTTTTCAGAAAACTGCCGCGGTCGGCCGATTTGACGCGCAGCCAGGTCTCGCGGCCGTCGCGCAGCACCCGCATCGGAATCTCGGCCCCCGCCGAGCCGCTCTCCCACAGCTTGCGATAGAAATCGGCCAGCCCGTCGACCGCGCCGTCCCGGATGTCGGAGATGATGTCGCCCTGGCGCAGGCCGGCCTTGGCCGCCGGGCCGCCCTCGGTCACGCTCATCACCACCACTCTGCCGTCGCTTTCGGCCGACAGGGCGCCGAGCCACGGGCGCGGCGGCTTGGCCACCTGGCCGCGTGTCAGGAGATCGTCGAGTATGGGCGGCAACAGATCGATCGGCACCACCATGTTGATGTCGGCGACCTCGCCGTTGCGGCTCATCTGCAGGCGCAGGGAACCGATGCCGAGCAGCGAGCCGTCAGCGCCGAACAGCCCGGCACCGCCCCAGGAGGGGTGCGCCGGCGCAATGAAGATCGCCTCGTCGAGCAGATACTCCCAATAGCCGGCGAATTCCTGCTTGGTGACGATCCTGGCCTGCACCGACTGGCCGATGCCGTCGGCCAGCACGACCGCGTCGCCGATCCTCGCCTTGCCGGCATCGCCCAGCGCCACCGCCGGCAGGCCGAGCGGCGCCAGCGCCTGCACCAGGCCGAAGCCCGATTCCTGGTCATAGGCCAGCGCATGAGCGGGGATGACGCGGCCGTCATGGCTGGTCAGCCAGACCTCTTCCGCCTCCGTGATGAGATAGCCGATGGTCAGCACCAGCCCGTCATTGCGAATGACGACGCCACTGCCTTCCCTGAGCGTGCCGAGCGCCCCGGCCGTAAAGGCGTCTTCGGGAACAATGGCCCGCACGGCAACGACCGAGCGCGGATTGGGATTGATGGTCATGCTTTTGTCCTGGATGGGCTTTGGTGACATCTTCTATAGGTATGCCACGCAGGAGAAGGCGCAAGGGTGAGGAAGTGCCCAATTGCCGATGTTGGCTCCGCGGGCATCGATAATAGTTCAACGCAAGTTGAACTTACACATCCGCAGCCCTAGTTTATGGCGACCTGCCATCCTTCCCCGACACGAGGCCACGAAATGACCGACTACACACCGCCGAAAGTATGGACCTGGAACAAGCCGAGCGGCGGAGCCTTTGCCAGCATCAACCGGCCGATCGCCGGGCCGACGCATGACAAGGAACTGCCCGTCGGCAAGCATCCGTTGCAGCTCTATTCGCTGGCGACGCCGAACGGCGTCAAGGTCACGGTCATGCTGGAAGAGCTTCTGGCGCGCGGCCACAAGGGTGCCGAATACGACGCCTGGCTGATCCGGATCAACGATGGCGACCAGTTCGGCAGCGGCTTCGTCGAGGTTAATCCAAACTCCAAGATCCCGGCCCTGATGGACCGCAGCGGCAAGACGCCGGTGCGCATCTTCGAATCCGGTTCGATCCTGGTCTATCTCGCCGAAAAGTTCGGTGAATTCCTGCCTACCGAACAGCCGGCGCGCGCCGAGGTGCTGTCCTGGCTGTTCTGGCAGATGGGCTCGGCGCCGTATCTGGGCGGCGGCTTCGGTCACTTTTATGCCTATGCGCCGGAAAAGTTCGAATATGCCATCGACCGCTTCTCGATGGAGGTGAAACGCCAGATGGATGTGCTCGACCGCCGGCTGGCCGAGACTGAATATCTCGGCGGCAAGGACTATTCCATCGCCGATATGGCGGTGTGGCCCTGGTATGGCGGGCTGGCGCTCGGCCGCATGTACAATGATTCCGCCGATTTCCTGTCCGTGCAGGAGTACAGCCATGTGCAGCGTTGGGCGAAGGCGATCGACGCCCGCCCGGCGGTCAAGCGCGGCCGCATGGTCAACCGCGCTTTCGGCGAGCCTGCCATGCAACTGCATGAGCGCCACGACGCCAGCGACTTCGAGACCAAGACGCAGGATAGACTGGCCGCCGAATAGGCCATCGCGGATCGCGAAAAGGAAACCCGCCACCGACGCGACGTCGGGGCGGGTTTTTCCCAAGGTCCAATGCTGCGGGAACGCCTTAGTGCAGCACTTCAACGATCTGGCGGGTCTCCGGGTCGACAAGGACCGTCTGGTCATTGATCACCGCGACGCGGTATTTGACGTCGGGCACCTCACGCAGTTCGACAGTGTCCGGTACCGACGAGCCGAGCTTGAGTTCGACCCCCAGAAGGTTCACCGAGGCAAGCGGTTCCCTCTTGATGTATTCGCGAACGACCGTCTCCTGCTCCGGCTGGACGACGACGACGCTCTCCGCCAGCGCCGCACCAATGCCGCCCATCAGGACGATGGCAGCCGCCGCGCTTGTAAGATAAAGTTTCATGACCGTCTCCTAGTGACAATTGAATTCCGCCCTCCATGAAAACTCCACCGTTGCCATCCGGTTCCATCGAACTTCAGAATTGAAGATGTTACGATTTCGGTCAGGATATTGATTTGTTGCTGATCAAATGTTCGGCAGGCAAGACGGAAAAGGTTGAAAACTTGCACAATATGTACGGATATTTAGGAGTGAAAAATTCTATCTGCAGTCTGACTGGCCAGCCAACCGGCCTCGCATCCCTCCATCTGGACGATGGAAAGGCTCCGGCACGAAAAAATCTCGCCCGCCGGGAGCAGAGGGGAGCCAGGATAGCATCGATGGAGGTGACAACCTCATCGGTAATGCCAGAGAACGCGAAGCATCAGCGCTTGTTCCCAACCTGACGGCCTGAGTACGACTCGAAGTCGGTCGCGCATCCATCATGTTCCCATGGCGCTGTGCCGAAATTTCCAGCAGGAATATGCTCAGAGGGTGCCGTGCCTCAGTGACCAAATACCTTGCCGTCGGTCGTGATCGCGCTGGTGGCGACGTTCGCCGAGTTTGCCCCGCCGCACACGCGAGTGGACGGCTTGGTATGGAACTCCATTCCTGATCGGCCCCGGTTACCCCGGTCTCAAAGCTGGACACCGTCGCGATGCAATGGCGGGAAGGCGTCTACCGGATCCTGGCTCGGCGCGATATCGTGTGCGCGCCTGAAGATCAGCCTCACGATGAGCACGAAGTAGCCGACCTGCAGGACAAGCAGCGTCGCTATCGTCCAGGCAAATGCCTCCCAGAAAGAGCCGGTAACCGTATAGGTCCAGACCGCGACGATGATGGCCGTGGCTGACATCCCTACGAGAAACTGTCCAAAATACATGGTTTCCCAAAACCGTCGAAACCGCGGCGGTTCCGATCGGCCCCTGCCTCATTCCCATTTCCCGCGGACAACATCCCATTATTTTAGCAACTTCGCAAGTAAGCGGCCGGTTGCCGCTACGCGCTCTCCATTCCGCGGCGACTTGGCAACGATGGCGATCCGGGGCGCGGCGGCGGTGCCGGCGGGGCTGGGCTGACGCGCCAGCCGTCGAAAATCCAGAAGCACGCCCGCTCTTTGCACTTCGAGCAGGGGAACAAATGCCGGCACGCCGAGTTTCGCCTCCAGTTTTTTCAAGGAAAGGAGGCCGGCATGGCACCGCGCAACAAACCAAGCGCCGACATCGAAGATGACGCACCGCAGGCGGACGGGCCGACCATCGAGCAGCAGGATTGGGATGCGATCAAGGGCGGCGAGATCCTGCCAGAGTCCGTGCCGGAAAACGGCGACATGCGTTACGGCATCGAAAAAGACGGCGATCTGCCCGACGAGGACGACGATAACGCGTACCAAGACAGCGACGACGCCCTCCCTGATGATGAGGAAGAAGCCTCAATCACGCGCGATCAGACCCGCGAGGGCCGATTCGACGAGACGTGAGCCATTCGTCGCCCTGACTGCCTGTTGTTGAACTTGCCAAAGCCACATTTTCTATGCCCGGTTCGCGGGCAAATGTGCTTGGCCGGCTAAGTTTTCCGCCTAGGCATTATATCAGATTTACCTAAAATAGCGGAACATCCAAGGGACATTATCGGAACTGAACAAGGCCCCTTGGACTTTTGCGCACGACGGATAAGACCTTGGTCCTACAGGAAAAAGCAAAAGCCCGACGTGACCGATTGAAGCTTCCAACGAGGGAACATCGGGGCCGTGTTCGTCGTTTGTCGAAAGCGGCCCCGCCGGGTGCCATGCCTGGAGAACAGCGCGATGCCCCACCGATCCACCATCATCAAGACAGGCCATGGCCCAGGAACGGCGATCGCCGTGCTCATGGTTGGATTAACGGCGGTGGGCATCGTGTTTCTCCTACTCGGCAGTTCGCTCTACTTCAATGAGCAGCCTGCGGATCAACGTGCCCTGTCTTCGCCGCCCGCTCGATCGATACACGCGGCCGATAGCAAAGCGGCAAACTGAACGAGCAACTGCTGAGCCATAGCGAGATTGCCGCCGCGCAGGTCCTCCAGACTTAGGCCAGGAAGATCCGCCATTGCCGCTGCCTGCAGTGCGGCGGCCGTGCTGGTGATCATGGCAGCGAAGCGGACAGCTTCGGACGGTGTTTTTTCCACCGGAGAAGTTTTGGGTTGCTTGCATTAACATTAGACATGCCTAATATAATTGTGGCCGGCGACCGCCAGAAGTCGGCTGGCCCGGCGGCCTCCCTTTGCACCTAGCTGCCGGGCCATTTCTTGTCCTCGCCTTGCCGCCTTCGCCTTTGTGGGCGCGGATTCATCTTCGCGCCGTTTCGCCACGTATAGCTTCAGCCTCGACAAACAGCCTTCAGCTCGGCAGCCGCAGGAAAGATGCGGACGCCGAGCCCATCGCACTGATCAAATCGTTAGGACGTGCAGGCTAGCTGCTAAAATCGAAGGACGACCGAAGGGCCACGTCTGCGATAGCACCGGACGCGACGGCGACCATGCCGCCAGTAACTGCGGCAGACCCGTCTCCAACGCCGCCCGTGCCGGCGCCGGCGCCAGCCCCGATCCCAGTCCCGATCCCAGCCCCGATCCCAGCGTCGATGGTCGACCGGCTGCACCTCCGCATGCGCACCTTCGTCGTCGAAGGCCTCCGTTTGTGACGCCTCAATTTCATCGAGAATGCCTTTTCCGGCGCCTGGAACACCGGCCGCTGCCTCGATCGGGCGAATTGCCCCTGCAAGGGCCGCTGCCCCGGCAATGCCAAACATCGCCGTCAAGAAGGATCGCCGATCCATAGTAACCTCCCAACGTTGCATAAGCTGAACGAAGCGCTCGGCTGCCGAATGAGCAGGCCGGCGCATGGTGAAAATAGAGGATTCGCCAACCGCCGAAGCGGCTTGCGAATCCTATCAGCGCAGGAAGGGACGTTGCTGCGCCGATCGACGACATGTCAGCCAAGGACTACACTTTTGTCCATCTGTCTCTCCGAATTCCGGGAGACAAACAGCCGTGAACAGAGAGCCGTTCCCGTCGGTAAGACCAATGCGCTCGCAGACCAGACTTAAGTCGCACGTCTCATCCGACCGAAGCCCCAGCGGAGGAACATTTTCATTTGGCTCAAGTTCAGTTGCCGTCAGCGTTGAACGATCCTGTCATGCTGACTCGCAAGGAGAAACGGTATGAAAATGCACCTAACGGGCGCCGCAGCGGCGCTATTGCTGTTGGCCGGTGTCGGCGCCGTTGCCGCTCAGGACGTTGTCATTCAGCCTGAACAGGACACGGTCATCCGCGAGTATGTGAAGAAGCAGCCCCTCGCTTCGGTCAAGGTTCCCGGTGTGGAACTGAATATTGGTAGCGCGTTGCCGGACACGGTCGAACTTCATGAGATCCCCGATGTCAAATACCGCTACGTGGTGGTCGACAACCGCACCGTCCTGGTCGATCCGGGCACCCGCAAGATCATCAAGGTCTACGATTGAATTTCGAACTGTCCAACCCGCCGCCAGCCATGGCGGCGGGTTGCCCAGCTTCCAATCAGGACGAGTGAAGATGATAAGCAAAGCTGTGACATCCCCTGTTTTGGGCGTTCGCCTGGCCGATCTCCAAGCCAGGATGCGTGATGCGCGGGTGACGGATGCCGAAATGAAAACCTTTCAAAAGGTCGCGGCCATCATGGAAGATCGTCATGGTCGGATCGATGCCGACGACCTGATTGCGGCATCGTTCCTCGCCGATCCGGTGCAGGACCCGGCAAACGCCCTGAGCGACATCCCGACAAGCCAGCAGACTTTTTGACTCCCTGACCGGGAAAGCGCGCCGAAAGTCTCAGCCGAATCCGCACTTTTGCTCCAGCCTATTCCGCTTTCGCGGAAGTTTCGAGCGGCCCGCAATGTGCAATGTTGCTAATGCGGCGGTACGAGCCGCCCTGGTTGACGCGGGCGCCCGAGCCATCCCAACAATGCGCCCCCCCGTCCGCGTCGACCACGGCAGCCGCCTGTCTTCCCTCGCGAAGTCTTCAAGCCGGCTGCCTGATAATGCGGCCTGCGGCGACGGTCGGGCTTCAGCCGCCGACAAGCGCCTTTGTGGTCACCAGATTGGCGCCGGCCTCGGCGAATTCGCCATTGTGCCTGATGATGACCTGCTCGGCACTCTCGCTGGCATTGTCCAGCGTGCTGTGCGCATCGGAGACCACGGTCACGCCGAGCCCTCTGGCGATGGCGCCCTTGACCGTCGCGGCCACGCAAAAATCGGTCTGTGCGCCCAAGAGCACGACAGCACTCGCACCTTGCCCGGCCACCCAGTCGCCGAAGGCAGGATTGCTGAAAGCATCGCGCACGGATTTGGCAAAGGTCGGCTCGTCTGCCGCTTGGCCAAGCGCGGGCCAAACCGGCCAGCCCGGTTCATCCGGTGCCAACGGATCGCCTTCGGGTCCGTCATGCCTGATAAAAGCGATCTTGCGCCCGCCGCGCCGCGCCCAATCGATCACCGCCTTGGTGCGCTCGACAATGCCTGGCGCATCATGGATCGGCGGCTCGTGCACACCGTCGAACATGCCGGTCTGTAGATCGATGACGATGAGCGGCGCATTGTCCGGGAGGCTGGGTGCTGGCATGGGTTTTTACATAGCACGGCGGACAGGGTGATCAAGGTTTCGCTCATTCCGGCGCGCCGGCAAACAGCACCACGCCGTCGCCGCCGGTGGCCGGCAGTCGCGGATGGTGCGGTCGTTGCCGCCGGTCAGCACCGCGCCGTCGGCGGCGAAGGCCACCGCAGAGATCGGGCCGGTCTGGCTGTCCAACATTGCGATCCGGTTGCCGCTGTCCATCTCCCACAGCCGCGCCGTGCCGTCGAGCGAGTCGAAGACCAGGCGCGCTGGCCGTCGGCCGGCAGCGCCAATGCGTTGCCGTGGACAGTGAACACGGCGCCAGTATCGCCAGGAGGCCCGCCGTCGGCCCCGGCTTGGTCGACACATGTCGCGCATCTGCCATCATCGCCGAGGGATCAGGAGAGATCGCTATGAAGAAGACTTACTCGAAGCCGGCTTTCGTCAAGAAGGGCAAGCTTTCAGCCGTTACGGCAAACGGCTCGACCAGCGCCACGATGTAATCAGGCACACTCTTGGCCGTATCACGCCTGGCGCGGAGCAATTCCAGGAAAAACACCGAAGGCTTCGATCCGGAATGGCGTAAAACAAAGAATTGGAGGGCGGGCGCCTTGCCGCGCCTCCTTGGATTTATTGCAGTTTGCCGATTTCAGCCCGCACAGTTGACAGATGGCCGCAGTCTGGCATCATCGGATCGGGATTTTTAGGAGAGTCTGATATGAAAAAAATCTATGTGAAGCCATCGTTCTTGAAAAAAGGCCGGTTGTCGGCGGTCACTGCGGCCAACGGCTCCTCGTTGCCGATACCGCAATAATTTCAGCACCACCTGCTCCTGGCGCGTCCAAACCTCAACGCACCAGGATCAGGTCGTCCAACACCATTTGCCAATAGTGCTTCGTCGACAGGCGAACACGCGTTACAGCTTTGAGCATCGGGGCGTAGTGCAGCGGCGTCAGCGCCGACAGCGTGACCTCGTCGCTTGCAATCAGCTGCTCGCCAAGCCAGCTTTCGATCAGCGCCACCTCCCCTTCCGACGCCAGCCAGGCGGCGCTCAGCATGACCGAGTGAAAGCCGAACGGCCGTTCGCAGCTGAATTCGGCCGGCAGCCCGCTGCTGGTGTAGAGCACATGGTCGCCGGAAACATTGCCATTGACATAGCCCTGGCTGTCCTTGGTGAAGTCGCGGGCCATCGCATTCAGGTTGCGCCACGCCAATCCGGCATGGCCAGCCGGAATTTTCCTGAGGCTGCGCGACGTCACATCGTCGAAATCGATCGTTTCGAGGGCGACATCAGTGTCGATGCCGGCGCGTTGCGGCGACAGCAGGCCGAGATCCGCCGAGTAGGGCGATAGCGTCAGCCGCCGCTTCAAGCCGCCGCCGCTGACGCTGACCGTGTCGGCTTCTTCAGCCAGGTCGAAGCTGAAGACGGCACCCGGCGCCAGTGCCCGCTTCTCCAGGACGTACCCATTGCCCGACACGGAGAGGGTCGCTGGTCCATCGCCGGCGACGCGCCCGCTGACCCGGCGCGGCGGTGCCAGACCGACCGGCAGCAGCATCTCCTGCGATACCATCCCGGCCGGCGAACCCGGCAGCGGCAGGAAGTGTCGGGACTGAATGTCATTTTCGCTTTTCGCCTGCCAGCCGGGCGGCACCGAAACCACAAAGCGCCAGTTGCCCGGCTTGCGGATCACGGCCTTTCTGCTTTTCACCGACATGGGAAAATTGGCAAAGCCGGCATTGTTGGTGCGCGCGGACGCGGCGAGCTTGCCGGCTTCGTCATACAGCCGCACCATGATCCCGGCCATCGGCCGGTCTCCGGCGCCGTATTTGCCGTCGCGATCGACGTCGAAATAGACGAAGGACGAGTAATTGAGCATACCCCCGCGGGCGTTCCAATCGGTACGGACGGCATAGTCGGCAGCCGGATTGGTTAGCCGCCGTCCCTTGCGACGGCTGCGCTTCCGCCACAGCAGCCAGGACGCGACAGCAGCCGCAAGCACCACAATGGCGGCGGCCAGTATCTGGACAGCGCCCAAGTCAGGCATGGAGCCTCGCTTCACAAATCTCGTGGGGGGTTGCGTTCACGGGCGATCCGGCTGCGTTGGAGTACTTTGCCGACAGGTTATTGCATGTCGGCCAAAAGCGAACCCCGATTGGGACAGCAACATGCATCGAGACAAAAGACTTTAAGCGCGCTGCAGGGACCCCTTCAAGCGCGACGCAATGAAAGCAGTCGCCTTACTTCAATTCCACCCACACCGGCGCATGGTCGCTGGCGCCGTCCTCGCCGCGCACGTCGCGGTCGATGCCGGCGGCGGTCAGGCGGCGTGCCAGTTTCTTCGACAGCAGGATGTGATCGAGCCGGAGGCCGGCATCGCGCGGCCATCGGTTGCGGCGATAGTCCCAGAATGTGTAAAGCGTTTCCTTCGGATGCTTCTTGCGCAGGGCATCAAGCCAACCCTGGTCGAGCAGGCGCTGGAACGACGCCCGGCTTTCCGGCTGCACCAGCGCGTTGTCGTCATAGGAGCGGGTGGCGTAGATATCGCGCGGCTCGGGCACGATGTTGTAGTCACCGGCCAGCACCACCGGCAGGCCGGTCTCGAGCAACTGTTCGGCATGCATCTCCAGCCGCGCGTGCCAGGCGAGCTTGTAGGCGAATTTCGGGCCGGGCTGAGGATTGCCGTTCGGCGCATAGAGACAAGCGACGATGATGCCGTTCACCGCCGCCTCGATATAGCGGCTCTGCCTGTCGGCATCGTCGCCGGGCAAGGCATCGCGGGTCAGCACTGGCTCGGCACCCCGCGCCAGGATGGCAACACCGTTCCACGTCGGCTCGCCCTTCCACACCGCGCCATAGCCGGCCGCCGCCAATGCCGAGCGCGGAAACTGCATGTCGCGTGCCTTCAGCTCCTGCAGGCACACGACATCGGGCTTTGCCACAGCCAGCCAAGCCAGCAAATTTTCAAGCCGGCTGTTGATGTTGTTGATGTTGAAGGAGGCGATCTTCATCGCTTCAGGAAGCGATCCGGCCCAACCACGCCTTCACCGTCTCGGCCAGCGTCTTCAGATGGTCGGCCGCCGAAAATCCCGAGATGCTCTTGCGTGGCTTGAGATCATGGTCGCCATCCTCCAGCCAGATAATCTCGATGCGATCGGAAAGGCCATAAGTCGCAACCTCGTCCCTGGTGCCGAACTCGTCGCGCGTGCCCTGGAAGATCAGCGTCGGCGTCTTAAGGTCGGCGAGGTGTTTTGTCCGCAATTGCTCGGGCTTGGCCGGCGGATGGAAGGGATAGCCGAGGCAGACCAGCCCTGAAATTTCGCCCTTGGCAAACATCTCGTCGGCGACCATGGAGGCGACGCGCCCGCCCATCGACTTGCCGCCGATGATCAGCGGCCCCGTCACGCCCTTTGCCCTGAGGTCGGCTATCGCCTTGATATATTCCGGGTTGACCGTCTCGGCCCGCGGCGGTGGCTTGCGGTGGCCGTAGCGGCGCGCGGCCATGTAGTGGAATTCAAAGCGCGCAACCTGTAAGCCGGCCGCGGCCAGCGCCTTGGTGGTGGCGGTCATCGAAGGAGAATCCATCGACGCGCCGGCGCCATGGGCGAGCAGGATGGTGGTGGGCGCGGTGTCGGGACCGTCGAAGAGGAAGGCGGTCATGGGGCGGCCTTTCCACAAAGGCCGAGTTTATTGGCACCCCCCTCTGTCCTGCCGGACATCTCCCCCTCAAGGGGGGAGATTGCGCGCTCAACCGCTTTCGCCAATCTCCCACTTTGCAAGAAGGAGGGGGACGCCCAAGCTTCCGATCTCCCCCCTTGCGGGGGAGATGGCCGGCAGGCCAGAGGGGGGTGTTCAAGCGCCAGCATCCCTCACCCCGCCGTCCGCGCCAACTGCAGATCCACGAACTGCACGCCCTTGGCTGCAACCCGTGCCCATTCGGACTCCGCGTCGAGTTCGAGATACCGCACCCATAGCCGGCGCGCCTCCAGCAGATTGCCCGCGTCGAATTCCAGCCGGGCCAGATTGAACACCGGATCGGCATAGGTCTTGTCGAGCGCGATCGCTTTCTGCAGGTGCCTTCGCGCCGAGGCTTCGCGACCTTGCTCGCTCATCAGTCCGGCCAGGTTGAACCACGCCTCGACGAAGGCTGGGTCGAGTTTTATCGCATTGATATAGTCGTGCGCGGCGTCCGCCGCGTGGCCGCCGGCGCGCAGGCAGTTGGCGCGGTTGAAGGCGGCAATCGCATCGCTCGGATCGATGGCCAGGCAGCGCTGGTAAAGCGCGGTGGCCCTATCATGGTCGCCCTGCTCCTCCGCCGCTTCCGCCTCGGCGAACAGCTCCTCCAGCGTGTCGTCACCCTCTGCCCCGGCTGTTCCGAGATCGAACAGCAACTGCCCATCGAGTTCGCTCTGGCCGCCTTCGAGATAGATGGCATCGGCGCGCCCATGCTGCGAGCCGACATTGAGCGACTTGGCAGTCAGCGACGCCACCGGGCCGGAGCGGTGGACGGAGCGCGCGATCGCCCCCCATGTCGCGCCGCCGGCGATGAGCCCGGCATATTTGCGCGCCAGGATCAGGTCGCGGAAGGAATAAGGTTCTGAGTCATGCTCGAACGCATCGAACAGCGACAAAAAATCGAGGTCGGAGCCTGATAGCCGCGACTGATCGATCAGCGATTGCCGCGACAGCGAAGACGCTTCCGGTGTCTTCATCAGTCCGAGAAGGCGCAGGAATCCGTTTTCGCTGATCAGCGTTCGACCGGCCGCGCGCTCGGCGGCGACACGGCGCTCGATCCCGGCATCGCCGTTCCTGGAGAGCCCGGCTTTGGCCAACAGTGTCCGGCCGAAGACGACATGCGTGGTGCGCCTGGTGATACCGCGCCGCAGCTGGCCGTGTCGGCGTTCCACTTCCCGCGCAGCCAGCCTGAGCGGAAAAGCCGCCAGCGCGCCTATCGTGCCGAAAACAGCGCCGGTCGGTGCCGTCATTTCTTGCTCTTGCCGACCGCCTTCAGCAGATTGGCCTTCAACGGATTTTCAGCAGCACCACCCGCTGCCGCCTTCTTCGCGGCGGGCTTGGCAACCTCGTCGGCCTTGCTTTTCGACTTGGCCGGCGGCTTCGATTGCGACAGGCTCGCCTTGAGCGCATCCATCAGATTGATGACATTACCGCGCTCGGGTGCCGCCGCGATGATCGGCTTGTGGCCTTTCAGCTTCTCGCGGATCATCGTCATGAGTGCCGCCTCGTAGCGGTCCTCATAGTTCTTCGGATCGAAGGTGGTTTCCTTCTGCTTGATCAGTGCTTCGGCGAGCTGCAGCATTTCGGGATCGGGCTTGCCGGCTGGGATGTTGCCGAAATATTCAGCCGTGCCACGCACTTCGTTCGGATTCCTCAAGGTGCACACGAACATGCCGTTCTCGCGCGCGCCGATCGTCACCACCCGCTCGCGGCTCGACAGCACCAGGCGTGCGATCGCCAGCTTGCCGGATTTGCGCATGGCTTCGCGCAGCACGGCGAAGGTCTCTTCCGCCATCGCGCCGTCAGGCGCCATGTAGTAGGGCGCGTCCTGATAGATGACGTCGACCTCGTCCTCGTCGACGAAGGCCTCGATGTTCATCGTGTGATTGGATTCGATGCGCACCGCATCGAGGTCGGCATCATCTATGATGATGTACTGCTTGTCCTCGTATTCGTAGCCCTTGACCAGATCGGCACGCTCGACGAGCCCCAATTCGGGGTCGACCGGTTTCATGTTGATGCGGTTATGGGTCTTCTTGTGCAGCTGGTTGAAGCTGATGCGCTCGCTGGCGCTGGTGGCGGGATACAACCGCACCGGACAGCTGACGAGGCTGAGTTTGAGGTAACCTTTCCAACTTGCCCTGGGCGCCATGAAACACTCCTACGCGGCCACGCACTGACATTGACTGCAGCGCTTTCGTCCGAAGGACGAACGAGGCTGCGTAAATCCTACACCGACCCCGCACAATACAGGCAAATCCCTGACGAAATCTTCCGCCACGTCTTTGAGGTCGTGGCGGAGAGAATAATTCAAATTGTCGGAAGCGTCGATGGCGTTGGGTTCCTCGCCCCGCAACGCTCTCCCCCATTTCCTGGGGGCCGAGGAACCTAGTTCTTCAAGGTCGGCAAATCCCGCGCGAACTCGTCGATCTCGGCCCACGGATCGCCCGACGTCGCCAGCAGCCCCGGCAGGGAGGAATAGTTCAGATCCTGCGGCGCATCGATGGATTCGAGGTCACTCCAACTGACCGGCGTCGAGGCCGGCAGATTGGTGCGGGCGCGCAGCGAGTAAGGTGCTGCCGAGGTGTGGCCGCGCGCATTGCGGTGATAATCGATGAAGATGCGCTTCTTGCGGTTGTCCTTGCCCATGGTGGTGGTGAAAGTATCAGGCGCCGTTGTCGCCAGATGCGTCGCGATCGCGCTGGTCGCCTGGTGCAGTTTCTTCCAGTTCTGCTTGCCCGTCACCGGCACGGTGATGTGGATGCCGCTGCCGCCGGAGGTCTTGGCGAACGGCACCAGCCCCAGGCGCTCCAGCTCGCTTCTGATATGCACCGCAGCCTCGACCACCTCGCGCCAGGTGATCCCTTCTCCCGGATCGAGGTCGAGGACGATCTGGTCGGGTCTGTCGAGGCTGGTGCGGTGGGTGCCCCAGGTGTGGAACTCGACGACGCCGAACTGCGCCAGCGCCAGATACCCTTTCGCGCCTTCGACCGAGAGATAGGATTTGGTCTCGCCCTCCGAATTTGTCGCCTCGAATGTCACCACCGAGGGCGGCATGCCGGTGAAGGCGTGGCGCTGGAAGAAGCAATCCTTCGGCAGGCCGGTCGGGCAGCGCACCAGCGACACCGGCCGGCCGAGGATGTGCGGCAGCATGAAGTCGCCGACCAGCGCATAATAGACGGCGATGTCGAGCTTGGTCGGGCCGGTCTTGCCGAACAGCCGGCGCGTCGGGTTGGTCACCCAGATGGTGGCAAGGTCGGCCTCGGCGATCAGCCGCTTGCGTTTGGACGAGACCGGCGTCGACAGGCCGACATCCCTCAAACCGCGGAAGACGCCGTGGCGCAGTGCGTTGTCCGATGTGCGGTTGGCGTAATGGATGCGCGCCGACAGCAGCGGCCGCACCCAGTTCATCTCGCGCATGATTTCGCGCGGGACGCCCTCGGGCGGGGTGGCGCCTTCCCGCAGCGGCTCCAGCCTGGCGAGCAACTCACCGGCGGTGACGGCATCGAAACCGGTGCCGACCTTGCCGCGATAATGCAATTCACCACCCTCGAACTCTGCCATGCCGAGCGCCGCCAGCCCTTCGGCCGCATCGGAGATGGTGAAGCCGGCGATGACGAAGTCGTCCGACAGCAGTGCCTTGGTCTTGGTCCAGCTTTTGCTTCGGCCGCTCTGATAGATGGCCGTGGCGCGCTTTGAGACGACACCCTCCAGCCCGAGTTCCGACACCTGGTCGTAGAGCCCCTGCCCCGAACCTTCGACATGGTCGGAGAACTGGATGGCGGAATTGGCGCCGACGCCCGACAGCATCTGCGCCAGCAGCGCCTTGCGCCGGACCAGCGGCGCCTTGGTCAGGTCCCAGCCGTCGAGGTGGAGAAGATCGAAGGCGTAGAAATGGAGCTTGTTGCCGGCGCCCTCGGCCAGCGCATCCTGCAGCAGCGCGAAGCGGCTGATGCCCCGGGCGTCGAGCACGACGATCTCGCCGTCGATGATGGCGTCGCGGCACGGCAGTTTGGCGAACGCATGCGGCAGGTCGCCATAGCGCTTCGTCCAGTCGATGCCGCCACGGGTGATCAGCTTGACCACGCCGCCAGCGAGATGCGCCATGGTGCGGTAGCCGTCGAATTTGATCTCGTGCAGCCAGACTTGTTTGGTGTCTTCGCCATCGGGCGGTTTTGGCACCTGCGTCGCCAGCTGCGGCTCTATACGGGCAAGCATGGGGGCCTTGAACGCGCCCGGCAGCGTGCCGGGCTTCAGCGATCCCTGTCTGGGCGCAGGTTTGGCAGCGGGCTTCGCCGGCGCCGCCAGTTCCTCGATGCGCAATCCGGATTTGACGCTTTCCGGCCGGGCCGTGAGGATGTCAAGCGCGGTGTCGGCGGCGAGGTCGCGCTCCTTGAACAGCAGCCAGTTCTTCTTGTTTTCGTCTTCGCCGGGTTTCGGCTTCAGCCGGGTCAGCATCCAGCCGCCATTGAGCTTGTCGCCGGCCAGCCGGAACTTGAAGGCGCCGGTTCGCAAGCTCTTTTCGACGTCGTCCATCGGCGCCCATGTGCCGGTATCCCAGACGATCATCGGCCCGCCGCCATATTCGCCCTCGGGAATGACACCCTCGAAGTCGATATATTCGAGCGGATGATCCTCGGTCTCGACCGCCAGCCTCTTGTCGGCCGGATTGAGCGAAGGCCCGCGCGGCACCGCCCAGCTCTTCAAGACATCGCCGACCTGCAGGCGCAGATCATAATGGTCAGCGGTGGCGTGGTGCTTGTGGACGACGAAGCGGTTGCCGTCGCTGCTGAGGAGCCCGCCAACCGGTTCCGGCGTCTTGGCGAATTCGCGTTTGGCGCGATAGGCTTTGAGCTTTGGTGGAGTCGTCATCGCCAGGATCGAAGCACGGCGGCCAGGAACAAGCCAGTCACGCTCTCAATCGTCAGCGGCCGGCGTCAACTCGAGCTCCGCCGGCGACAGTCCTTGCTGCAACTGGCTCAGCCGGAATTCGTCGACCCAATAGGCCTCGCCGTCGACCAGAACCCGGGCCTGGTAGGTGCCTGCCGAAAAACGCTGCGCGGTGATGTAGACCTTGTGACGATCGAGCGCCTTGCGCACCGCGGCGCGCTTGGAATTCTGACCTGTGACGGGACTGAACATGACACTGCCCTCGGTCGCCCCAGACACACAACGCGGCCGCTGCCGGCAGCCTGACGACTGGGGTCAAGGATGGCGGAGACGCGCCGTCCTGTCAATTTCGCGGACAGCGCAGGATGCGGCCCGGTTAAATTTACCAATCTTTTGAATATGCTTGGGCCTTGGCCTGAATCAAGACGTGAAGCACGCGAAGATGAACTGTGCACCACCGCGCCGCCAAAACTAGCGTCCGTCGCTGCCGCCCTGCGACGCGGCCGGCGTGCCCGAATGAGCAGATTTTTGAACTTCCGTGCCGATGAGATCGAGTGTCGCCGCCGCAACATCGGCAACCTGGAGCCGCTGGACGCAATAGACCCCACCGGCGTTGTTTTCTTTACACAAACCTGGAGCGATGCATGGGCAAGGCATGGGCGGCTGGAGCGTCCGGTTGGGGACACCGAACGGGCCCCATTGCTCAGGCGACGTCAGACCGTACAGCCCCACCGCTGGAGTTCCGACAGAGGCCGCGATGTGCATCGGGCCGCTCTCATTGCCAAGAAAGATCGACGCTTCGGCCAACAATGCCGTCAGCACCTCCAGCGAGGCCTTTCCGACGACACTTGCGACCGGCGATGCTGCCACTTCAAGGATCCTTTGCGCGGCAAGCCCTTCATCCGGCCCACCAACGAGGAGGGATCGCAGCCCGGTTTTGGCGTATACCTCATCGATGACCGCAGCAAAATGTTGCGGCGGCCAGCAACGGCCTTCAAACCTCGCGCCGGCATGCACGGCCACATAGGACTTCTTCGCCAAAGCGTTTTCCGCAAGAAGCCTGGCACACTCTTCCTGGGCAGTCCTGGTCGGCTGCAGCCGAGGCGTTGGGTCCTGATAATCCAACCCGAGGGCGCTGAGTGGAGACAGGTTCCTGTAGAGATAATGCGGTCCGCCATGTCCGAAGGTCGCGGCGAGCACGTTTGCAAGCTGGATTTCCCAGAACTTCATCGGATGCTCGGAAGGATCGAAACCGACGCGAAGTGGAGCCCCGATCAAGCGATGCATGATCCGCGAGGTTTTTGAATCGGTAAGGTCGATGCTAAGATCGAATTTCCGACGCCGCAGATCAGAGATGACGCCACGATGGTCGCTCAAACGCTTGAGCAGAGTCCTTCCTCTGCCACGGGATTCAAAGCCAACGGCAACATCGGCGATCCCTTGCGCGACGATGAACTGCTTGAGACCCGGCGCACAAAGCATGGTCACCGATGCTTGCGGATAAGAAAGACGCAGATTGCGAACCAAAGCAGATGTCAGAACGACATCTCCAATGTACTTCGTTTGAATAATGAGGATGGAACGAATCCCATCTCCTAAACTTGCATCCATCGATATGATCTGCCGAAAACGCTAACTTAAAAAATCTGCCGAGGACACTCATTTCTGAACGGCAAGCGGCGCTTTCAGATATAGAGCCAACCAACCCAGTCAACAAGCTTGCCGGCCTTGGTGCCTCTTTACATCGGTCGTCGGCAAACGCTCGTACTCAGTCCTTCAATCGCCGCAAGCGGCGCGTCAGGCCCTGGACGGCCTTGAGCAGCCGGGGACGCGACCGCGTCATGCCTTCGACCCGGCTGCGCAGCAAAATGGCTGCGTTCGCAGCCCTGCCCCGCACCGTCACCGGTTCGCAGATCTCGGCCAGTACCGAGCTCGAGGCACCGATATGTTGCTTGTAGCCCTGGCCGCCGACCGACAGGTCGAAATAGTCGAAGCCCCGCTCGCATCCCCACACGATCAGCTTGCCCATCGTCGTCAGGCCAGGTGAGACATTGGCGACCGCATTCTGGTCGATGCCGAGCAAGAGGGCGTGAAGTGTGCCTTTTCTCACCAAAACATAGATGGAGGCAAGCCAGGCTTCACCGACGCGTAGTCCGAAGAGCCGCACCGATCCGTTGGACAGCCCTTGCAGCGCCGCGGCGCGGTAGAAATCGACGACCGGGGCCTGCGTCAGGAGGTCGAAACGCCCGAGCTCACGAAAACGCTTGAGCCGCAGCTCCAGCAGTGCATCCAGGAGCTCCTCGGCCAGGTCAGGCGTATCGGCCTCGACCAGAGCGAGGCCGCCAAGCTGTTCGAAGCCGCGGCAATGCTTGCGGAAGGCCTTGGCAAAGGACGGCTTGCAAATCCGCTTGATGAGCGTCTCCGGGTCGCCATGCAGGACGAGGCCGGAGGTGACCTGGATGGAGTCGCGCGCCACCGAAAGCAATGCCAGCGGATTGGCCACGCCGTGGACCTGCTGCGGAATTCCCGCAATATGGATGCGATCCCCCGATGGCAGCACGGCACGGACCGCTGCCCACATGGCGTCGGCACTCTGCCTGGTCCACGCTCTCCCATCCGCCAGCAGCGGCACCGCGTAGTCGCACACGCGGCAGCTCAGCCATTCGATCACGTGGTGGCCGAGAGCCCGGCGCCGCATCAGCGGCAGCAGCATGGCCGGCGCGCCGGTCACGGCGTCACTCACCTCGACGAGGACCAGATCCGCGTCTTTGGGCATCAGCCGTGCGGCGATTCCTTCGACCCAGGCATAATGCTGGTGGGCAGTGCAGACGCCGTGAGCTTCAAGGAGCAGCCATAGGAGCCTTACAGTGTCGAAGCTGGTGTGCAGCCGAGCCGTGAAGTGCGCGGTTGCATCAACGTTGGCGACAGTCGGGGAAAATGGCCCACCGGGCAAATCCCTTATCGGAGTCGTTCCCGCCGCGTAGCTTGCCACATGCTTCTCCCATCATTCTGATCCCCCACGCAGGCGCCGCAAACCCCGCATCAGTCCCTGGAGCCTCTTCAGCAGCCGAGGTTTGGAGCGCACGAACACCTCCGCCCGGTTGCGGATCTCGATGGCTGCGCTCACGGCGCTGCCTCGCACCGTAATCCCGTGGCAAAGCTCGCGCAGGCCCGAACCCAAGGCACCCATATGTTCCTTATAACTCTGGTTGCCTACCGACAGGTCGAAATAATTGAAATCGCGCCCGCGCGCCCAGCTCATCAACTTGCCCATGATCAGAAGTCCCGGCGAGACATTGGGCACCGCGCCCTGATCGATTGAGATCAGCAGAGCATGAACGGTGACTTGATGGATCAGCAGGTATTGGACCGCGATAAGAGCTTCACCCACACGCAACCCGAAGAGCCGCACCGACCCATCCGACAGGCCCTCGAGAGCGGCGTTTCGATAGAAGTCGACAACCGTCGCCTGCGTCAGCAGGTCGAAGCGGCCCAGTTCGCGAAAGCGGCTCAGCCGCATCCGGACCAGGCCGGCGAAGATGACCTCCACTAGGGCCGGCGTGTTGGCTTCGACCAGTTCCACGCCGCCAAGCCGTTCGAGGCGACGCCAGTCCTTGTTGAAAGCCTTGACGAAGGATGGCCGGCATAGGCGCTTGAGGACGGTTTCCGGATCGCCGTCGATGGCGAGGCCGAAGCTGGTATGCAGGGAATCGCGCGTGGCCGCCAGCAGGGCCAGCGGATTGGCGACACCGCTGATCGATTGCGGAATTCCCCTGATCTGGATACGGTCCGCCGGTGGCAGTACGGAACGCACCGCGGCCCACGCGGCCTGCGCCGACTGCGTCGTCCACGGGCTCGCATCGGCCAGCAACGGTGCCGAATAGTCGCAAACGCCACAGCTCAGCCACTCGATCACCCGATGGCGGAAAGCCGGTCGCCGTATCAACGGCACCAGCATTCGCGGCACACCCGTCACGGCGTCGTTTACCTCCACGATGAGCAGTTCCGCACCTTCCGGCATCAGCCGCGCGACGATCCCCTCGGCCCAGGCATAATTCTGGTGGGCGGTGCACACACCGTCCGCCTGGAGGCGCAGCCAGAGCGGCCTGGCCGCTTCCAGGCTGGTGTGGAGCCGCGCCGTGTATGCATCGTTGGCGACGACGATGGCCGGATGGGAGGACTGGCCATCGGGCGAGCCGGTCACCGCAGCAATTTGCACCGCCTGGACTGCCATGTTTTTTCCTATCGCTTTGCCGTAGCGAACGGCAGCGTGCGCCGCCACGCGCCCAACCGGCTGTCGCGCGCCTCGTCGGGATGCTCGATATTCCACATGCGGTGATGCGCGAAATACCACGATGCCACGAGCACGAACATCTCGGAGACCGCGGAACCCAACAACGCCCACGGCGGAGACGCGATTGCCAGCAGGGCCGCGATCAGCGCCAGGCCGACGACCGCGCCGCCCGTGGTGATGAACGCGACGATCCGAAAATCGCCGAGTATTTCAAGCACGATGCGGGGCATGATATAGAGCATGATAGGGACAAAATTCGCGATCACGAAAAGTCCGATGAACCAGGTCGAAGCGTCTTGGAGAGCCTGGGATTTTATCATCGGCAGGACGAACATGATGGCGCATCCATAAGCAAGGCCGCCGAGCCCCATGACGAGCGCCCAGATCTTGGCCTGCGTCCAGACACGGCCTGTTTCATTGTTCCGCATCAGCCTGGCGAGATCCGGCTGCGTCATGTTGACGAAAGCAAGGCTGATGATGCGCAGCGGGGCAAACAGCACCAGAACCGCCGCCAGAGGTGCGTAGGCGGCAGGACCGGCAATGCCGGCGACCAGCAGCGCCAGACATTGACCCTGGATGTTGGTGGTGGTCGCGCTGAATGCCGACCAGCGCAGCTGGGGCCAGAGCCTGACATAGCGTCGCCGCGTCGGCATGCGGAAGCTGATGCGAAGCGAGCGCCGAGCCAGCCGGACCAGGACGAAAATGCCGAACACATTTGCCGCGGCCAGTGCATAGAACACGGTCTGCAGCGGGTCTTGGACCAACCATATCGACAGCCCGGTCAGGACACAGCCGGCGACTGTAAAAGCGCCATCGCTGACGGAGACGACAACCTGCTGGCGCCGTGCGAAGAAAGCCGTGCGCATATGGCTGCGCAACGACCAGGCACCGACGAAGCAGCCGGCGGCAATTCCGCTTGGATCGCCAAGAACATGCATCAGGACTGCCGTGCCGACGGCCATCAGCAAAGCCACGATCAGCG
Organism: Mesorhizobium sp. M7A.F.Ca.US.011.01.1.1; assembly: GCF_003998295.1. Classification (NCBI taxonomy): domain Bacteria; kingdom Pseudomonadati; phylum Pseudomonadota; class Alphaproteobacteria; order Hyphomicrobiales; family Phyllobacteriaceae; genus Mesorhizobium; species Mesorhizobium sp. M7A.F.Ca.US.011.01.1.1. The sequence goes on from NZ_RZRT01000033.1 coordinate 26,047, forward strand.
CCGCCGTTCCGAACGCCACGTCATAGGTGTCGACGCCGGCGCTGTTGGTGCTCTTGCTCATCCAGATGCTGGCGGGAACGGCGGTGAGCGACCTGATATAGGACAGGCCGACACCGCCCATCACCATGCCGATGGCGAAGAGGCCGTAGCCCTGCGCCGACAGCATGTGCAACAGCATGATATTGAGGGCAAAATGAAAGCCGCTCTGCATCGCCTCGCCGCCGATCATCAGCACGAGGCGTCGAACCAGATGGCTCGGAAACGTTAACTTCACGGCCGCGTCTCCGCTTCGCGGGCAGCAGGCATCCTGCCCGGCCGCGCGATGGTCGTCTTCAGCTTGCCGGCGGCGATCGCGGTGATCGCCGCGGCCGCGACCGGCTCGCTGAAGATTGCCTCGTAGCGCGCGCGCCCGGCAGCGACAAACCCGCGCCAGGCCTCAGGGGCGAGGATGATCTCCTGCAATTTCGCGCCAAGAGCTGCTGCGTCGCCGGGCGGAACATGCCAGCCGGTCTCCCCGTCGCTGACCACTTCCCCCAGCCCGCCGATCGCCGACACAAGCGGCGGCCGGCCGTAAGCCATCGCCTCTATGGCGACGCGGCCCAGCGATTCCGGACGCCGCGACGGCACGGTGACGATATCGGCCCATCGATAATGCTCCGAAGGGTCGGGAATGAAAGGCAGGACTCTGACGCGCCCGGTAAGCCCCATGGTTTCGACCAGTTCGGCAAGCGCATGCTCGCGCTCAGTGCTTTCGAAGGCGCCGCCGACCAGCCGCACCTCGATCCTCGCCTGGAGTTCCGCCGGCATCGAGGCGATCGCCTCCAGCAGGATTTCCTGCCCCTTGATCCGGTTGATACGGCCAAGCAGCAGCACCCGCAATGGGCGCTTGCCGTCATATGTCATCGGTTCGACCGCCGCCGGCCCGGCAACACCGTTGTAGACGACATACGCACGCGCCGCCTTGGGATCACCAAACGCGGCGCGTGTCGCGTGTGAATTGAAGATCAGATCCGCGTGGCTCCAGCGCATCAGGCCGACAAGTACCCTGCGCATGGCGCCTTCGGGGATTTCGTGGATGTGCAGGACGGCCTTGTGGGGAAGAAGGCGTGCGGCCAGCGCGTAGTCGGCCACGATCGAGGTGTTGACATATACGAGGTCGCAATGCTTGAGGCGCCGCCACGCCCTGAACACGGCAACCGGCAATCGCGCCATCTCGACGGTCGCAAGGCGCGCAATGGCCTGGCGCCTCAGCACCCAGAGCGGTTCGAAGACGATCCGGCTGGCATGCGCTTCCAGAATCCGCACGATCGGCCCGCTACGCGGCAAAACCACTTCGATGTCGGCCGACGGAAACGCGGCGCGCAGCGCGGCAACGCTCTCCGCGAAGCTGCGGTCAGAACCATAGAGTTCATAACCCTGATGAACGCAGGCAATCCGCATCTTTATATCCCGCCGGGTGCTACAACCATCGCGCTGGGCGATTGTGGCAGAAGCCCGTCCGCAAGAATCATGCCTGGTTCGATACATCAGACTATCGGCTGATATACCCGACTATCGGTTCGATACGCCCGACTGCCGGCCGTACGCCCCAGGCATTGCTTCGTTTCGATACAGCTACGCACAGAAGGGTTGACCGAGAATGAAACAACCATCGGCTTCAACACCGTTTTTTTACAACCCCGCGCGATGATCCCTCGCAGGATACCGAAATCGGGAGGTGGCACGGAAGTTGCCACCTGCTCATTATAAATTAAGCAATATCTAATATATGAGACATGTGAAAGTGCCGCCGGCCATGAAACCAGAAACGCCCGCCATTCTGATCCTGGGGACCCGCGGCATACCTGCGGCCCATGGCGGCTTTGAAACCTTTGCCGAAAAACTGGCGCTGTTTCTTGTCGGGCGCGGTTGGAAAGTCGGCGTCTATTGCCAGGATGAGGTCGAACGGATCGACCAGAGGGTGCGCAGCGAAACCTGGCGCGGCATCGAGCTCATTCACATCCAGGTCGCCTCCAAGGGACCGCGCGCGACGCTGGAATTCGACTGGCAATGCGCCCGCGACGCCGCCCGGCGACCGGGTGTTTGCCTGGTGCTCGGCTACAATGGCGCGGTCTTCCTGACCTGGCTCAGGCTGAAGCGACGCAAGATCTTCACCAACATGGACGGCATCGAGTGGCGCCGCCCAAAATGGGGAATGGCGGCGCGAACCTGGTTCTGGCTCAACGAATGGATCGGCGCATGGGCCTCGCATCGGCTGGTCGCCGATCATCCCGCCATCGCAGATCACCTGGCGACACGCCGGCCGCGCAGCGCAATCGCCACCATTGCCTATGGCGCCGATCCGGTGACATCAGCGCCCGAGGCGCCGGTCCGGGCGCTCGGCCTCGAGCCCGGGCGCTATCTGGTCTCGATCGCCCGCATCGAACCCGACAACAACATCCTGCCGATCGTCGAAGCTTTTTGCTCCGCCAAGCGCGACATGAAGCTGGTGGTGCTGGGAACGCTGTCCGACGACATCCCCTATCATGTCGCTGTTCGCAAGGCGGCGAATGGCTCGGTGGTCCTGCCGGGCGCCATCTACGACCAGGCGACGGTCAAGGCGCTCAGATACCACGCCCGCGCCTATCTGCATGGCCACACGGTCGGCGGCACCAACCCCTCGCTGGTCGAGGCGCTGGCGGCCGGCAACATGGTGATCGCCCACGACAATCCCTACAACAGGTGGACCGCGGGGGCGGCGGCGATCTACTTCACCGACAAGGACAGTTGCGCCGAGCGGATGCAGCAGGCGCTGGATGATGATGCCCTGGTCAAGGCCTGCGGCGTTGCCGCCAGGGCGCGCGCCCGCGAAGCCTTTCGCTGGGACGATGTCCTGCTCGCCTATGAAAATGAGGCCTATCATTTGCTCGGCGTGACCACCGCCAAGACCGCCGCGATGGACCACGCATCGCCAGGGACCGTATGACAGGCTGGTCGCGCCGGCGGGTGCTGCGGACGGCGCTTTCCACCGCGGCGGCTCTCGGCTCGCTCCCGGTCGCGCCAATCGCTCGCGCCGCCGCCGGGCCACGGTTTCGGCGCGGCGTCAATGCCTGGCCCTGGTTCTCGCTGACGCGCGAATTTCCCGCTCCGCGCACCGACTACGGCTGGCCGCCCTTCCAATCGCAACGGCCGGTGCCGACCCCGGACGACCTGCGTCGGCTGCGCAGGACCGGGCTCGATTTCATCCGTCTGCCTGTTGATCCCGGCCCTTTCCTGGCCGCCGACGCCACCACGCGCGGCCGGTTGCTGGACATGCTGGACGCGGCTGTCACGGCCACTCTCCACGCCGGTCTCGGCATCATCGTCAACATCCAGGCCAATGCCGCCACCCATTATTGGAACCCCGACCGCATGGTCTCCAGCACCGCGGCGCCCGCCTTCGATCTCTACCGCGGGCTAGTCGGCGAGCTTGCCGGCAGGCTGGCGCGGCTCCAGCCCGGCAGGGTGGCGCTCGAGCCGGTCAACGAACCGGCGCAGGCCTGCGCGTCGAACGTCTGGTTGCAAATTCAGCTCGCGCTTCTGACCGCGGCAAGGGCATCGGCAGCGACCCTGCCGCTGGTCGTCACCGGAGGCTGCGGCTCGATGGTGAGCGGACTGACCGCGCTCGATCCGGCACCGCTGTCGCCCTTCGAGCCGATCCTGTTCACCTTCCACTTCTATGAGCCCTATCTGTTCAGCCATCAGGGCGCGCCCTGGATGCGCGAGCCTGTCTACCGGTCGCTCAACAATGTGCCGTGGCCGGCATCCGCCGGCTCGCTGGAACAGACGCTGGCATCGGTCAGGGCCCGCATGGCGCAGGACACCGAAACCCCTGAAGACGCCAAGCAGGCCGCCTATGCCGAAACCGAGCGTGTGCTGAAGGTCTATTTCGACGCCCAGCCCGACCGCTGGTTTGTCGACAAGTATCTTCGCCAGGTTCGCGACTGGGGAGATGCGCATGGCCTTGCGCCGGAACGCATCATCATGGGCGAGTTCGGCGCGCTGCGCACCGACGCCCGCTATGTCGCCGCGCCCAACCCGGATCGCGGGCGCTACATCGCCGATGTCAGGCGGAGCGCCGAGAAACTCGGCTTCGCCTGGGCACTGTGGGATCTCTTCGATGGCATGGGCATGATGGACGACACCACCCGGGCACTGGACCCCGATATCATCGCGGCGCTTGGCCTGACCATGCCGGCGGACTGACGGGCCTGAACGCTGCCCGCGTCGGCCGGTAAAGCACCAGCGCCAGCACCACGAACTTGGTCAGCAGCGTCGTCTTCGACGCGACGCTTTCCGAGGTGTTGATCAGAATGACCCAGCCCAGCATCGGCAGCCAGATGCCGGGATGGCAGCGGCGCGCCACCTCGAACAGGAACAGCACGAAGCCGAACGTCAGCAACAGGGTGAAGAAGGCGCCCTGATAGAGGACGGTGCGGATGATCGGATTCTCGATGCCCTGTTCGAGACCGTTGATACGGCGCAGACTGTCGATCAGCTCGACATCCGGCCCGACGATCAGATCGCGTAATTCCAGGTGCTTGAAGAGCTCGAACATCTCGACGCGGGCATTGGCGCTGCCGCTGTCCGACACGAAGCGCTCCAGCAGCGCGTCGAAAAAGCCCAGATATGCCGCCACGATGATGACGACCGGCAGCAGCGCGGCAAGCATGAAGCCGAGTGCCGCACCCAAGAGATTGACGCGGCCCTGGCGCAATTTGGTGGTGCCCTGAAAAAGCAGGTAGCAGCCGCCGAGCACCACCGTCGTCACCATCGCCGTGCGGCCGCCGAAGGCGACGAGTGCCGCGCATTGCAGGCCGATCAACCCTATCCGCACAGGCATCGACAGGGATCTGGCACCGGAGAGCAGCGCAAGCACATAGATCGACGTCACCATGGCATTGGCAAGCGGATGCCCCTGCAGCGCGCTCGAGCGCAGATCGGTGGTAAACGCCACGCCGTCCAGGCGATAGGGGAAGATAAGCGTCTTGGTGGCGAACTCGAAAAGGGCAAGCAGCGCATTCGCCGTCATGACCACGTGAATGACGGTCTGCAGCCCGGCGAATGTCCTTTCGTCATCCTCGCTGAGCATCAGCACCAGAAGAGCCGCGGCCACGAACGTATCGATCATGCCGGCCATGCCGGGCCGCTGCCTTGCGATGACGACGAACAGAAGCACGATCGATATGGCGGCCATCAGCGCGCTGGCCGGACGCCTGTCGGCGACATGCACTAGATAGCCGACCGGATTGCCGAAGGTGCAGGAGCGCCAGGCAAGCAGCAGCACGATGAGATAGGTGGACGGGTGGATCTTGGTCGCCGGGTTGCCGAACAGGCCATCATAATTGTAGCCGACCAGCCACAGCATGCCGCCCGAGATGCTGAACAGCACCGCTACCGCCGCGATCAGTCCGAAGCGCGTCAGCGCATCGAGCGACGTGCCGGCGCGGGGTGCGGCAACACCATGGTTCGAAGCGCTTGCGCTCCAACTGGCAGCCATATCAGGCGGCCTCGTCGACCAGCAAGGCGGCCGTTGGCAACCGCCCCATCACGGAAACCGCCTGCGCGGTCGTCGTGACGTCGCGCATCGGGGTGGCGTTCAGCGTGGCGACGAGCACGATCTCGTCGGCCATGGCGACCAGCGGCGAGGCATTGAGATTGTCGGCCAGCGCGCCGCCGTCGATGACGACAAGCTCGAAGCTCCGGCTGGCCCGCGCCAGCATCTGCTGCGCAAAATAGATGCCATGCGCTTCCTGGAAGACCGTCTTTGAGCGGCCCCTACCCAGCACGGCAACGTTACTGCCGGCGGCGTAATGGCTGACGGCCTCGAAGGCATACTCGCCGCGCAGCACATCGAGGATTCCCGGCTGCGGATCCTTCTGGTCGCCGCCGCCGGCATTGGCATCGATGAACAGCACACGGCTGCCCCTGGACGCCGCCGCATTGGCCAGCAGCCGCGCCACCCGGCTGCGTTGCGCGCCCTCACCCGGCGACGATGTCACCAGGATGGAAGGCACCAGCGGCCAGTCCGCCGGACGCTGGCCCGAACTGAACATGCGCCTCAGCGCAAGGCCGACGACGGCGTCGGTTTTCTGGCTGGAGGCGGCGGCCGAACTTGCGCCAGAAGGCCACCAGCGCCACCCAGTGCCTGACTTTGCCGGCACCACGCCCAGCACCGGCGCGTCGATGGCCGATTGCATCTGGGTGCTGGAAAGCACCGTCGGCGAGGAATATTCGGCGATCAACGCCAGACCGGTGCCGAGCCCAAGGCCGCCGAATATCGCGCCCAGCAACAGCAGCGGCAAAGGCGGCCAGCTCTTCTTCAAGGCGGGCATGGCGTTGGAGATGATGCGCGCATTGGTGCTGTCGACATTGATCTGCTCGCGCGTCTCCTGGGCACGCTGGAGATAGTTCGAGTAGACGGAACGCAGCGCCTCGAGATCGCGCTGCAATTCGCGCAGCCGCACCGAGGCCTGGTCGGTGTCGAGCGACTTGCTCTTCATGCCCGCCACCTTGGCTTCCAGCGCCTGCTGGTTGGCCAGCGCCCGTTCGTAGTCGGTCTCGGTGGCGGTGGCGATGCGGCCGAGTTCGCGCGCGATCAGCTGGCGCGTGTCGCGCAGCTGCTGCTGGGCGGCGATCAGCGAAGGATGACGCGGCCCCAGCTCCGTGCCGAGCTGCGAGACCTGGTCGACCAGCGTCGCCTCCTGTGCCCGCAGGCTCGAGATCACCGCCGAGCGCATCGCTTCCGAGGTCGCGTCCGCCGTGCCGCTCTGGCGGCGCATCTGGTCGACCTGCGCCTTCAGCGCTGCGGTGCGGCTCTGCGCCGCCGCAAGCTGCGTGTTGATCTCGGTCAGTTCCTGGTCGCTGACCAGATTGCCTGCCGCCATCACCATGTTGTTGGCGGACTTGTAGGCCTCGACGGCATTCTCGGCCTGCTGGACGCGTTTGCGCTGCTCGTCCAGCCGGGCGGTGATCGACTCGGAGGCGTCCCTGGCCATTTTCGCGCGCGCGCTCGCCTGGTCGACCAGGTAGGCCTGCGCGATAGCGTTGGCCAGGAGGGCGGCCTTGTCGGCGCTCTTGGCGGTGACTATGACGTCGAGGACCAGGACCTTGTCGGCCCGCTTCACCGCCAGGCGCCGGCGCAGCGCGTCGAGTGTCTGCACCGACCTGTCGCCTTCGGCCGATGCCGAACCGAGCAGGCGCGACAGCAAGCCCTGCCCGTTGAATTCCGGATCCTGCGTCAGGTTTGTCGCCGCGATCGCCCGCATCAGCACGCCTGTCGACTGGACCACGCTGACCTGGCTCTCGACCTGCGTGATGCCGCCATCGGGTGAGATACGGCTGGGATTGACGTCGTTGGTGACCACCTGCAGGTCCTGCGGATCGATGAGGATTTCCGCCGCCGAGCTGTAGAGTGCGGGCGTGAGAAGACCGTAGAGAAGGGCGACCAGCGTCAGCAGTGCGACAGTGCCGAAGATCCAGAACCGGCGGCGCACCAGGATGCGCTTCAGGTCGCCCAGTTCGACAGTCGAAGCTGCGTATGATCCCGCGCGTGCCGCATCCGGAGAGTGTTGCTGAGGAACCATGGGCAGGGATGATTGCATGGCTGCCTCCGACAATACTCCATATGCCGGCAAGATCAGTTTGCGGCGATAACCTAGCTATTCCTCCAACTGTTAAAACATTGTTAATTATGTTGAGAGGTGACGTGAATTTTGGCACGCGGTTTGCTTAAAAATATACATATCGAGGTGTTGGCTACGCAGCGAGCGGAGACGGATGCAGATGGGGTTACAATTTGACCGGACCGGCTTGGCCGGCAAGGCCGGGCACCGCCTTTTCGGACCTCCACCATGCAGATAAGTCTACGCCTGGACGGCGACTGCGTCCGCGCCTTTCATCTCACGCTGCTGGAGCGCCTTGCCGCGCTCGGCGACGTCGAACTGTCCGTCGATGTCAGGCCGGCGGGCGGCGGCATTCCGCGCAGCGCCGCGGCCCTGTTTCAACTCGAAACGGCGATACACGGACTGGCCCATGATGGACTGGCCAAGCGTGTGCCGCTTTCGGCGCTCGCGCCCTATCGGCGGTCCCCCGCTTCGCCCGACCTGGTCGTCGATCTCTGCGGCGATGTCAGGCTGGAAAGCACACGGGTCTGGCGCGTCACCTATGACGGCGCCAGCGGGGAAGCGGCCTTGCTGGCCCTGATCCTCGCCGGCCGCACACCGCTTGCCCGCATCGAGGAGAACGGCGTTGCGATCGCCGTCGGGCGTCTGGGCACAGAATATGGCGGCATCGCGCTGGCGTCCTTCCAGGATATGCTGGCGCGCACAGCAAGCCTGATCGTCGCTGCCATGTCAGGCGCGGCAAAGTCGGTGCCCGATCTGCCAGAGCCGGCGCAGGCAGGCAGCCCGCCGCCAATGCCCTCGGCCGGCAAGCTTGGGGTCAGAGCCGGCAAGGCGCTGGCGCGGCGGATCGTCCAGAAGATCTATCACCTTTGCTACAACGCGCCGCATTGGAAGGTCGGCTGGCGGCAAACCGGGGGCTCCGATCTGTTCGACCTGCGTGCGCATCCGGCGTCGGGTTGGCAAGAGCTGCCGGACGATGGCAACCGCTTCTACGCCGATCCGTTTCCCATCCTCTACCAGGGCCAGCTGACCCTGTTCGTCGAGGACTATATTCACCGGCTCGGCAAAGCCATCATCTCCGCCGTGCCCTTCGGCCCGGCAGGCCCGCTCGGTCGACCTGAACCGGTGCTGGATCTGCCCTACCATCTCTCCTACCCCTTCGTCTTCGAGCGCGACGGCGAGGTCTGGATGGTGCCGGAAAGCTGCGCCAACGGCACCGTCGATCTCTACCGGGCCACCGCCTTTCCCGGCGGATGGGTCAAGGAGGCGACGCTACTGTCAGGCGTCGTCGCCAGCGACGCCACGCTTGTCGAGCATGGCGGCGCCTGGTGGCTGTTCGCCACCGTCCGCGACGGCGGCGGCGCCTTCTCCGACACGCTGCATCTGTGGTCGGCGCCGGATTTTCGCGGCCCCTGGACGCCGCACCCCAAAAATCCCGTGCTGATCGACATCGCCTCGGCGCGGCCGGCCGGCCGCATGATCAGGCGCGGCAACGACCTGCTGCGCCCGGTCCAGGACTGCCGCAGGAGCTATGGCGCGGCGCTTGGCATCGCACGCATTTCTCACCTTGATTTGATCGGCATGGAGCAGGTCGTTGAAACCATCTTAAATCCAGGTGCGCTATGGAGCGGGCGTAAACTTCACACGCTCAACGAGGCTGGCGGCTTTGAGTTCATCGACGGGTCGGCGATCGCGCCGCGCTGGAAGCAGCGGGTCCGCGATTAACCTAAACATTGGTTACTACCAGGCACGCGCCCCGGTTGCTTGCGGTTGATTTAGGTCCGGAAGATATTTTCTACCGGAGATTGTGAAACGTGCAGTTGCCACCAGAAAGAGCAGCAGAATGAGTATCTCAGAGGCCGGCCCGGCCGAAGTCGATGTGGCGATCGTCGGTGCCGGAATGGCTGGGACCACGTTAGCCATGCTGTTGGGAAAAGCCGGGCGCAAGGTGGTGCTGATCGACCCGCACCGCGTCCACCACGAGGAGTTCCGGGCCGAGAAGATCGGCATGGATCAGATGCTGCTGTTCGAAAAGCTCGGCCTTGATGCGACACTCAAGCGTCTCGTCACCTCGACGACCGACACGCATGTGTTTCGCCTCGGCCAGTTCTTCGCGCATGAGAAGAAGGCTGAATTCACATTCTCCTATGGCGCGCTGATCAATGGCCTGCGCGACGCCTTGCCTCGGCAAGTACCGCTGACGGTCGGCAAGGTAACCGAGGTCTCGACTGGACCGAACCGGCAGCGGCTTGTGCTGGCCGACGGCACCATCATCGATGCCCGCCTGCTGGTGGTGGCAACCGGTCACGGCGAGGCGGTGCGGCGCGCCGTCGGGGTGCAGCGTATCGAGCAATCGAAGGCGCATTCATTGTCGATGGGATTCGACCTCGCCATCTCGCCGCGCGATTTCGGTCATCAGTCCGTCACCTGCTACAGCAGGCGGGCTGCCGACCGTATCGCCTACATCAGCATCTTTCCCCTCGGCGACAAGATGCGGGCGAACATGTTCCTCTATCGCAATGTGGCCGAAGCGTGGACGCGGGCGTTCCGCCAGGAGCCGCAAAAGATGCTCTGCGAACTGATGCCCGAAATAGCAGCGCGATGCGGCAACTTCGAAGTCGCTAGTCCTGTCGAGGTCAGGCAGATCAGTCTGAGCACCACGCAAGGCCATCGCCGCGACGGGGTCATCTTCATCGGCGATGCTTTCTGCACGACGTGTCCGACGCCGGGCGTCGGCATCGGGCGCGTGATGACCGATGTCGATCAGCTCCATTCGGTTCACATTCCACGCTGGCTCGAAACACCAGGCATGGCGGCTGACAAGATCAACGCTTTCTATGACGATCCGGTCAAGGTGGCTGCCGATGAGGATGGCATGCGGGTGAGTTACTATGCCAAGTCGATTACCGCCGACAGCGGACTGGAATGGCGCGTAAGGCGCCTGCGCAACAACACCGCGCGCCGGCTGATGATCATCGGCCGCAAGGTCCGGCATCTGGGACAACGGCGGGCACCCGTGGCCAATATGCGATAGGGCGCGCGACCAGTCGCGCCCTATCGATTGCTGCTATTGCCCTTGTCAGGCGAATGCGTCAGGCGCCAATCAATCACTGAGGATCGGCGGAGGTGTCGATGGGGCAGTTTGGGCCGTGACGCCCGAAAGCCTCTCGCGCTTCTGCAAGGTTGGTTTCTCGTATTTCTTCACTGTAAAGTGCCCTCCAAATTAGTACGGTGCCAGCAGAACCAATTCCCTGCCCCGTGTCAATTGTGTCATTACTGGTCCTTACGTCGTTCCCGCGCCATCGTGGTCAAACGATTCTTCACTGTTGCATTGCCGGCACATATCGGCTCCGACAGGGCACCTCATCCCAGCGCCAATCGCGCTCTCCTTGCCTCTCCGCGCGATGTTGTAAATCGTTTCATCCAAGGTATTTTGGCCATCGGGAACAGAGGGAATAGTCATGTCCAACAGCGCCTTGCCGCTGGTTATCAGTGCGCCGGAACCACGCACACTCGACCTGATCTTCACAGCCCGGCAGCTGGCGCGGCTCAAGGCGCATTATCGCATTGTCGAGACGACCGCTGACGGCGTCGCGAAACTGCCGGCCGACGTGCTGGCCGAGGCGCGCTATATCATCGGCCAGCCGCCCATATCGCCCGAAACGCTCGACCGGATGAAGGCGCTGCGCTGCGTCTTCAATGTCGAGACCAACCTCATCAACAACATGCCCTACGAGACATTGTTCGCGCGCGGCATCCATGTCGTCACCACCGGCCTGGTGTTCGCCGAGCCGGTCGCGGAGCTTGGCCTTGCCATGGCGCTCAACCTCGCCCGCGACATCGTCGATGCCGATCTCGCTTTCCGCCAGGGACAGGAACTGTGGGGCGGCGACGGCAACCAGACGGCGCGGCTCCTGTCCGGCGCGGATGTCGGCATCATCGGTTTCGGCGATCTCGGCCGGGCGCTCAACCGGCTGCTGTCGGGCTTCCGCACCCGCACCAAAGTCTTCGATCCCTGGCTGCCGCCATCGATCCTCATCGACAATGGCGTCGAGCCGGTCTCTCTCGACGAGGTGCTGTCGACCAGCGACTTCATCTTCGTCGTTGCGTCGGTGACCAGCGAGAACCAGGGTTTTCTCGGTGCCGACGCCTTTGCCGGCATGCGCAAGGGCGCCGCCTTCATCCTGCTCAGCCGGGCCGGCGTGGTCGACTTCCCGGCGCTGATGGCGGCGGTGAAGAGCGGCCACATCGTCGCCGCCAGCGACGTTTTCCCCGAAGAACCGCTGGCGCGGGACCATCCGGTGCGCACCCTGCCCGGCTTCCTGCGCTCGGCGCACCGTGCCGGCGCGCTCGACATCGCCTTCAAGCGCATGGGCGATATGGTGCTGGAGGACATGGACCTGATCGACCGCGGCCTGCCGCCGCTGCGCTCCAAGCGCGCCGAGCGCGAGACGGTTTCGCGCATGCGTTCCAAGCCGGCCGACAGGAATTGAAGCGTGGATTTTCGTCCCGGTCGGCCGACCCTCGACAAGCTCGGCTTGACAAGAGCGCGGCCGGCGACGACGCTCCCGCAATCGAATTTTGCGGAGGGAAGCCATGAACATGAAGAAGATCTATGAAAAACCGATGCTGCTCAAACGGCAGAAACTCTCTGCCGTGACGGCGCAGCAAGCCGCTTCAGGAGTGACAGGTCCGACAGGGCCGACAGGCTGACGCCTCGCGGCGTCCAATAAAGGCAGCATTGGACGCGCCTGCGGGTCGGCGGCGAAACGGCAGTCGCTCGCAACTTCAGTGTTCATGGCTGCTCTTCGCTCTGCGGGCAACCGCTTCCATAAAAGAGCGTGCGGCAGCGTCACAAGCCGTTCTGGACGGTCCGTTCGCGGACAGCACGACCTCCGCGGCCTTCCGCGACATGCCGTATTTCCGGGCGAAGATCGCAGCGTCGTAAGGTTCGTTTTTGGCTGCCGGTGTCGCGGACGTGATCCTGGCCTTGGTCATTGGCGGGTCCGCCTGAAACTTTCGAGCAACTCGCCTTCATTGCGGCAGCCATTCTGAAACAGCGAAAACACCGTGGCTGCCAGCCGCTGTACGTCCGACTCCCTTGACATGCGGTCAAGTTTGCGCTCCAGGCAGACCCGATCGAAGACGCGCTGGCACAGCTGCAGATCGGAAGGATGGAAACCGGGATTGCGCTTATGAAGGCTCGACATAAGAAGCCCCTTTCGGAGCAGCGACCACTTCCTTTGACGCTGTGGATCAAAAAATGAAATCGGACCGAGCAAGAGTCAACATCGGCCTCATCACAGTAAGTATCGTACAATTCTCCCGCCGGTCTGCCCCTCTTTTTTCGAACGGTTCTCAGGCCCAGCGCGACATGGCGCTTTGTCATTAGCCGGCGGATTTTATCGGCCCTCACCATGATCCGGCGCTCTCAAGAAATATGTCGGTTTTGTACCAAGTGGCGCTTGGTACGTTTCCGACACTAACATTCAGGCCGATCTTTTCATATGCGAACGGGCGTTGGGGGGCGCCGTGCTTCGAATTTCATATCGCATTGATATCTTTCTTCGTTCAGAGCCCCTATACACAGGCCATCGTCCGCACGTTTTTACGGGCACGGACGGCTGGGAGATTGGATGGCTCTTGCCCTGTATTGGGCCACGCCATGTCTGATCTCACCAAAAACCATCAATACCGAAACCAACTGCTGCGACGCATGCCTGCGGATGATCTGGCGTTGCTCGAGCCGCACATGCAGCGCTGCGACTTGCCGTTGCGCATGATGCTGGTGACGCCACAGATCCCGATCGAGGCCGTCTACTTCATCGAACAGGGCATCGGTTCGGTGGTCGCCAGCACGGCGAGCGGCCAAGAGGCCGAAGTGGGCTTCATCGGCTTCGAAGGCATGACGGGATACTCCCTGGTGATGGGCGACGACCGTGCGCCGCATGCCTGTTATGTCCAACTCGAAGGCGAGGCGATCCGCATCGAAGCCGGCGCTTTCAAGGCAGCATTGGCGGCAAGTGCGACCTTGCGCATGTTCCTGCTGCGCTTCGTCAACGCTCTACAAACCCAGGCCGGCTGCACCGCGCTCGTCAACGCGCGGCTGAAGCTCGAGGAGCGGCTGGCGCGATGGCTGCTCATGTGCGACGACCGCGTGCCGGGCGAACATCTCGCCATCACGCACGAATTCCTGGCCATCATGCTTGGTGTCAGGCGGCCAGGCGTCACCGTCGCTCTCCAGTTGCTCGAAGGCCGCGCGTTGATCCGCTCACGTCGGGGCGAGATCGTCATTCGTGACCGCGCCGGGCTGCTGGAACTCGCCAATGGCAGTTACGGCGAAGCCGAGGCCGAATATGCAAGGCTGATCGGCGAGATCGGCGCGCCCTGATCAGGAGCGGTCGCCGCCGGCATCCGGCTTGCCCGATGTCGCTTTGCCGGGCGGCGCCGCACCGCCTTCAAATGCGCCTCGGCCAATCGGCCCATCCCTGCCGACCGGCAAGCCGGCATGCTCCAGACTTGCAAGCTTGCACTTCGTCTGCTCGGCCGCCGCTCCGACAAGGCAGTCGATGGTGAACATGGCACCGGCGTGCTCGCTGGCCGCGACCGCCTGGCGGATCTTCGTCAATTGCGCTTGTGTGTAGTCCAGAAGCTCGACCAGGCCGGTATGATCCAAACCGCCCTCCATTGCAGGATGTCGAGAGGCCGATCTGAGGTCGCTCTTGCCACCGAAATACGCCCATTTGCGGGGCTTGCATAGCTGGACTGTCAAAATCGTACAGTCTACGCGCCACGGGATCCTCGCCCTATTGGCCAAAGGTCCATCTTCGCACCCTCGCTACGTCATGCAAGTGTATATAAGCCATCGCTTGAATACTGGTCCGTACGTCTGTCGGGGAGATGTCGTGCCAATCCGCGAGAATCTCGCCGCCAATCTCAGGCGGCTGGTCCAACGCCACGCTTCCGTCAGCGCGGTGTGCCGTGAGCTTGGCATCAACCGCACCCAGTTCGAGCGCTATCTGCAAGGCAAGGCGGTTCCCAACAAAGCCACCGCAAGGCTGATCTGCGACTATTTCAAGATCGACGAGGATGAGCTGTATCGTGAGCCGGCCGCCGCGGCAGCCAAGGGCGACAGCAATGCAACGCTGCGCGAGGCACTGTACGAGAACATGGTGCGGCCGCCGTCGCCTGCCATCGCCGGAGGCACCTATTTCACCTATTTTTCGATCCCCGGCCGACCCGATTTTTTGATGCGCTCGGTCACCTTCGTGCGGCGCGAGGCCGATCTCGTCACCTTCAGGCGGGTAACGCGCTGGGCTCCGGGCGATGGCCAGGGTGGTTCGAGAATGCCCGGCAACCATTACGGCGTGGCGATCTCGCGCCTGAACTGGATCTATTTCACAGGCATCAACCGCCGCCAGACAAGCGAGCCCTCGATCATGACCGTACAGTGGGCTCCCATCTCCGAACCAGTTCTGGTCGGCAGGGCGATCGTCCTCACCGGATCGGGGCCGGCCTTTGTGTCGGTCATCATGCGGCAGGACGTCACCAGGATCAGCATGAGGCGAGCGATGCTGATGGCCCATATCGTCAGTCTCGACGACCCCAGCGTCGATCGGCTGGTGGTCAGTCTTGCACGAGAGACCCACTAAACTCGCTTTCTACGGGAAAAACCGGGGAAAGTTTCAAGTTTTTCGACTATATTTTTCTTCGTTTCGGGATTTTTGCGCAAAAAATGCCGGAACTTTCACCCAAACCTGTCGTTTTCCAACTGATCGTTGCTTCGACGATCCCAAGCAACAGGAGGAGTACACCATGAACATCAAGATGATCTGTTTCGGCGCGATGACGCTCTCGATGGTTGCCGGCTCCGCGCTTGCGGCAGGCGACACCGGCACGTCGGCTCTCGACGATCCGGCCAAGATGCAGCCCTTCTACACCGATAGCGGCATGAAGACGATGGTCAGCAACGACGACTTCGTGAAAGCCTGGAAGGCCCTTACGCCGGACGACCAGACCGCGATGATGAAGGCCTGCGAGGACGAGGCGAAGGACGCCACTGCGGCCAACAGCCATCCGGAATTCTGCAGCAGCGTGAAAGCGAACGGCGGCAGCAAGTAGCAATCCAGCGAACCGATTAGAAACAGCCCCTTCGCGGGGCTGTTTTGCGTCTGCCGCAGGGCGCGGCCAAGCCCGCCACGCAAGCCCGGCCGGCGCGCCGGCCCATTTCCATTCCTGCTATGTTGCACTGCGACAAAATTGTTTTATGTTGCACTGCGATAAATTTGTTGCATTGCGATATCGGCCTGCCCGGCCGACGTTGCGCAGGGGCTGGGCCTTGCACGAAGGAGCCGTCGTGGCAGCATCGTTCCGGTCGGACATACAAGGATTGCGCGCGCTCGCTGTCGGCGGTGTCGTCGCCTACCATTTCGGCCTCACCGCGCTCCCCGGCGGCTTTGCCGGCGTCGACATCTTCTTCGTCATCTCGGGCTGGCTGATAACAACCCACCTCATGCAGGAGATCGGCGAGACCGGCCGGCTCGACCTTTGGCGCTTCTATGCCAGGCGCGCGCGGCGGCTTCTGCCGGCAGCTTTGTTCGTCATCCTGGTTACGCTGGCTGCCGGCTACTTCATCCTGGCGCCGCAGGAGCAGGCGCTCTATTCGCGCGGCGCCATGTTCGCCTCCGCCTATGCCATCAATCTGTGGCTGCTGCGCTGGTCGTTCGACTATTTCGCCGCCGACGCCACCAGCAATCCCTTCATCCACTTCTGGTCGTTGTCGGTGGAGGAGCAGTTCTATCTGGCCTGGCCGGCGCTGCTTCTGCTGGCCGCCTGGCTGCGGCCGGGCCGGCGAACGGCCGCAGCCGTGATAGGCGTTGCCGGCCTTGCCTCCTTCGCCGCCTGCCAGTGGCTGACCAGCGCGGCGCCGGCCTGGGCCTTCTATTTCTCGCCGCTGCGCGCCTGGGAGTTCGCTGCCGGCGGCCTGGCGACGCTGGTCCCCATGGCTTTGCTGCAGCACCGCATCTGGCTGCGGGCCGCACTTGGCTGGCTCGGCCTGGCGCTGATCGCGACGGCCTATCTCCTGTTGAGCGAGGACCTGCCCTTCCCCGGCTGGTACGCGTTGCTGCCGGTAGCGGGCACCGTGCTGGTGCTGCTGAGCGGCGTCGGCGGGTCGCAGACCAATAGACGGACCGGCTGGCAAGCCCTTGGCCCGGCTACCGCTTTGTCCCTGCCGCCCTTGCAATGGATCGGCACGCTCTCCTATTCGCTTTATCTCTGGCATTGGCCGGTCATCGTCTATGCCGGGATGCTGGCGCCGGACCTTTCCGTGCCGCAGCGCCTTGGCTGTGGCGTGCTGGCGCTCGCGCTGTCGGTGCTCACCTATCATTTGATCGAAGACCCGGCGCGGCGCGGCGCCTGGATGGCGGTGGGCGCCCGCGCCTTTCCCAGGGTCATTCCAGACGCAAAACCGCTTCGCGCTTTTCCCGGCCTTGTGCTGGTTCCCGCGCTGATGCTGACCGGCACCGGCGTGGCGGTCGCCTATGCCAACGCGCATTTGGCTCAGCACAACATCGGCCCCGAGCAGCGCGGCATCGAGCAGGCGGTCGAAAGACCTTCCATGGCGCGGGCCGTCGACAAGAACTGCCTGGCCGACTTCCAAACGGTGACGCCGAAACCCTGCATGTTCGGCCCGGCCGATGCCACCCGCACCATCGTGCTGTTCGGCGATTCGCACGCCGACCAGTGGTCGACGCCGCTGATCGAGGCGGCCAAGCGCAACGACACAAAGGTGGTCACCTACCTCAAATCATCGTGCCGCGCCTCGCGGCTCTCCACCTTCAACACCGTGCTGAAGCGCGACTACACCGAATGCGACGCCTGGCGCGAGCAGGCCATATCAGAGATCATCCGCCGCAAGCCGCGCCTGGTGGTGATCTCCGAATTTTCCATCGGCAATCTGACCCGCGACCTGCCCGCCGCCGAACGCACGGCCGAAGTAGCGCGCTGGCAGGCCGGCCTGCGCTCGACCTTGCAGGCCTTCAGCCGGGCCGGTGTCGAGACGGCTGTTATCCGCGACACGCCGATTAACGCCAGCTTCGCCGGCTCCTGCGTGGCGCGCACCCTGTGGTGGCGCGAAGCCCCCTCGCCGCACTGCGATACGCCAAGGGCGAACGCCGGCAACGACAGCACCGCCGCCGCCGAGCGCGCCGTGGTGACCAGCGTGCCCGACACCCGCTACATCGACCTCACCGACCAATTCTGCGGCCCGACCACCTGCCACGTCGTCATATCAGGCAAGCTGGCGTTTCGTGACAGGCACCACCTGGCGACGGGCTTTGCCGAGACACTGGCGGGGCCATTGGAGAGGGCCTTGTTTTAGGCGCCTGGGTATCTGCGCCCGGTCCGCATTGTTCATCACATCTTGCGAATCTGTGGAACGGGCTTGATCACGGATCCAGCCGGCATCGCCGGCCGGATCCATTCACCCTCACCGCCTCATCATCATCCCATAATGCACTGCCAACAAATCCAGCCCACCTTCAGCAGCTTCGTCACCACGTTCCGGCCCTCGCCGGTCTCCTCGGCCAGGCGCTTGAGGGAACCGTCCGCGCAGCAGACTTGTCGCACCACGGCGGCCACCTCCCAATGGCCTAGCGCTCTTGTGGCGGCGGCATGTGCGCGGCCGGCGTCGAGAACGCTGTCGGCGATGCCGCCGCCCTCGCGGCCGCCGTCGACGCGCTCGCTCCAGCGCATCGGCTTGACATCAGCCTGCTGGCTGCAGCGGAAATCCTCGCGGTAGCGCAGGCCTGCCTCGCGCTGCTGGCGCGACAGCGAGGTGATGCCGATAAGCGCATCGATGGCGCGCACCCGCACGATGCCGCCGGTGGCGGCGTGGCCGTCATTCGACACTTCGTAGACACGGGCAGCCTCCAGCGTGCCCGCCGCCAGCCGCTTGCGGCCGAAGGCGTCATCCCTGAGCGCGAAATCATGGCCGATCTCGCGGCGTATGCGCACCTGCTCGGCCTCGCCCTTCGGCAATTTCGGCGCCTGCGGTTTTGCGGGTATGGTCTTTTTGCTCATGGAAGGCTCCTGGTTGGCTTGGGATGATGGAGGACGGCAAAGCGGCGATCCTTCGCGCTGTTGGGCATCTCCCCACATGGTCGGCAGGGCGGAGAGGGCCGCCGTTCGGTTGGCCTTCGTTGAACCGAAGGTCTCACCTCATCGCCGCTGCGCCAGCATCCTTGCCGACCGGCATCCAGGCCGATGGAACCGGCGCGAGCTTTTCGACGTTATGTCGCGTCCATGCCAAGGGGAGGTTCGCCGATGACAGCCTTCATGCCGGTTACCGTGCGCTTTTGCGATAACAAAACCATGCTGGTCAGTTCGGTGGCCGGGGCCGCCGAGGCACTGCGTCACCAATGGCCCGACAAGACAGCACCGGGCTTTGTCGAGGCTTCGCGGCTGGTTGCGCTCGCCGTCGACGGCATCTGCTGCCAGCGCATCGCGTTCGACGCCTTCACCAGGGCGGCCAAGCAACAGAACATACTGGTGGCCAGGCCCAAAAGCCGCGCCCATGACTGGCTGGATGCGGTGGCCAGCCCGTGAGGATCGCACGCCGGCCGAAAATTGATGCAACCGGCCGCCAGCGGGGTGCGTTTATGGATGCGGTAGACAGAGCCGCGCGCAAAGCGAAGGTGAACGCCGTGGGTACGATGAAAACCGGAGTGCCGCTCAAAGTGCGGGTGGAGGATGAGATCGAAGAGATTGACAGCGTCAGCGAAGCCGCGGATTTTCTGCAGCGCTGGCCGCTTGAGCGACGCGGCCATGTCTACCGCAGTGCGCTGAACGCCTGCAGCGCGGCGATCGCCGCGCAGATTTCCGAACCCGACGCCATGAAGGTGTTTACCGGCTTTGCCCGGGTGACCGGCATATTGGTCGACGAGGGCAACCCGGCCATGGCGATGGACGCAAGGAGCATGCAGAGCCGCACCCCCAAGCAAGGCCGGCAAATGCCGAAGTAAGGTTCTGGCGATTTTGCTCCGGGCTTGATTCATCTCAGATCCTCCACCTTTGTGCGGCGAGGCAGCCCCCTCACCCAGCCTCCGCTTCGCTCGCCTGACCATTCCGGGGCGAGCCACGTGTCTCGTCCGTCCTTCGGACCCCCGAGGGGAGAGGAGACTTGCACCGTCGGGTGCCCTCCTCTTCTCCCCAGCGGGGAGAAGGTGGCCGAAGGGCCGGATGAGAGGCTGGCGCAGCAATGGGAGAGCGTGCTCATCCCGCCACAAATACGCGGCGCTGGAAGCGCGCCTGATGGTAGGTGCAATAGCTTTTCAGCGCCGTGGTGCGCATGCCGCAGCACAGCATGTCGGCGCCCGGCCGGCTGCCTGGCGCATCGTTTTCAGAATCCTCCTCCACCGTCAGATTCAGCGGCGCGCGGCAGCGTGAAAACAGGCAATCGATGAAGCGCATCGCCACGCCATGCGGCTGCCGGCCGATGGCCGCGCGCGGCGGCGCCGGCACCTCCAGACGATAGGCTACGCCGTCGGCGATCAGCACGCCCGCCTCGCGCACGAACGAATGGGAGCGCCTGGGCCGGGCCACTTCACGCGCATGGATGTCCTTGGCGGCAAGCACGCCATGCATCTTGCCGACGGCAGGCGTCGCATTCGCCGACATGCCATCGGCCCGCTTGCTTCCAGCGCGCTTGCCCCCGGCCTGTCTGGCTCGCGGCGGCGGCCCCTTGCCATTGGCAAAGCCGATCGCGCCCAGCATGGCGTTACGATGCACGATGCCGATGATGGCGTCGCGCGACACCGGACTGCCACGCAGCGCGCTGAACGCGACTGCGATCCTGGAGGCTGAAAGCCCGTCCTTCAGCCAGCGGCCGATCTCGTGCAATTCCGCGTCGCTATAGCTTGCCATATCCAGTTCCATCCAAAGGTCGGCCGCGCGCCGTCGGGCAGCGTCAAGGTTCCACCCGGTTGGCCGGGCCGCAGTCAGGTTGTTTTTCAAGAGCCGGCCGTCAGCCGGCCAGCCTCAGCCGGATTGGGCCGATTTCCCGCCGGCAAGGTGCAAAAGCCGCGCCTCGGCCGTGTTTCTGTCCAGGGCGGAAACCGCCCTGCCCGTTAGCCTGTCGAACAGGATGACGGTGCCGTCCTCGGTGCGGATGCAGGATCGGCCAGCCGAAAAAACAGCGCCGGCGCCATGCCGGCCGAATTGGGGACCGGAGCCGCTGGGAGCGGCGGCTCCGGCCGTTCCGGTCGCCGGAGACAGGCGGACCGGACCCGAGGCTGGTGCAGTCAAGCACTGAGCCTCGGGCTTCATCCCGGCCGGGGAGGAGGACGGCCGGGGCGGAAGGGAATGGGCGGCGGTTGTGACCGCCGGATGGGCCTCGCGTGAGGCCGGCGACTCGGCGCCATCAAAGCTGGACAGGTTTTGCATGACCAGATATAAGCATAACTTAAAAATATATGCAAGCCATTCTTTCATAGACGAGAGCCGCTTTCATCGCTCACATGGGTGCCATGGCAAAAACGGAACTGTCGATCAAGGTTGGGGCGGCAATCCGCAAGGCGCGCAAGCAGCGCGGCCTGGTCATGCGCCACATTGCCGAGCACAACGACACCGATGTCGCCGCCGTCGGCAACTGGGAAACCGGCCGCAACCTGCCCAAGACCGAGAACCTTTTGAAGACCGCCGCCTTCCTGCGCGTCGACCCTGTGGCGCTCGGCAAGGGCGAGGTCGTCTTCCTCGACGATTCCGGCCCGGTGGCCGATGCCGAGATCGTCACCGATGCCACCCCCCTGCCCGCCGGGCCGATGGATATCCAGGTGCTGGGCGCCGCCGTCGGTGGCGATGACGGTGACTTCACCTTGAACGGCGAACCCGCCGGCTACGTCCAGCGCCCGCCGGGCATCCGCAACCTCCCCAAGGTGTTCGCGCTGCACGTGCTTTCCGATTCCATGGTGCCGCGCTACGAACCGGGCGACATGATCTATTGCGGCGGCCGCGATGCCGTACCCGGCGACCATGTGGTGATCGAGATGTTTCCGGAAGAAAACGGGCACATCGGCAAGGCCTTCATCAAGAAGCTGGTCAAGCGCACCGCCGCCGAGTTGGTGGTCGAGCAGTACAATCCACCCAAGACGCTGACCTTCAACCGCTACGCCATCAAACAGGTCTTGCGGGTGATTCCGCTGAAGGAATTGCTGGGGTATTGAAGGGCGGGCGGCGCTAACTCCGCAGGGAGAGACGGTGGCGCGCCTCCCTGGCATCAATTGCCACGGTCGCAGCCTCAAAACCCCGACTGATTGCCCAGTGGCAAACAACTACATACATGGATATTGCCAGGAATTTCCGCCGCTTGCCTTGGAGAATTCGATGTCCGGATTTCTTATCGACCAGTTGGAGCGCCTCAAGACAGCAAAAGCAGAGGAGCTGCTGAGAGCCGATCGGCTGGAGGACGGAATGGCAGCCAACATCGCGCCACCTCCCGCGATTCCCGATCATCCGATAAAAACCGTCCGGGATCGAAATGGAACGTTCAAGGTGACGGCACCCAAACCTTGACGCGCCAGCCCTGGCGATCTCGGGCACGAGCGTCATGATGGCTCCAAGCAGAAGCGTGGATCCCTCCTGTCAGGCCCGTCTCGAACTGCGCATCAACACCTCGCGCTGGCGCTCGTCGACGAACGCCGCCTGGATCGACACGTTGGCGCCCGGCAACCCGTCGGCGCGACAGATCACACAGCGCATGCGCTCCGAAAGCGCTGCCAGCGGCGTATTCCCGGTCACCCCGAACCTCTTCAGCTGATCAGGTCGCCACCACCTGTTGCGGCCGCAATCGCCGCACTCGACCGATATCGAGACCACATGCGCGATCACCGCTTCCTTGCCTGGCAATGCCATCGCCCCTCCCTCGCCTTTTGTTCCTGATTTGTTCGTATATTCCTGCGTTTTGCGACGGGAGTCGAGTCGCGCTTTTCAAACATTTCCTAAAGTTTTTCTTCTGCATATGTTTGAGTTATGCTTATATCAACTCGTAAATGTGAGTCGGGGCGTAAGCCACCGCCGCATCAAGCCCAGGAGTGACGATGGACGCCGCCGATTTCGCCCGCGCCTGCGGTTACACCGGCGACAGCCCTGCTCTCCTCGAAGCCTTCCAAGCCATCCGCCGCAACGGCATCGCCCACGCCCGCCTGGATCACATCAGGCGCAAGGCTGTTATCGACGCGTTGAAACCGTCGGAGGCGCTGTTCCTGGCCGCGATTGGCCCGGCGCTCTCAGCGGAGGAGGCCATCGAGGACGCCGTCCGCTTCATAGCCTGCTGGCGCAACATACCGCGCTGGCGCCAGGAGCGGCGCTTGCCCGACCTGATCAGGGCCAAGCAACAACGGCTGGTGGCACGGTATTTTCGTCGCCATGGCCATCTTCTATGGGCGCGCGAAGCAGCGTGAGGCTGGACCAGCCATTTGCGGGTTCCATCAGCAATTTTTTCTTTCTAGACTGCGCAGGGGTGGCTGATCGTCGACGTGCATAGTTTGGAATGTTCAAGACTGCCCGTTCAAGATTTCAGACCTGGATAACGGCCGGCGCGGGAACCATCGCCGCCCTGCTCGTCGCCGGCCTGATGGGCGCGTTCGGCGCCCTGCCCGCCCACGCCCCGCCGCAATTGCCGTCCGATGCCGCCATCGACGCCGGGCGCTGGCGTGTCCAGCCGGTGCGCGCCTATGTCAGCCGTGCCAAGATCCATGGCGTGCCGCTGAAACCAGGCCAGAAGGCGTTGGTGCTGGAGGCCGACATGACCAACCGCACGGCGCAATCCGACAAGGCCTATTTCAATGTCTTCACCCCGGACGGCCTCGCTCTGCCTGACGGCCTGCCGATGATCGCGCTGACCCGCGATCAGACGCTGACGCCGGAACTGCATCCCGGCATGACCGAGCGCATGGCCTATGTCTGGCCGCTTGCCGGCGACGCCATCGTGCCGGCAAATCTCAGCTTCGGCATCACCACCGAGATCTTCAAGCCGCGCGACAACCTCTACGGCACGCCCGGCTGGTTCAATCCCACCCGGCTCGGCACCGTCACCATGCCGGTCGCCGACCTGCCCGAGAGCGGCTCATGAATATCCGGGCCATCGGCAATCTCCTGATCCTTTGCGCGACTGTGGCGCTCAGCTACGGCATGCAGGTGTCCAAGCCGCATTATGCCGAGCTCACCGCGCCGATCCCAATCGACGGCGCCATGCACGGCATGGTGCGGGCACGCAGCTTCGATGTCCGCCTCGACAGAGTGGTCTTCGCCCGCACGCTGAAGACCGACCAGTTCGGCCAGACCAGACTTTTGACCACAAGCGGCCTGTGGGCGGTGGTGACGACCAGTCTCACCGCCACCAGCACCTCCACCACGGTCGCCGACGGCACCTGGCAAGGCCCGACCGGCCTGCGCTACCACCAGACGGAGCGGCTCAGCTATCGCCAGGACATGCCACCCCATGCCGTCGATCCGGGCTTGGACAGAAGCGGCCTGTTCGTGTTCGAGGTGCCGCCGGACCAGATCCGCGGCGCCAGCCTGCTGGTCGCCGCGCGCCAGTTCGCCCCGCTCGACGCCCAGGCCCGCATCAGCCTCGACGCCGTTCCGACCGGCGCCGACGGCCAGCCGGCGGATGTCTTGCCGCTATACGATCTCGACGCCCCGGCACCACCGCAGGGCCAGACGCAGAGCAAGACATGAGCGCGGTTTCAACCGACATCGACCCAGCCGGCGGTGGCGAGAAAAAATGGCGCCGGCGCGGTCTTATCGCACTCGCCATTTTGCTACCGCTGACGCTCGCCGAAACCAGCTATGACAGCGCGCGCGAATGGCTGCATGGCGAGGACCTGATTGCCAGGGATGTCGAGTTTGGCCAGTCCGTGCCTTTCGGCGGCAGCGACTGGCGGCTGGCCGATTTGCGCGGCGGCAAGGCCGGCCGCTTGCCCGAGCATGCCTTCGCCATCATCGCCACCTTCTCCGTGACGGTCGGCAACCCCGATCTGCAAAAGCAATGGCTGGGCTGCAAGGTGATGCTGACCGATGCCGCCGGCCGCCGCTGGCTCCCGGACTTCATCAGCGGCGTCAGCCTGCCGGACGGCGTGATGAACTGCACCTCGGCGATCTTCTCTGGCGCCAGGAAAGGCGACGTCATCACCGTCGGTGAAACCTTCATCGTGCCCGAAGACGCCGTCAAGACCATCCGCCCAGCCATTGGCCTGGGCAGCGAGCGGCCGTGGTATCTGCGCTTTCAGAGGCCGCCGAAATGACAACGTCCTTCTCGCCGTTAACGGGGAGAAGAGAGCTCACCTCCCCGCCCCCTTCGCCGTCGAAAACGCCGTCTCCAGCACGGCGGCAAGAAAGCATATGCGCAGCGGTTCGATCAGGATGCCAGTGGAGGAATCCTGGAACGGGCTGCCGAACAGCAGCGTCACGCCATGCGAGAAAATCTGCCAGATATCGAGTTCGTGCGGGCCGATCAGCCGCGTCGCGCCGAGCCACAGCCACGCAGCGCCCCAGTCGAGCAGCCGGTAGCCGACGACCAGCGTGCACAACAGCACGAGGCTGGAGCTGACCGTCAGCCGCACGCCGTTGGCGATCGGCAGATAGCGCGAGCGATAGCCGGCGATGAAATGCTCGACGAAATCGCGCAGGAATTTCGGCAGGCCGGCATAGCGCTGGCCAGCGCGCTCCAGCCGGCCGTGCACGCGCAGCAGGGCGGCATCGTCGCGCACGTCATAGCCATAGATCAGCGCCGCCATCACCAGCCAGATCAGCGGCAGCAGCATGAAGAAGAACAGGTTGACGGCAGCCGTCGACGGCGCGATCGATTCGACCGGCACCATGGGTGCGGCCGAGGCCATCCGCACCGGGCTCGCCAGCCCGTCGACTGACGCTTGCAGGGCCGACCAGAAATTGCGGCTCATCAGCCATTGCAGCGCCGTGTCCTTCCAGCGGCTGATGACGTAGAGACCGACGAAGATCCAGTTGGTTTCGCAGATCACCACGACGATCTGCCAGAGCGAGGCGGTCTTCGTTTTCGTCTGCATGAATTTGGCCAGCCGGCGGATCAGCCAGGACACCGCCACCGAGACCAGCAGCCAGCGCGAATCGAGCACGTCGAGCACATTGGCGCTCTGGCCGAAATCGGCCTGGTCGAGCGTGGCGCGCGAATATTGCCGCACGATGTCGCCCAGAAAGCCCCAGGCAGCGTAATAGGCGAAGAAGGGCAGCAGCGCGATGGTGATCATCCGCACCAGCCGCGAGCCGCGCCGGTCCGCCTCGGCACCCGGCTCCGTTTGCGCCTCAGCGGTTGCGCCCTTGTCGGCGGCGCGCTGCGCGGCCAGCACATGCGGCAGGCCGGGGCGCAGCACATGGAACATCGCCACCGTCACCACCAGCTGCGCCAGCGCCACCAAGGTCAGCATCGCCAGCCCGGCGAAGTGATTGGCAAGCGCCACCTTCGCCGCCAGCTGCATGAGGAGGTCGCCGATCAGCACGCCGGCCAGCACCAGGGCGACAAGCTGCGGCCAGAACCGCCGCAGCAGCGAAAAACTCAAGGTGATCGGTCTGACGATATCGGCAAACATGAGGTTCTCTCACGATGCCACCCGCCAAAACCTTTCTAGCAAAGCATGATTGTTTTGCAAGGAATGGGGCAGGGTCTCCTGCCAGGGGCAGGGCTAGGCGCCCCCCTCTGTCCTGCCGGACATCTCTCCCACACGGGGGGAGATTGGATGTCATGACTGCTTCGCCAATTTTCAACGTTGAAGAGGAAGCGACGAGGACGAAGCTGCCAATCTCCCCCCTCCCCTCGTGGGGGAGATGTCCGGCAGGACAGAGGGGGGCGCGAAGGAACGCAAACCTGCGTCCCGCCGCTCACCGTCTTACCCTCGACTTCAGCCAACGATCGAACGCCACCGCCAGGATCAGAATGAGCCCGATGACGATGCTCTGCGTGTAGGACGACACGTTGTTGAACTGCAGCCCGTTCTGCAGCACGCCGATCAGCGCCGCCCCCACCACCGTGCCGCCGACAGAGCCGATGCCGCCGAACAGCGAGGTGCCGCCGATGACGACGGCCGAAATGACAGTCAGCTCATAGCCGATGCCGGCCACCGCTTCCGATGAGTTGAGCCGCGCCGACAGCACGAAGGCCGCAAGCCCGGCGAAGAAGCCGACGATGACATAGACCGAGACCAGAATGCGGTCGACGCGCAGCCCCGACAGCCGTGCCGCCTCGGCATTGCCGCCGACGGCATAGACGGCGCGGCCATAGCGGGTGTAGCGCAGCACGATGTGACACAGGATGGCGGCCGCAGCGAAGATGAGCGCCGGCACAGGCACGGGGCCGATCAGCCCGGTGCCGAACCAGCGCATCGAGGCGTCGAAGCCCGAGATCGGGCCGCCATTGGAGATGGTCAGCGTCAGCCCGCGGAACACCGTCAGCCCGCCCAGCGTGACGACGAAGGGCGGCACTTTCAGCCGGGTGATGACAAGCCCCTGCACACCGCCTGCAGCGGCTCCCACCACGACGGCGGCCAAAAGGGCGGCGAACCAGCCGAAACCTTGCGTGCCGCTCGTCGACAGCGACAGTGTGTTGGCCGTGCCGCCCTTGGCCACCACGGCGGCGACCATGCCGCAGAAGGCGAGCAGCGAGCCGACCGACAGGTCGATGCCGGCGGTGAGGATGACGAAGGTCATGCCTAGCGCGATCAGCCCGGTGATCGAGATCTGCCTTGTGATGTTGAACAAATTGATCGGGTCCATGAAACTCGGCTTCAGCACGGTGAAGACGATGATCAGCGCCACCAGGAACAGCAGCGGTCCGAAGCTCATCAACAGCCGCGCGAAATCGATGCCGCCGCGCTGGTCCTGTTCCCCCGCCACGCTCATAGTGTCTCCTTGCGGTCGAGTGCCATCAGTTCCATCAGTCTTTCCTCGTTTGCCTCGACGCCCGGCATCTGGCCGGTGATGCGTCCCCGCCGCATGGTGACGATGCGGTCCGACACCGCCAGCACCTCGGGCAGTTCGGACGAGATCATCATCACCGCAATGCCGCGCGCCGCAAGCTGCACCAGGATCTGGTGCACCTCCGTCTTGGCGCCGACATCGACGCCGCGCGTCGGTTCGTCGACGATCAGCACTTTCGGATCGCGCGCCAGCCAGCGCGCCAGGATCACCTTCTGCTGGTTGCCGCCCGACAGGCCTTCGATCGCCTGCTCGGCCGAAGCCATGCGGATCGACAGCATCTTGCGAAACCCGGACAGCGCATCGCGCTCGCGCCGCTCGGCCATGAAGCCGAAACCGTTGCTGAAGCTGCCCAGCGAAGCGATGGAGAAATTCGGCAGGATGCCCAGCGCGGCAAAGATCGCCTGGTGCTTGCGGTCCTCCGGTAGCAGGCCGATGCCGAGCGCAATGGCGTCGGCGGGTGATGCCGGGGCTATTTTGTTGCCGTCGAGGGTGATGGTGCCGGCCGCGATGCGGTCGGCGCCGAAGATGGCGCGCGCCAGTTCCGTGCGGCCGGACCCCACAAGCCCGGCAACGCCGAGGATTTCACCGGCCTTGAGGTCGATGTCGACGCCGTCGAGCACGATGGCGTGGGGCGCCTCGGGGTCGCGCACGGTGCGCAGGCCGCGCACCGACAGCACGACATCGCCGGCCACCGCGCGCTGCGCCGGCCGGGCGTAGAGCTCGGAGGCCGCGCGGCCGACCATCTTCTCGATGATTTTGGGCAGCGCAATCGGGCCGCCCTCGCGGTTAAGATGCCCGGCCAGCCGCCCGTCGCGCAGCACCGTCATGCGATCGCATATGGCGGAGGCCTCCTCCAGCCGGTGGGTGACGAACATGATGGCGACCTTGTCCTTGCGCAGCCGACCCATGATCGACAGCAGCCGCTGCACCTCGGTCTCGGTCAGCGCCGAGGTCGGCTCGTCCATGATGATCAGCCGGCTTTTCAGCGACAGGGCGCGGGCGATCTCGACCAGCTGCTGTTCGGCCACCGACAGCGCCGACACCGGCGTCATCGGCTCTATGGAGAGACCGACGCGGGCGATGATCGAGCGCGACTCTTGCTCCATGCGCCTCCAGCTCACCAGCCCGAGCGGACCGATCGGCGCGCGGCCGATAAAGATGTTTTCCGCCACAGTCAGCGTCGGGATCAGGCTCAGTTCCTGGTAGATGGTGACGATGCCGAGCCGCTTGGCATCCTGCGGGCTGGAGGGATGATAATCGGCACCGTCGAAAGTGATGCGGCCGCCCGACGGCGGCATGACGCCCGAGAGGATTTTCAAGAGCGTCGACTTGCCGGCGCCGTTTTCGCCCAGCAGGCCGAGGATTTCGCCGGGGCGGATGTCGAGCGAGACATCGCTCAGCGCGGTCACGCCGGCGAAATGCTTGGTGATGCCCTCGACGGCAAGCAGGATGGGCTCGGGCGATGCGGCTTCAGCTGGCAAGGGTTGCTCCTCTGATGCAGTTCATGCCGGCACGCTCAGCACTTGAACACCCCCCTCTGGCCTGCCGGCCATCTCCCCCGCAAGGGGGGAGATCGGCAGCTTTGCTGGTAGCGCTTTTCCTGCGGTGTGGAGATTGGCGAAAGCAGGACGGACAGCCAATCTCCCCCCTTGCGGGGGAGATGTCCGGCAGGACAGAGGGGGGTGCTGTCCCACCGGCTTTGCCAATCGGCCGATCCCCGCCAAACCCCTACTTCGTCTCGCCAATCCTCTCCGCCTTGTCGAGATTGTCCTTGCCGATGACGATCGGCGTCAAAAGCACCAGCTTCTCCTTCGGCTCGGTCTTGTCCTTGGCAAAGGCCACCGCGATGCGCACCGCGGTGCGCGACTGCTCGCCGGGAAACTGCTCGACGGTGCCCGCAAGCTTGCCGTCGCGCACCGCGACCAGCGCTTCCGGCAGTGCATCGAAGCCGTAGATCTTGACGTCGGTGAAGTTGCGCGCGGCGCAGGCCTCCATGGCGCCGAGCGCCATGTCGTCATTGGCGCAGACGATGGCGTCGGGCTTGCCATTGGCGGCAAGGCCGGCCTCGGTCACCGACAGCGCCTCGGCGCGGGCGAAGTTGGCGGTCTGCTCGAAGACGATCTGATACTTGTCCTTCAAGGGATCGAGCACATTGTGCACGCCCTTGTTGCGGTCGATCGCCGGGCCGGCACCGGGCTGGCCCTGCAGATGGAACAGCTTGGCGCCGTTCGGGAACGCCGCCACCACGGCGTTGGCTTCCGCCTCGCCGCCCTTCACATTGTCGGCGCCGACATGCGCGAGGATGCCCTCGACGCCGTCGACGCGGCGGTCGATCGTCACTACGGGAACGCCGGCCTTGACCGCTTCCTCGATGGCCGGCGCCAGCGCATTGACGTCGAGCGGCGAGATGACGATGGCGTTGACCTTCTGCACCAGGGCGGCCTCGATGTCGGCGGTCTGCTTGGTGGCCGAGTTTTGGCCGTCGCTTTCGGTCAGATTGACGCCTTGCGTGGCGGCTTCCGCCTTGATCTCGTTCAGCATGTGCACGAAGAACGGAAAGCCGAGACTGGGCACCGAGCCAAGGATGGTGAGCTTGTCCTGCGCAAACACCGAGGGCGCGGCAACCATCATGGCGCCGAAAGCCGCGGACGACAGCAGGAATTCACGTCTGTTCATGGGATCCTCCTCCACAAGAACGCACGACCCGAAAACCGGATCGGTTTCAGGAAGGATCATGCGTCGGTTCAAAGTGTGGAGCATCCTCCCTGCGCCCGAAAACGCATGCCGCTCCAGCTGGCCGCCGCTGTAAAAAGAGCCTCCCACCGACGCCTGCGCAGGGATGCTAACCCAGCGCCAACCATTTGTGCAACCTCGATATAACAGAGGTGCCGGGCAATTTATCGGAATTGTCGGATTTTTGGATTGCGGGCTGACATCTCACTGAGGCGTCTGGCTTCCATTCCCTCGACCCGGCACTACCTTGGATTGACCCGCGAAGCTTTTGTGATCTGGAGAACCCGTATGAAGCCGCAAATCATCTGCCATATGCTCGCATCACTCGACGGCAGCCTTCATCCAAGCCGCTACACGACAAGTCCGGACGGGACCCGGGCGGAGTGGTCGAGCCTCTACGAGCATATCCACAATGATCTCGCGGCTGACGCCTGGATCGTCGGCCGCGTCACCATGGCCGAGATGAGCAAGGCCGGCGCGCATCCGCCGGCCAATGCCGGCAAGGTCGACCGGCCCTATCATTTCGCGCAAAGGGATGCGGGCAGTTATGCCGTGGCGCTCGATGCCTCGGGCAAGCTTCATTTTTCCAAACCCGACATCGGTGGCGACCATGTCGTGGTGCTGCTTGGGCATGATGTCGCCGACAGCCACCTGGCCGAGCTCGCATCCGACGGCGTGTCCTATATCGTCGCGGAAACGGCGGACATCAATCTCGCGATGATGCTCGAGGTGCTCGGCAGCGAACTCGGCATCCGCCGGCTGCTGCTCGAGGGCGGTGCCGGCATCAACGGCTCGTTCCTTGCGGCCGGGCTCGTCGATGAACTCAGCCTTCTCGTCGCACCCGCGATCGATGGACGCGCCGCGAACCAGGCCTTCGTCGAGTTCGGTGAGAGTGGGCTGCCGGGCAAGATGCAGTTGTCCCTGAAGAGCTGCGAAGCGCTGGCGCATGGGCTCGTCCATCTGCGTTACGCAGTTACTCCTGATGAGGGCTGACCGCCTCGTACAGAAGGGCCGGCAATCCGACTGAGATTACCGGCCCCTGTATCGTCAGCTTCAGCGCCGATGCTTCAGTCAATTAAGCGGCGTATTGCATGGCATCGAGATCGGCGATCAGCGTCGGGCCGGTCGGGTGCCAGCCCAATCGTGCCTGTGTCAGCGCGCTGGAGGCCGGCAGATCCATCGGCGCGAACATCGCCATCCAGCCGAAATGCTCCGCCGCTCTTTCAGGCGCGATGGAAACGACCGGCAATTTCAGGCCCCGGCCAAGCGCCTCGGCGATGGCCCGCACCTCGACGCCTTCCTCGCCGACCGCGTGATAGCGCGCGCCCGGCTGCCGCTTTTCCACGGCCAGCCGGTAAAGCCGCGCGGCGTCGAGGAGATGGCCCGCGGAGAAGCGGTTGCGGCCTTCGCCGACATAGGCCGAGACGCCCCTTTCACGCGCGATTTCGATGAGCGGCGAGATAAGCCCTTGCTTGACCGGATTGTGGACCTGCGGCAGCCGCACCACCGACACATTGATGCCGGCGTCCAGCAAGGCATTGCCGGCCAGCTCCGAGGCGATGCGCGGATTGGGATGGCCGGGATTGAAGACGTCCTCGCTTGCCAGTTCGCCATGCCCAGGGCTGCCCATGCCGACGCCGGAGGTGATCACCAGCGGCCGGTCGGAGCTGGCCAGGGCGGCGCCGAGTGCGGCGATGACCCGCTTGTCCTTTTCGCAATTTTCGGCAAACCGCGAAAAATCGTGGTCGAACGCCGTGTGGATCACAGCCTCCGCCTTGGCCGCGCGGTCGCGCAGCCCCCCGGGATCTTCGAGGGTCCCCCGGTGCACCTCGGCACCAGCGGCAGCCAGCGCCTCGGCGCCGGCGTCGGAGCGGGTCACGCCGACCACCTGGTGGCCCGCCTGGATGAGTTCGGGAACCAGCGCCGAACCGATGAAACCGGTCGCGCCGGTGAGAAAGATACGCATGCAAAATCTCCTGCACTAGTTGCCTGCGTAATATTGCTGGTCTATATATCCTACTAAAGTAGTGATCTTATCATGGTATAATGACTAACAGGATGCCCTCCAATCCCGCCGGCTCGCTGGCAGCGTTCCTCAAAGACCGGCGCACGCGGCTCGATCCGGCTTCCTTCGGCTTTTCGGGCCGCCGACGCACGCCGGGACTGCGCCGGGAAGAGGTCGCCCAGCGCGCCAACATAAGCCCGACCTGGTACACATGGCTGGAGCAGGGCCGCGGCGGCGCACCCTCGGCCGATGTCCTCAATCGCATCGCCAAGGGGCTGCTGCTGACCGAGGCGGAACGCGAACATCTTTTCATGCTCGGGCTGGGGCGCCCGCCCGAGGTCCGCTACACCGGTGCCGAGGGCGTCAGCCCCCGGCTGCAGCGCCTCATCGACACGCTCGATGCCAGCCCCGCCATAGTCAGGACCGCCACCTGGGACGTCGTTGCCTGGAACCGCGCCGCGCGGGTCGTGCTGACCGACTACAGCGCCCTGCCCGAAGGCGAGCGCAACATCCTGCGTTTCATGTTCCTGCGCCCCGTCATCCGCGCCAAGCAGCACGATTGGAAAAACCTGGCCCGTTTTGTGGTCGCTTCGTTCCGTGCCGATGCGGCACGCGCCGGCGCTGTCTCCGAGGTGCGCGAGCTCGTCGACGAACTCTGCAGCGCCAGCCCGGAATTCGACGCGCTGTGGCGCGAAAACGACGTGCTCAGCCACGGCGACGGGACAAAGCGCCTGAAGCACCCCGAACTCGGTGATATCGAGCTGGAATATTCGGGGTTCGCGGTCGATGGCCGGCCGGATTTGAGCCTGACCGTCTACAACCCGGTCGACAGCGCCGTCGCCGACCGCATTCGCGCGCTGGCTCTCGCCCGACACCCCAAAGAGTAAGGGCCGGACGGCCCGTCCGCGGGGATGACGCCCGCCCTCAAGCGCGCTCGCAGACCGCTTTCAGGATTTGCAAGGTCGGCCCCCAGTAGAGATTGGCATGCGGACGGATCGCCGGTTCGGCGAAGTCGCTGAGCGTCAGCGTCAGCGTCGTTCCCCCACCCACCGGCGTCAGATCGAAGCTGACCACGGTGTGGTTTTCGGGCACGTCCGCCAGCCGCGAGGCCGACAGCGTGCTCCAGTAGCCGTACGCGAAGCTCTTTGCCGGCTCAAAAGCGCGGATGGTGCCATGGTTCTCGAACGGCATTCCGTGCAGCAATCCGCGCATCACGATCGCGCCGCCGGCATGCCCTTGCAGGCTGACAGTCAACTCCTCGTCGGACATCCATTGCGGGATCATTTCTGGCATCGTCAGTATCCGCCAGACCTTGGCCGGCTCGGCACTGATGACGACGGTCTTGGTGACCGGCGAGATGTCGAGAGACTCACTCATGCGAAGCAAGTTTATCGCGGATGCGGCGGCGACAATATCGCCGGTCCAAGAACTGCGGATGCCGCCACTGCCCCCTTGCTTTGCGCACGATTGCAGCAGCGCGTCTTGCGAAGCCATTGCAGCCCGTGGCATTTGTCGGCTCCACCAGGACAGACGGCAGCATGACACCACGGCAGACACGACAAAGCGGCAGGCAGGCGGCGCCCGGCGTCAGCCTGAACCGGGCGCTGTCGAAGCTCGGCCTGTGCTCTCGCACGCAGGCCGAGGTGCTGATCGCCGAAGGCCGCGTGCGTGTCCGCGGCAAGGTCGTGCGCGATGCAGCCCTGCGCGTCGACCTCGACCGCGACCGCATCGTTGTCGACGACAGGCCGGTGGTTGCCGAGCGCAAGGTCTAT
Source organism: Mesorhizobium sp. M7A.F.Ca.US.011.01.1.1 (assembly GCF_003998295.1). NCBI lineage: Bacteria > Pseudomonadati > Pseudomonadota > Alphaproteobacteria > Hyphomicrobiales > Phyllobacteriaceae > Mesorhizobium > Mesorhizobium sp. M7A.F.Ca.US.011.01.1.1. The sequence goes on from NZ_RZRT01000033.1 coordinate 60,207, forward strand.
CTCGTCCTCAACAAGCCGCGCGGGCTGGTCACCACCCGCGACGACCCGCAACAGCGCGACACCGTCTATGCCTGCCTGGAAGGGCTCGACCTGCCCTTCGTCTCCCCGGTCGGTCGCCTCGACAAGGCGAGCGAAGGCCTGCTGTTGATGACCAACGACACCCGGTTTGCCAACCGGCTGATGGATCCGGCCTCGCATTTGCCCAAGACCTATCACGTGCAGATCGGCATGGTGCCGGACGCAGCGATGCTGGACAAATTCCGCGCCGGCGTGACCGTCGATGGCGAGACCCTGAGCGCCAGTTCGATCGAACTTTTGCGCAGCGGCGGCCGCACCGCCTGGCTGGAGATCGTACTCGACGAAGGCCGTAACCGCCACATCCGTCGCCTGCTCGCCGCGCACGGCGTCGAGGTTCTGCGCCTCATCCGCATCGCTATCGGCCGCCTGCCGCTCGGCGACCTCGCCAAGGGTACGGCACGGCATTTGACGCCGGAGGAACTGGAGCTGCTGGCGGGGTGAGCCCCGCGTATCGTCGATGTCGGCGGCCTTGCATCCGCGCCACCTCCTGACAGGAAGCTGTCAGGAGGCCTGGCCTATAGGTGACTCATGGGCCGGGCCGCGGCTCGAGCAATCCAGGAGCAAAACAATGAATTTCGTCTCTGTCCGCATCATCACGTCGGACGTCCAGCGTCTCGTGCGCTTCTATGGCGAGATCACCGGCATGCCCGTGACTATGTACACAGAAGACTTCGCCGAACTCGCGACACCTGCCTGCACGTTGGCAATCGGCAGCACGCGCACCTTGATGCTGTTCGGCGGCGACATCGCCCGCCCCGCCGACAACCACACGGCCATCCTCGAATTCCGCGTCGGCGACGTCGATGCGGAATTCGCCAGGCTCTCGGACCTCCTCAGGGATGTAACGGTGCAAAAGCCGACCACAATGCCCTGGGGTAATCGCTCGCTGCTGTTTCGCGACCCCGATGGCAATCTGGTGAATTTCTTCACGCCGGTAACCGCCGAGGCGATCAGGAAATTCGACAGGTAGGGCGGAGCGGTACCGCCGGCCGAAGCCGCTCTACTTCTGGTTCCATTTCCGGATGACCGGCTCGGTCAGATCATGCTCGTAGCCGAGCACGCTGATGCTGGCAGTATCGAGCACGAGCAGCGCGCCGCCTTCGGGCGGCAGGCCGATCCAGCGCGCCGCCAGCACGCGCAAGAAATGCGCGCTGGAAAACACCAATATGCCGGCATTGGCCTCGCGCAGCCCGGCGATAATCCTGTCGGCCCGCGCGCCCACATCGGCCGCCATCTCGCCCTTTGGACAACCATCGCGAAACACATTCCAGCCGGGGCGCTCGGCCAGGATCTGTTTTGTCGTCAGCCCCTCATAGGCGCCATAGTCCCACTCCTGCAGATCGTCCTTCTTGACGCTCTGCGCGCCGAAGCCGGCCAGTACGCTGGTGTTGTAGGCGCGCTGCGACGGGCTCGACCATACGGCCGAAAAAGACAGGCCCTTGAGCCTATCCGCGACCCCCCGCGCGGCGGCCTCGCCAACCGTGGTCAACGGCATGTCGGTGCGGCCGGTATGCTGCCCCGAAAGGCTCCATGCCGTCTCACCATGCCGGACCAGGTGGATTTGGGGATACGCGTTGCTCATGGAATGCCTCTCAGTGTCGCCGGCACCTTAAGCGACGATACGGCAAAGGGGAATCCGCTTGGTACAAACTGCGTGGTAGCCTGGCCTTGATCCGTGGCGGGCCGGCCCTGTGATCATCCTGATGCCGCAACTATATCAAGGCCAGCCTCCACAAGGCTCCCGCCACCACAAGGGCATGGACCCTTGCACAACAAGTCGAGATCATCATGTACAAACATTTGTTCATCGCCACAGACGGATCGGAACTGGCCGACAAGGGCGTCGCCCACGGCCTGACATTGGCCAAGGGCCTCGGCGCGTCCGTCACCTTCGTTACCGTCTCGGAACCATTCCCGATCTTCGCTTGGGGCGGCGCCATGGCCGGCTATGCCGCCGGCGATGAGCTCGTCGCCTACAAGGAAGAGGCAGGCCGCTATGCCAAGGAAGTGCTCGCCAAATGCAAGGCGTCGGCGGACGCCGCCGGCGTCTCCGCGGAGGTCGTGCATGTCGAGGACAAGCGGCCCGCCGAAGCCATCCTGGAACTGTCGCAGGCCCTGGGCTGCGACCTGATCGTCATGGCCTCGCACGGCCGTCGCGGACTGGGCAAGCTGCTTCTCGGCAGCCAGACGGCGGAAGTGCTGTCCTACACGGAGATTGCGGTGCTGGTGGTGCGGTAGCGTCTGCTGCGGATCGCATGCTCCTTCGAGCCGCACACCGTAATGACAATGTCGTTACGGTGTGCTAAATATGCACAGAGAAGGAGCTATCCATGCCAACGTCACATCATCCGTTGCCGAAGAGTGTCCCGCTTAACATCCGCGTCAAGCCGGAAGTTCGCAATCTGATCGACCGCGCAGCCGAATTGCTCGGCAAGAATCGCACCGACTTCATGCTCGAAGCGTCGCAACGCGCCGCCGAGGAAGCATTGCTCAACCGCCTGGTGTTCACCGTAGACCCGGACGTCTACGCCGCGTTTCTGGCACGCCTCGACGCGACGCCGCAACCAAACGATCGATTGCGCCGCACCATAACAACGAAGGCACCCTGGGACGCCGCGTGAGCCTGTCGGCTCCGGTACCGCTCGCCGATCATCACGAACTCGGCGAATTCTCATCGGGCATGTCCTCGCTCGACGGTTGGCTGAAGAAACGTGCCCGCACCAACCAGGCGGGCGGTGCGTCGCGTACCTATGTGACCTGCGACGGCAACCGTGCGATTGGGTACTACGCCATTGCCAGCGGCGGCGTGAAGGTGGTCGAAGCTCCTGGTCGCTTCCGGCGCAACATGCCCGATCCGATCCCCGTGGCAGTGCTAGGCAGGTTGGCCGTAGACCAAGCCTATCACGGTCGAGGCATCGGTCGTGCGCTGGTAAGGGATGCCGGTCTACGAATTCTCCAGGCCTCTGAAATCCTGGGGATCCGAGGCATGCTGGTCCATGCGATATCCGAGGACGCGTTGGCCTTTTATATGGCCGTCGGATTTGAGCCTTCGCCGATCGAGCCGTTGACGCTCATGGTCACGCTCGCCGATCTCCGCGCCAGTCTCGGCTGACGATTGCCACGCGACAAAACTCGTCGGCGACCGTGCATGCTCCTAGTGTAGCGCCTCCAGCACGAGATATACCCCCAGCGCCAGCAATCCGACGAAGAACACTTTCCGGAAGGTCTCGATGCTCATCCTCCGGCGCAATGCCTGGCCGGCGAACATGCCGGCCAGCGCCGGCGCAAGGGCTGCGATCGACCCCACCAGTTGCGCGCTCGGCGACGTCAGGCCGCCGGTCCTGAACAGGCCGATGGCGAGCGCTGCCGTCGACACGGTAAAGGACAGGCCGAGCGCCTGGATCAGGTCTTCTTTCTCCAGCCGCAGCGATTGCAGATAGGGCACTGCCGGGATGACGAAGACGCCGGTGGCGCCGGTGACCAGTCCGGTCGCCACCCCGACCAGCGGTGACATCAAGGCCTCATGGCGCACCGGCGTGGTGAAGCCGGCCTTGGCGAGGCCGAGGATCGCATAAAGCACCAGTGCCGCGCCCAGCCCGGCAGAAGCCGCGCCCGTATGCGTGCCGGTCAGCAGGCCGGCACCGGCAACGGTGCCGAGCATCACGCCGGCCATCATCGTCCACAGCCGCTTACACAGGCGGCCGAAGGACGGGCCGGTCAGCAATTGCCAGAGATTGGTGACCAGCGACGGAATCAGCAGCAGTGCCGCGGCCTGCGCTGGTGGCATCGTCACCGCCAGCAGGCCCATCGCAACGGTAGGCAGCCCCATGCCGACGACGCCCTTGACGAAGCCGGCGGCGAGGAAGACGGCGCCGATCCAGGCGAGGACGCCGGCGCTCAGCATGATCGTATCTTCAGGGCTGGATCAGTCATGCAGCAGCATATCGGTTGCGTCGGCATCCGGGCTGGCGGCCTTTGCCGGCGCCGCCTCGCGGCTGGTGGATACGATCGTCGCAGCGCATCCCCGCAGGCCTGATCCCGCTGGCGCCATAGCAAGGCCAGCCACGGCAATGGCCAGCACGATCGCCGTGCTTTCAAGAATGCCGAGCCGGCCTGATGTTCGTTCGTTCATCACAATTCTCCTTCGAAACTGTTTGACGAAGATCCCGGCCGATCACAATGTGGAAGTTGTGCTGCCAGCCTTCGGCCAGGACGAAGGCTGGAGGGCCGATCGCCTTCCCGGGCGCTGAATATTCGCAGGAGCAAAAGAATGCGCTTCGATCTGGTCGATCTCCGCCTGTTCCTGCTGGTGGCCGAACGCGGCAGCATCACCCATGGCGCCGAGCTTGCCGGACTGGCCCTGGCGTCGGCCAGCGCCCGCATCAAGGGCATGGAGGAGCGGCTCGGCGCGCCGCTCCTGGAGCGCCGCCGCCGTGGTGTGGTGCCAACGCCGGCGGGACAGGCGCTGCTGCATCATGCGCGCGCCGTGCAGAACCAGATCGAGGCCATGACCGGCGATCTGGCCGCCTATGCCACGGGCCTGCGCGCCCGCGTCCGGCTGCTGGCCAACACCGCCGCTACAGCCGAGTTGCTGCGCGACATCCTGCCCGCCTTCCTTGTCGCACATCCCCAGATCGACATCGATCTCGACGAGCGCCCCAGCCATGAGATCGCGCAAGCCGTGGCCAATGGTGCGGCCGATCTCGGCATCGCCGCAACCTGGGCCGGCCTGTCGCATCTCGAACAGAAACCGTTCTTCACCGACCGGCTGGTGGTGATCGCCGCGCGGAACCGGCCCGGCTTTGAAGGCCGCACCGTCAACCTCACTGAGGTTCTCGGCGAATCTTTCGTCGGCCTCAGCACCGGCCATGCGCTGCAGGAGCACATCACGCGCCAGGCGGCCCGCCTTGGCGGGCATCTGCATGTCCGCATCCGCGTGCCTGGCCTCGACAATGTCTGCCGGCTAGTCGCGCAAGGCGCCGGCATCGCCATCGTTCCGGAAAGTGCGGCGGGTCGTTCCGTGCGCACACTGCGGCTGACCGACGACTGGGCGACGCGCCAGCTCAACCTCTGTGCCCGCCGCTTCGACGATTTGACGCCACAGGCAAAACTGCTGGCGGCAGCGCTGGTCTGAGCCCTGACAGCGACCACACTATCCCCAGCAGCGCTGAATCATTGCCTTGCTTTTCAAATATCCGTGACGTAGCTTGTTTGCACATTGGCAAAAAAATCGCCAAAGTTTTTTCCTTTTGTGAAAGACGGGGGCTTTGCGGGAACATCTCGATCTGACCGATCGGCGGCTGGTCAAACAGCTGTCGCAGGATGCACAGCCGGGCATCAACCGCATCGCCGAGATATTGGCGATTTCGGTGCCGACGGTGCGCACGCGGTTGCGCAACCTGCTCGACCGCAACCTGCTCAAGATCGTCGGCCTGCTGAATCTGACCGAGCGCCCCGAGCTGATCTCGGCCATTGTCGGCATCAATGCCCAAGGGCGCGGCCGGGCCCGCGAACTGGCGCAGCGCATTGCCGAACTGCCCTTCGTCAACTCGGCTTCGGTGGTCACCGGGCGCTTCGACATCATCGTCGACGTGACGGTGGCCGGCGACGTCGCCGATCTCTACCGCGTCACCAGCGAGCTGATCCCCGGCGCCGGCGAGCCCGGCGAAGTCGTGCGCAGCGAGACCTTCGTCGTCATGGCGTCCTGCAACAAATGGGTCAGCCTGCCGGAAGGCTGCTGGTCGGACGACCGCAAGGAGCCGGCATGAAGATCGCGGTACTCGGCGGCCTCGGCCTGCAAGGCCGGGCGGCAATCGCCGATCTAGTCGCCAGCGACGGCGTCGAGGAAATCGTCTGCGTCGACACCGCAGCGGATGGCCCTGCCCGGCTTGCCGGCCTGACCGATCTTGCCCGCGTGCGCTTCGTCGTACCAGAGGGCGCGATCGGCCCGGCTCTGGCCGCTGTGCTTGGTGATGTCGACGCCGTCATCGACCTGTTGCCGCAGCCGCTGATGCGCGAGGCGGTGCAGGCCGCGATCGCCACGCGCACGCCGCTGGTCACCACCAACTACGCCAAGTCGATCGCCGATCTGGCGCCGGCCGCCGAACAGGCCGGCGTCTCGATCATGACCGAATGCGGGCTAGACCCCGGCATCGACCTCGTGCTCTACGCGCGCGCCGCCAAGCAGTTCTCTTCGATCACCGCGATCGATTCCTACTGCGGCGGCATCCCCGAGCCGAAGGCGATGGCCAAGCCGCTTTGCTACAAGGTGAGCTGGAATTTCGACATGGTCCTGGTCAGCCAGAACCGCGACAGCGTTATGATCGAGGACGGAAAACGCGTCGCGGTGCCGGCCGGCCAGCAACACGACAATCCGTTCATCCATGAGATCGAGGTTGCGGGTCTGGGCAAGCTCGAAGCCTTCCCCAATGGCGACGCGCTGCACTATGTCGAGATGCTGGAGGCAGCCAAGGGGCTGCGCCGCTCCGGCCGCTACACGCTGCGCTGGCCGGGATGGTCGGCCTTCTGGGGGCCGTTGAAGGAGCTTGGTTTCCTCTCTGAGGACAAGGTGCCCGGCACCTCCAACAGCCCGCGCGAATTCCTCGGCCGGCTGCTCGGCCCGCAACTGCAATATGGCCTGGGCGAAAAGGATCTTTGCGTGATGCGCAATGTCTTTTCCGGCCTGGAAGGCGGCCGCGCCAAGACAGTGACGTCGGACCTGATCATCGAGCGCGATCTCGCTTCGGGACTGTTCGGCATGAGCCTCGGCGTCGGCTATCCCGCCAGCATCGTGGCGCAGATGCTCGCGCGGCGCGAGATCACCAAACCCGGCCTGCTCAACCCGCTGCTGGACGTGCCTGACGAACCCTTCTTCGACGAGCTTGCCAGACGCGGCATCAAGGTCACCGAGACGGTGGCCTGGGACTGAGGATTTTCGAACGGTGGCTGCCGCCGGCAACGGCGCTGCCGCTCAAAAAGCACCCCAAAGGGTGAAAAACAACGAAGACATGGAACAATAAAACAAGGAGGACTACCAAATGAAGATTGCCAAGCTTTTCATCGCCGGACTTGCGCTCGCCGGCCTTACCACTGCTGCCTCAGCCGGAACACTGGACGACATCACCAAGCGCGGCGAACTGCGTGTCGCCGTGCAGACCCAGGGACCCCCTTTCTCGCTGGTTGGCGCCAATGGCGAACGCACCGGCAGTTCGGTTGAACTGGCCGAACTGATGGCCAAGGAAATGGGTGTGAAAATCACCTTCCTCGATTTCGACTGGGATGGTCTGATCCCGGCGCTGCTGTCAGGCAAGGCCGACCTTCTGGTCGCCGACATGACGCCGACGCTGGCGCGCGGCATGAAGGTCGCCTTCACCACGCCTTACATGTACACCGGCAGCACCGTCTTCACCAAGGCCGACAGCAAGTTCAAGACCACCGAAGATTGCAAGGCCAAGGGCACCAAGATCGCCGTGCTGCTCGGCGCCACCGGCGAGAAGGAAGCCAAGAAAGCCTTCCCCGATGCCGACATCAAGAGCTACAAGGGCGGCGGTCCGCTGCTGCTCGACGCCGTCAACAACGGCCAGGCCGATTGCGGCGTCAACGACGTCTCGGCGGTCAAGGGCCAGTCGACCGCCTATCCGGCCGGCAGCTTCACCATCATGCCGGACCTTCTGTCGAAGGAGCCGCTTGCCTTCGCCACCCGCTATGACGAGCCGGACCTGCTGGTCTGGATGAACCTGTTCCTCAATCAGGTCACCATCGATGGTCGCCTGCAGAAGAACCTCGACTACTGGGTCAATTCCGACGCCTGGAAGAAAGACCACTAAGCAGCGATAAACCCAGGCGGTTCGCGCGCGTCTCAAGCGCCGCGAAACCGCCTGGAATTTCGCTTCATCCGTCGTTTCCTGCACTCTGGGGATTGCACCCAACGATGCTCGAAAATTTCAGTTTCCGCACCATCGTCGAATACCTGCCGCTGTTCGGACAGGGCCTGATCACGACCGTCTGGCTGTCGGCGCTGTCCTTTGTAGGGGCGCTCATCGTCGGCATCGTGCTGTGCGCCATGAATCTGCAGCGCGGCTGGCTGTTTCGTGTGCCGGCCAAGGCCTATATCGATGCGGTGCGTGCCACGCCCTTGCTGGCGCAGCTCTATTTTCTCTATTTCGGCCTGCCCCGGCTCGGCTTCGTCCTGCCGGAACTCGTCGTCGGCATCCTCGCGCTGTCGTTGAACAGCGGCGCCTATATCGCTGAAATTATTCGTGCCGGCATCCTGTCGATCCCGCGCGGTCAGGTCGAAGCCAGCGTCGCCTCGGGCATGACCTATGTCCAACGGATGCGCCTGGTCGTGCTGCCGCAAGCCCTCAAGGTGACGATCCCGCCGCTGCTTGGCCAAGCCATCGTGCTGGTCAAGGATTCCGCCCTTCTGTCGCTGATCTCGGTTGCCGAACTGACGCGCGCCGGCCAGTTGCTCGCCTCCGACCGCTTCATGCCGGCCGAAGGTTTCCTCACCATCGCCGCCTTCTATCTGCTGCTCTATTACGGACTGAAGGGACTGGCTGGCGTCTCCAGCCGCTGGCTCGGCACGGCGGGGGCGCGGACATGATCTGGCAACAACTGCAAAGCCTCGCCGGCTCCTATCCGCTGGCCCTGCGCGGCCTCGGCATGACCGTGATGCTGTCGCTGATCAGCCTTGTGCTCGGCACCTTGCTCGGCTTCGGCCTCGGCATCCTGCGCACCGGCGGCAACCAGCTGATCTCGGGCTTGATCGGGGCCTGGGTCGACCTGATCCGCGGCACGCCGTTCCTCGTGCAGATCTTCCTGATCTTCTTCATCCTGCCGGAGTTCGGCATCGAGCTTGACGCCTTCACCGCCGGCATCATCGCGCTGACCAATCTGGCCGCCTGCTTCATCTGCGAGATCGTCGTCGCCGGCATCCGCTCGGTGCCGACCGGCCAGGTCGAGGCGGCGCTGGCGTCCGGCCTGTCGCGCTGGCAGCGCATGCGCCAGGTGGTGCTGCCGCAGGCCATGCGCATCGTGCTGCCGCCGCTGGTCGGGCAGTATGTGCTGCTGATCAAGGATTCTTCCGTCGTGTCGGCCATCGGTCTCACCGACCTCACTCGCGTCGGCTGGCTGGTGGTGCAGCGTGTGCCCAACGGCCTCTTGGTCTTCTTCCTCGTCGGCGTCGGCTATTTCATCGTATGCTATCCCCTGATCATGCTGGCCCGTCGGCTGGAGCAGCGCATGGGCGCGGCACATGGCGAGGTGCAGTTGTGACTTCCAACCCCAAAGGTCCAGAAAACATGACCACAACGGGCCTTGCCAAGACCGGTATGATCGACTTTCGCGGCGTCAACAAATGGTTCGGCCCGCTCAACGTGCTCAAGGACATCACGCTCAGCGTCGAGCCGCGCGAAGTGGTCGTCGTCTGCGGCCCGAGCGGCTCGGGCAAAAGCACTCTGATCCGCTGCGTCAACGGCCTGGAGGCGATCAAGAACGGCGACCTCGTCGTCGACGGCCAACGCCTGGGCGACCCCGCCACCAACATGACGCAGCTGCGCACCGAGATCGGCTTCGTCTTCCAGTCGTTCAACCTCTACCCGCATAAGACGGCACTCGAGAACGTCACGCTAGCCCCCATCCATGTCCGCAAGATCCCGCGCGCCGAGGCTGAAAAAGCAGGCCGTGAATTGTTGGCCAAGGTTGGCCTCGCCGACAAGGTCAATGCCTATCCCGCACAGCTCTCCGGCGGCCAGCAGCAGCGCGTGGCGATCGCGCGTTGCCTCGGCATGCGGCCCAAGATCATGCTGTTCGACGAGCCGACCTCGGCGCTCGACCCCGAGATGATTTCCGAAGTGCTCGACGTCATGGTGGCGGTCGCCGAGGAAGGCATGACCATGATGGTGGTGACGCACGAGATGGGCTTCGCCCGCAAGGTCGCCCAGCGCGTGGTGTTCATGGACGCCGGCGCCATCGTCGAAAGCGGCACGCCGGACGAGTTCTTCTCACACCCCAAGACCGACCGCAGCCGCGCTTTCCTGAGCAAGATTCTCAGGCATTGACGCGTGGTATAGAAGCCGTCAGCGGGGCAATTGCTTGAGACAAATGAAGGGACACAACTCGTCTGAAGACGACCAATCGTCGAAGTCAGCGCCGCCCCTCATCGCCCTGCCGGGCACTTCTCCCCGTATAGTGACGGGGAGAAGGAAGCTGGCCGCAACCCTGGCGCTCTTCTTGCAGCCCTGATGATGGCGAAAGCGGCGATGAGAGCGCCCCTCTCCCCGTCCCTATACCTATCGGATTCACACATTTCGTAGTCCGAGGTTGGCGCCGTACTTTATGGCCCAGAATTCGGTGAGGCCGATGCGCATGACCTTGGGACCGGGCTTGCCGTAGTAGCCGGTCCAGCCTCCAAGGCGG
>NZ_RZRT01000034.1:0-66779 GCF_003998295.1 Mesorhizobium sp. M7A.F.Ca.US.011.01.1.1
TGCCAAGCGAACAGTCGAAACCGTCTGTGACGCCATCGGCCAAATCCTCGGCACCGTCACGTCAACCGAATGCCGAAATTACTTCACAGAGGCAGGCTATGCCCAACCTAAATTCATCCCGCTCTAGCCGGCGGTCAGTCAGCCGCCGGTGCCTTGGCGTCCGTCTCGCGCAGCCCAGCAATGAGCTTGGCCAGGATGCGGTGCAGGCCATCCAGTTCGACCGCGCTGAGGCGGGGAAATTGGCAGAGTATCTGGACAGCAACGTCTTTGGCGGGCCCGCGTAGCGACTGTCCCTTGGCTGTCAGCTCCAGAAGCACCCGGCGCTCGTCGGCAGCGTCGCGCCGGCGGGTGATGAAGCCGCCCGCCTCCAGCCGTTTGAGCAGGGGTGTCAGCGTCGCCGAATCGAGACCCAGCACCTCGCCGAGCCCACCCACCGTGCGTGGCGCTCGCTCCCACAGCGCCATCATCGCCAGATATTGCGGATAGGTGAGGCCGAGCGGTTCGAGCAACGGCCGGTAGAGCCGTGTCATCAGCCCGCTAGCCGAATAGAGGGCGAAGCAGATCTGGTCGTCGAGTTTCGGCACCCCGGCGAAATCCGCCGAGGCCTGCGTGGTATCGTCCGTCTGTTTTGTGTTCATGCTGCCTTTGCCGGAAGCGCCTTAGCCGAAAGCGCCACCTCGATGTTGCCCTTGATGGCGTTGGAATAGGGGCAAACCTGGTGCGCCGCCGATACAAGCGCTTCCGCCGCCGCCTGATCAAGACCTTTTGTTTCCGCTGCCAGCGAAACGCCGAGCACAAATCCGCCCTGCGCATTGCTGTGCAGGCTGACATTTGCCGTCACCGAGGCATCCTGCAGCGGCAGTTTCTGCTTGCCGGCGATGAAGCGCATGGCGCTTTCGAAGCAGGCGGCATAGCCGGCGGCGAAAAGCTGTTCGGGATTGGTGGCGCCACCTTTGCCGCCAAGCTCCTTGGGCATGGCAAGATCGAGGCTGAGCAAGCCATCATCGCTCTGGACATGGCCGGCGCGGCCGCCGACGGCGCGGGCTTGGGTAGAATACAATGCAGGCATTTCATTTCTCCATTTAAATCGTGCACGATTGTTTAGTACACGATGTAAATCGAGTCAACCGCCGACTTTTCCGCCAGCCAGCCCCCGGAAACGAAAAAAGGCGGCCGAAGCCGCCTTTTCAAACTTGCTCGTCGAAAAACTTATTCGGCGGTGGCTGCTTCGGCTGCCTTTGCGGCTTCAGCTGCCTCGGCGGCGGCCTTCTTCTCGGCGGCGTCCTGAGCGGCCTTCTCGACGGCCAGAGCCTCGGCGGCTGCCACCTTCTCGGCCTCAATGCGGGCCTTCTCGGCGTTCAGAGCATCGCGCTCCTCGTCGTTCAGCTTGCGGGCGCGCACGCCGGTGTTTTCCGAAATACGGGCCGATTTGCCGCGACGATCGCGCAGGTAGTAGAGCTTGGCGCGACGCACCTTGCCGCGGCGAACGATTTCAACGCCTTCAACCATCGGCGAGTAGACCGGGAAAACGCGCTCGACGCCTTCGCCGTAGGAAATCTTGCGAACCGTGAAGTTCTCCTGGAAGCCGGCGCCTGCGCGGGCGATGACGACGCCCTCATAGGCCTGGACGCGGGTGCGGGTGCCTTCGGTCACGCGGACCTGGACGCGCACGGTGTCGCCGGGCTGGAATTCGGGAAGCTTGCGCTTGGCTTCGATCTTGGCGGCCTGTTCGGCCTCGAGCTGACGGAGAATATCCATCTCAAAAGTCCACTTCTTGTTCTTCCGACAGTCAGAGCGTCCGACACTCGCCTTGCAGTTCCATTGACCGCTTGGCTATGCCCTTTGTCTCCAAGACACTTGTCTTTGAAACATCAGGCAGGGGCGACTACACCGTCATTGTTGACGGGTCCGGCAGATTCTTTCTGGCCGGTACGGGCGGGCACATACAGCTATTTCGCCGCTTTGTCACGCCTTGGCAGCGCATTTTCTGCTCGCATGGCACCATCGTAATCCTGCCGTGCCGGGTTGCGCCGGTCGTTCAGGCTTTCTAAGCCTGAAATAACACAGTTTTGAGCGGCCGCAATTCATGTCTGTCTTCGATGCCATCCTGCTCTTTCTGGCGGGCTTTCTGTCAGGCGCCGCCAATGCGGTCGCCGGTGGTGGCACCTTCATCACCTTCGGCGCCATGACGTTGGTCGGCCTGCCGCCGATCGTCGCCAACGCCACCTCCTCGGTGACGCAATTTCCAGGCTACATCACCTCGACCCTCGCCTACTCGGCCGATATCAGGCATTTCTGGCGCGGCGCACTGCTGCTGTGCCTGATCTCGGCCGTGGGCGCACTGGCCGGCGCGTTGATCCTTTTGGCGCTCGACAATCCGTCGTTTCGCGCTCTGGTGCCGTGGCTGCTCTTGGCCGCGACGGCCCTGTTCGCCGCCGGCCCCTGGCTGAAACCGGTGCCGAAGCCCGGCCATGAAGCGGCGGTGGGCTCGCTCGCCGGCTCCCTGGCGCAGTTTCTCACCGCCATCTATGGCGGCTTCTTCGGCGCCGGCATGGGCGTGATGATGCTGGCGACGCTCGGCCTCACCCAGGCCGGCGACTATCACCGGCTGAACGCGTTGAAGAACATGCTGGCCATGGTCATCGCCGCTGTCGCGATCGTCGTCTTCGTCTCGGGCGGCGTCGTCGCCTGGCCGCAGGCGATCATCATGATCCCGGGCGGCGCGCTGGGCGGCTATGCCGGCGTCTGGATCGCCAAGCGCGTGCCGCAAAACGCGGTGCGCGGCTTCGTCGTCGGCGTCGGCCTGTTTCTGGCTTTCTATTACTTTTGGAAAGGCTGAGCGGCGGCGCCCAACAAATCAGGACGCCGCTCTTTCGTCAGCGCTTCCGACTGCGCCCGCCGCCATGCGGCGATCTTCTTGTGATTGCCCGAGATCAGCACCTCGGGAATCTCGCGCCCTTCAAACTCCTGCGGCCGCGTATAGTGCGGATGTTCGAGCAGGTCGTTCTCAAAGCTTTCTTCCTCGCCCGACACCGCGTTACCCATCACGCCCGGCAACAACCGCACCACCGCATCGAGCAGAACGAGCGCTGCCGGCTCGCCGCCCGAGAGTATGTAGTCGCCGATCGAGACTTCCTCCAATCCCCGCGCGTCGATCACCCGCTGGTCGACGCCCTCGAAACGGCCGCAGACGATGACCGCGCCCGGTCCTGCGGCCAGTTCGCGCACGCGGACCTGGGTCAGCGGCTTGCCGCGCGGGCTCATCAGCAGCCGAGGCCGCAGGTCACCTTCCGGCGAAGTGTGGTCGATGGCTTTCGCCAGCACGTCGGCGCGCATCACCATGCCGGCGCCGCCGCCGGCTGGCGTGTCGTCGACGGTGCGATGGCGGTCGGTGGCGAAGTCACGGATCTGGATCGCCTCCAGCGACCACGTGCCGGCCTCGAGCGCCCGGCCGGCCAACGACAGGCCGAGCGCGCCGGGAAACATCTCGGGGTAAAGCGTCAGCACCGAAGCGGAAAAACTCACCGGTTGCCCCCGGCATCGCTCGGTCCGCGCGGCCTGCCCTTCGGATCGAAGTCTTCCTCTCGCGGGCCGTCGCCATCCTGGTCCTCGACAAGTCCGGCCGCCGCCGGGTCGACACGGACGAAGCCTTCGGCGATCGACACTTGCGGCACGGCAGCCTGTGTGAACGGGATCAGCACGCCCTTGCGCCCGCCCAGCGTCACGTCGAGAATGTCGCCGCCGCCGAAATTGTGCACCGCGACGATCTTGCCGAGTGCGGCACCCGTCTCGTCGCGGACTTCGAGGCCGACGAGGTCGGCATGGTAGAACTCGTCTTCCTCGCCGTCGTCCGGCAGCATCGAACGGTCGACGAACAGCTCCGTGCCGGCCAGCGCCTCGGCCGCGTTGCGGTCGGCAACGCCCTTGAAGCGGACCACGACGACGGTGTTGGCGGGCCTGATGTCGATGATCTGGAAGGCGCGCCCGTCCCTGGCGTAGAGCGGCCCGTAATCGGCCAGCGCCAGCGGCTCACCTGTGAAGGTCTTCACCCGCAATTCGCCCTTGATGCCATGGGCGGCGCCGATCACGGCCATCTGGACAGGGTTCTGGGGCTTGCTCATGGCGCTAAATCCTTTGGCTTTTGCTCTAACGCTCCCCGATCGTCATTTCAATGACGCGCTCTTCACCGCTTCCTAACCCGGCTGCCGGAAAATGGCCGGCATGCATGAAACAAAGGTCGAAAGCACGCCATGCAGGAATTCCTGATCCCGGCCAAACCCGATCTCCAGGCGGCGCGCGAAAGCTGGCTGAAGATGCTCGCGCGAGAACGTCGGCTGTCGCCCGAGACGGTGGAAGCCTATGAGCGCGACACGCGCCAGTTCCTGCATTTCCTCACCGGCCATTGCGGCGGCTCACCCGGCATTTCGGACATCGCCGATCTGCGCCCGGCCGACCTGCGCAGCTTCCTCGCGGCGCGGCGCAATGCCGGCGCCGGTGCCCGCACGCTGGGCCGGGGTCTTGCCGGCATTCGCTCGCTGCTGCGTTTCCTCGAGCGGCGCGGCCTCGCCAATGCGGCAGGTGCGGCAGCACTGCGCGCGCCGCGCCAGCCCAAATCGCTGCCCAAGCCGCTGACGGCGAGCGACGCCAAGCATGTTGTTTCCATCGAAGGCCAATTGGCGGAAGAACCCTGGATCGCGGCCCGCAACGCCGCTGTGCTGACACTGCTCTACGGCTCCGGCCTGCGCATTTCCGAGGCGCTCGGTCTGGCGGGCGCCGATCTGGCGTCGGCGGACGACACGGTGCTGCGCGTCACCGGCAAGGGCGGCAAGACGCGACTGGTGCCGGTGCTGCCGGTGGCGCTCCGGGCGATCGCCGAATATCGCCGGCTCTGCCCCTATCATCTCGACCCCAAGGGCCTGCTGTTTCGCGGCGCCCGCGGCGGCCCGCTCAACCCGGCCATCGTCCAGCGCGACATGGCCAAACTGCGCTCGGCGCTCAACCTGCCCGATACCGCGACGCCGCATGCGTTGCGCCATTCCTTCGCTACGCATCTGCTCGGCAGCGGCGGCGATTTGCGCACCATCCAGGAACTGCTCGGCCACGCCAGCCTGTCGACGACGCAGATCTACACCGGCGTCGACACCGCGAGGCTGCTCGAGATTTACGAATCAGCCCATCCACGGGCATGAACCCTTCAATTTCGCAGTACCAATTAACCGTTTTGCCGCTTTTCGGTTCTAGAACTGACCATGATCCCGAAAAGTGGGACCCGGTTTTCGGAAAAGATCATGGTCAAACATGAAGACAGAACCATGAAACGCGTCATCGCCATCGCCGACCGTGCAGCTTCCGTGTCGCTGAAGCTGCTCGTCGCGCTCAATGTTTTGTTCTTCCTGTCGTTCCTCGCCGTGCTGCTGTTCGCGGCCGGCAAGGCGCATGCCGGAATCCCGACCTGCACCGGCGCCGACATGCTGTCGGCCTTGCAGAAGAACGATCCGGCGACCTACCGCAAGATCGAAGCGGAAGCCGCAGCGACACCGAACGGCAAGGGCCTGTTGTGGAAGCTGGAAAAGCCGGGCGAGAAGCCGTCCTTCCTGTTCGGCACCATGCATATGACCGACCCGCGCGTCACCACGCTGCCTCCCGACGCGCAGAAGGCCTATGACGCCGCCGGCACCATCGTCATCGAAACCACCGACGTGCTCGACAAGCAGAAGATGATGGTCGCGATGCTCCAGGAGCCGGACCTGATGATGTTCACTGATTCGACGACGCTGGCGTCGCTGCTGTCGCCCGACGATGCGGCGGCCATGAACGCCGCGCTCGACGCACGCGGCATTCCTCCGGCAACGGTTGCCAAGATGAAGCCGTGGATGCTCTCGGCCATGATGGCACTGCCGGCCTGCGAACTGGCCCGCCAGTCAGGCGGCGCCCCGGTGCTCGATGTCAGGCTGGCGCAAGGTGCGAAGGCTTCCGGCAAGCCGGTGGAAGGATTGGAGACGGCTGAAAGCCAGCTGCGCGCCATGGCCTCGCTGCCGCTGGCGTTTCACATGAAGGGTCTCGTCGACACGCTGAAGCTCGGCGATAAGATCAACGACATCAACGAAACCATGATCGTGCTCTACCAGCGCGGCGACACCGGCATGTTCTGGCCGCTGTTTCGCGTGGCCATGCCGGATGGCACGGACGACCCCGCGGGCTATGCGGCGTTCGAGGAAACCATGATCACCAGCCGCAACAAGGTGATGGTCGAGCATGCCGAACCGATCCTTGCCAGGGGCAACGTCTTCATGGCGGTCGGCGCCCTCCACCTTCCCGGTCCCGAAGGCCTCGTCGAGGATTTCCGCAAGGCCGGTTACACCGTCACGCCTGTAGGCCTGTAACCTTATCTGATCTGGGCCAGCATCGCCGGAACGACGATCCGGTGGAACGGCATGATGATCGCGAGATAGGCGCGCCCGAGCCAATTGTGCGTCTTGACGATCGTCGTCGCGGCCACTTCCTGCCGGCCCATGCCGAGCTCCCGGACTTCGACCAGGGCCCGGAAATCGAGATGCCGGTCGTCGAGGCCAAGCACAACCTTGCCGGGAAACTGGCTGATGAGCGGAAATATCCCGATCCGGCCCGACGGCAACACCGCAGCTTCCAGGCCCGTCTTCAACCGGAACGGCCTGACGGCAAGGTTGCGCAGCGCCATGAGCCTGCCGACCCAGGGCGGCGTTCGCCCCAGGGCGCGTTCCGCCGCGCCGAGTGCGGTTAAAGAAAGACCTTCAGTGACCAGCACATAGCGGTCGGCGAACTGGGCTCCGGCGAGAGCATCGCAGTGATTCGGGACAAACTCTGCTATGGGATTCGTCACGGCAAAATCCTCCGGAAAAACCATGATAGGCACCAATTTGGCGCGTTGCGTGGCGAAAAGACGCCATTCCGGCTCCGGAACGGCGGGATTGTCCTTGTTTTTGGCGTTTTCCAACCCTAGCGTGAAACCAGTTCAATGATTGCGCGTTATGTGGTGTTGATTGATATTTTTCATCCACGGAGGATACTTTTATGGCGAACGCACCGAATCCAAACGACCCGTTCAATTCGTCCACCAACGCTCCGAGGCCAAGTGGCGGCGGTGGCGGTAGTGGTTGGCTGATTGCGCTGGTCGTCGTTATTCTGGCGGTTGTCGCGTATTATGTTTTTGGAAGAAGCGGTGAGCACCCGGCACCCGCCGAGCCGCCGGCAGCCAGCACACCGGCGCCCGCACCGGCACCGGCGGAACCGATGAAGCCGGCCGAACCTGCGCCAGCACCTGCCCCGGCACCTGCAGAACCGGCGCCTGCTCCGGCACCAGCACCGGCCCCAGCGCCGGCTCCAGCCCCAGCCCAATAAGTCGGCTCGATATCGAATACGAACGGCCCGCTGAAAGGCGGGCCGTTCTGTTTTGGGGGCAGCGCTACGTTCGTCTTTAAATATGAATGGGCTTGAAGAACGTGGCCAGCGCCGCCTCCTTCACCGCTTCCGACATCGTCGGATGCGCGTGGCAGGTGCGGGCCAGATCCTCAGACGAGCCGCCGAATTCCATCAGCACCGCCGCCTCGTGGATCATCTCGCCTGCGCCGAAGCCGACAATATGCACGCCGAGCACGCGGTCGCTTTGCTTGTCGGCGAGGATCTTCACAAAACCGTCGGTGTGCAGCATGGCGCGCGCCCGGCCATTGGCGCTGAACGGGAACTTTCCGACCTTGTAGTCGATGCCGGCCTTCTTCAACTCTTCCTCGGTCTTGCCGACCGAGGCGATTTCCGGGCTGGTGTAGACGACGCTCGGAATGACGTCATAGTTCACGTGGCCGGCCTGGCCGGCAATGATTTCCGCTACCGCCACGCCCTCGTCCTCGGCCTTGTGTGCCAGCATCGGCCCGGCGATGACATCGCCGATGGCATAGATGCCCGGGACATTGGTCTTGAGATGGCCATCGGTCTTGACGCGGCCGCGCTCGTCGACCTCGACGCCGGCTTCCTTCAGCCCGAGACTGTCGGCATAGGCGCGGCGGCCGGTGGCAATCAGCACGGCATCGGCCTCGATCGTCTCGGCGGCGCCGCCCTTGACCGGCTCGAAGGTGACCGCGGCACCCTTCTTGGCCTTGGCGACACCGGTGACCTTGGCGCCGAGCTTGAACTCGAAACCCTGTTTGGATAGCAGCCGCTGGAACTGCTTGGAGACCTCGCCGTCCATGCCGCCCAGGATGGTGTCGAGGAATTCGACCACGGTGACCTTGGCGCCGAGCCGCGCCCACACCGAGCCGAGCTCGAGCCCGATGACACCGCCGCCGACCACCACCAGATGGCCGGGCACCTTCTCCAGCGACAGCGCGCCGGTCGACGACACGATCACCTTCTCGTCGATGTCGACCTTGACGCCGGGAATGCCGGCGACATCCGAGCCGGTGGCGATGACGATGTTCTTCGTCTCGATCTCCTCGACCTTGCCGTCCTCGCCGGTCACCGAGACCTTGCCGGCCGCGACCACCTTGCCGGTGCCGCGGAAACTATCGATCTTGTTCTTCTTGAACAGGAAAGCCACGCCGTTGACGTTCGACGACACCGTCGCATCCTTGTGCGCCATCATCTTCTTCAGGTTCAATTTCGGCGCTGATATCTCGACGCCGAGCGTGTCGAAGGAGTGGCCGGCCTCGGCGAACATCTCGGAGGCATGGAGCAGGGCCTTGGACGGGATGCAGCCGATGTTCAGGCAGGTGCCGCCGAAGGTGGCATTCTTCTCGACCACCGCAACCTTGAGCCCGAGCTGCGCCGCCTTGATGGCGCAGACATAGCCGCCCGGTCCCGATCCGATGATAACGACGTCATAAGCCATGTTTGTTTCCCTTTGCTTGGCGCTCAGCGGCCGCCGCTTACATTCAGGATCGCGCCCGTCGTATAGGACGCGGCGTCGGATAGAAGATAGAGAACCGCGCCCGCGACTTCATCAGCCGTGCCGGCTCTTTTCATCGGCAGCAGGTCGCGGAACCGCTCTATCCTGTCCGGCTGCCCGCCGGAGGCATGGATCTCGGTATCGATGAGGCCGGGCCGCACCGCATTGACGCGAATGCCTTCCAGTGCGACCTCACGGGCGAGCCCGACGGTGAACGTGTCGATGGCACCCTTGGAGGCGGCATAGTCGACAAATTCGCCCGGCGAGCCCAATGTCGCTGCCGCCGACGAGATGTTGACGATCGATCCGCCCGCCCCCCCATGACGGGTCGACATGCGCTTCACCGCTTCGCGGGCACACAGGAACGAGCCGACGACATTGATGCGCATCATGCGCTCCAGCCGCGCGACGTCCATCTCGTCGACACGCGCCTTGACGTCGACGATGCCGGCATTGTTGACGAAGGCATCGAGCCGGCCATAGGCGCGGTCGACGGCCTCGAACATGGCCACGATATCGGCCTCGCTGCCGACATCGCCCTTGACGGCTAAGGCCTCGCCGCCGCCGGCCTTGATCTCGGCGACCACTGCGTCAGCGGCAGCCTGGTTCGAGGCATAGTTGACCGCCACGCGGTAGCCGGCCTTCGATCCTAGCCGGCAGACCGCGGCGCCAATGCCGCGGCTGCCGCCGGTGACCAGCAGCACCTTTTTCGCCTCGCTCATTCCTGGCATCCCTTCAAGACAAACACATCCCACGGCACTTTCGAAAACCCGCTGCCGCCATAGGCCGAGGATTGGCGCAACGCCGGCCCGAGGTCCGGCAGGATCAGCGTCTTCGGCGCTTCGACCCCTTCGGCCGGCAGCAGTCCGATGTTGCCCTTGTCATCCGACGTGTAGATGACGCCATGCCAAGGCGTGCAGGCAGCAAGCTCCTCGCCGGTGACGTCGCCTTCGGGGCATTTGTACATCAGCGCGCCGTTCGGCCGCGACACGCCTTCGTTCCACATAACGATACCGTTGAGCACCACATTGTTATCGAGGATCATGCGGAAGCTGTTGGTGACGGTCGCCGAGGTGCCGGTCGGCGTGAAATCGATTTCGCTGCCGCTCTGGGCGTCACCATAGACGGCAAGCTCGATCGGACAGGCTGCATGGGCGCCGGCGGTGGCCAGCACCATGCCGGCCGCGATCGATGCGATCGAAAGCACCTTGGAAAGGCTAAGGGAACGGGTCGTCATTCTGCCGCGCAGATCCCTTCCTCCGGCACGCATTCCAACAGCCGGATCAGCACCAGACCTCAGAGATCAAGCACCAGCCGTTCCGGATCCTCCAGGCTTTCCTTGACGCGGACCAGGAAAGTCACCGCTTCCTTACCGTCGACGATGCGGTGATCGTAGCTGAGTGCCAGGTACATCATCGGCCGGATCACGATCTGGCCGCCGACCACGACAGGCCGCTCCTGGATCTTGTGCATGCCCAGAATGCCCGACTGCGGCGCGTTGAGGATAGGCGTCGACATCAGCGACCCGTAAACGCCGCCGTTGGAAATCGTAAACGTCCCGCCTTGCATGTCGGCGACCGACAGCTTGCCGTCGCGGGCGGCGATGCCCAGCCGGCCGATGTCCTTCTCGATCTCGGCGATCGACATCTGGTCGGCATTGCGCACGACCGGGACGACGAGGCCCTTTTCGGTGCCGACGGCGACGCCGATATGGGCATAGTTCTTGAAGATGATGTCGGTGCCGTCGATCTCGGCATTGACCGAAGGGATTTCCTTCAGCGCGTGGGTGACGGCCTTGGTGAAGAAGCCCATGAAGCCGAGCTTCACGCCGTGCTTCTTCTCGAACACGTCCTTGTATTTGGTGCGCAGCGCCATCACCGCTGACATGTCGACCTCGTTGAAGGTGGTCAGCATGGCGGCGGTCGACTGCGCTTCCTTGAGGCGGCGCGCGATGGTCTGGCGCAGCTTGGTCATGCGCACGCGCTCCTCGCGCGAGGCGTCGTCGCCGGAGGATGGCGCGCGCACGGCAACCGGTGCAGGTGCCGCCTTCGGCGTCTCTGCCGGCTGTGACGGCGCGCCTTTGGAGATGGCGTCGAGCACGTCGCCTTTCAGCACCTGGCCACGCTTTCCCGAACCGGAGATCTGGTCGACCGAGAGATTGCTTTCGGCGATCAGCTTGGCCGCGGCCGGTGCCGGCGGCATGGTGCGCGGTTCGACCGGGCCGGCGTCGCCGGCGATCTTGGCGGTCTCGGCCGCGGCCTGCTTGCCGGTCGATGCGGCATCCGGCGACGAGGCCTGCGACACCGCCTGCGGCTTGGTTGCCGGCGCGGCGGCCGCGCCGCCTGCCGAAATCGAACCCAGCAGCGCGCCGACACCGACCGTCTCACCTTCCTTGACGGTGATCTCACCCAGAGTGCCGGCGGCGGCGGCAGGCACCTCCACCGTCACCTTGTCGGTCTCGAGTTCGACCAGCGGTTCATCGGCGGCGATTGTATCGCCAACCTTCTTGAACCATTTGCCGACGGTCGCTTCAGTGACGGATTCGCCGAGAGTGGGAACGCGGATTTCGGTAGCCATTGTGCCTGTCCGTTTTCTTTCGGTTCTGTTATTCGCCCAGATCTTCTCTATTCACCAAGCGCGTCTTCGAGCAAGGCGGCGAGCTGGGCGAGATGCTTCGACATCAGTCCGGTCGCCGGCGAGGCGGCAGCCGGACGGCCGGTGTAGCGCACCCGCTGATGCTTGGCGTCGATATGCGCCAGCACCCATTCCAGATACGGGTCGATGAACGACCAGGCGCCCATGTTCTTGGGCTCTTCCTGGCACCAGACCATCTCGGCATTGCGGAACCGCGACAGTTCGGTGATCAGCGCCTTGGCCGGGAACGGATAAAGCTGCTCGACGCGCAGCAGATAGATGTCGTTGATGCCGCGCTTTTCGCGCTCCTCATAGAGGTCGTAATAGACCTTGCCCGAACACAGCACGACGCGGCGGATCTTCGAATCCTTGGTGAGCTTGATCGCCTGGCCGGAAAGCAGCTGCGCATCGTCCCACAGCAACCGGTGGAACGAGCTTTCGCCCGAAATTTCCGGCAGCGTCGACACTGCCCGCTTATGGCGCAGCAGCGACTTCGGCGTCATCAGGATCAGCGGCTTGCGGAAGTCGCGCTTCAGCTGCCGGCGCAATATGTGGAAGTAGTTGGCCGGCGTCGTGCAGTTGGCCACTTGCATGTTGTCTTCGGCGCAAAGCTGCAGGAAGCGTTCGAGCCGGGCCGAGGAGTGTTCCGGACCCTGGCCTTCATAGCCATGCGGCAACAGGCACACGAGGCCCGACATTCTGAGCCACTTGCGTTCGCCCGACGAGATGAACTGGTCGAACACCACCTGGGCGCCGTTGGCAAAGTCGCCGAACTGCGCCTCCCACAAGGTCAGCGCCTTGGGCTCGGCCAGGCTGTAACCATATTCGAAGCCCAGCACCGCCTCTTCCGACAGCATCGAGTTGATGACTTCGTAGCCGGCTTGAGCCGCCGACAGATTGTTGAGCGGGATGTAGCGGGTCTCGTCGCGCTGGTCGTAGAGCACGGAATGGCGCTGCGAGAAGGTGCCGCGTTCGGAATCCTGCCCCGACAGGCGGATCGGATTGCCGTCGAGCAGGATGGCGCCGAAGGCCAGCGCCTCGGCCGTCGACCAGTCGATGCCTTCGCCGGATTCGATCGCCTGGCGGCGGTTTTCGAGGAAGCGGATGATTGTCTTGTGCGCCTCGAAATCCTTCGGCACCTCGGTCAGCTTCTTGCCGATTTCCTTCAGCGTCTTGACCGGCACGGCGGTCTTGCCGCGCCGCTGCTCGTCCTGGTTATCGGCGGTGCGCAGGCCCGACCAGGCGCCGTCCAGCCAATCGGCCTTGTTGGGCTTGTAATGCTGGCCGACTTCCCATTCGGATTCCAGATGCGCCCGCCAGTCGGCCTTGAGCTGGTCGAGTTCAGCCTGGCTGATGTGACCCTCGGCGATGAGCCGGTCGCCGTAGATCTGCACGGTCGTCTTGTGGGTGCGGATGTTGCGGTACATGATCGGCTGTGTGAAGGCCGGCTCGTCGCCCTCATTGTGGCCGAAGCGGCGATAGCAGAACATATCGACCACAACAGGCTTGAAGAACTTCATGCGGAATTCGATCGCCACCTTGGTGGCGTGCACCACGGCTTCCGGGTCGTCGCCATTGACGTGGAAGATCGGCGCCTCGATCATCTTGGCCACGTCGGATGGATAGGGCGACGAGCGCGAGAAGCGCGGGTTGGTGGTGAAACCGATCTGGTTGTTGATGATGAAATGCAGCGTGCCGGCGACGCGGTGGCCGCGCAGGCCGGACAGGCCGAGGATCTCGGCGATCACGCCCTGGCCGGCGAAGGCGGCATCGCCATGCAGCAAGAGCGGCAGCACCTTGGCGCGCTCTTCCAGCGGCACGATCTCCTCGCGGCTGCGGCCGAACAGGTAATCCTGCTTGGCGCGCGCCTTGCCCATCACCACCGGATCGACGATTTCCAGATGCGAGGGGTTGGCAGTCAGGGACAGATGCACCTTGTTGCCGTCGAACTCGCGGTCCGACGAGGCGCCGAGATGGTACTTGACGTCGCCCGAACCCTCGACCTCGTCGGGGGCGGCCGAGCCACCCTTGAACTCGTGGAAGATGGCGCGGTGCGGCTTGGCCATCACCTGGGAGAGCACGTTCAGCCGGCCGCGATGCGCCATGCCGAGCACGATCTCCTTCATGCCGAGCTGGCCGCCGCGCTTGACGATCTGCTCCAGCGCCGGGATCAGCGCTTCACTGCCATCGAGGCCGAAGCGCTTGGTGCCCTTGTACTTGACGTCGATGAACTGCTCGAAGCCTTCGGCCTCGACCAGCTTCTGCAGGATCGCCTTCTTGCCGGTGGCGGTGAAGGTGATCTCCTTGTCGGCGCCTTCGATGCGGGCCTGGATCCAGGCCTTTTCCTCGGGGTCCGAAATATGCATGAACTCGACGCCGAGCGTCGAGCAATAGGTTCGGGTCAGGATTTCCAGCATCTGCCGGATGGTGCCGAATTCAAGCCCGAGCACATTGTCGAGGAAGATCGGCCGGTCATAGTCGGCTTCGGTGAAGCCATAGTTCTCCGGCGACAGCTCGTTGTAATCCTCGAGCGGCTTGGCGATGCCGAGCGGATCGAGATTGGCGTGCAGATGGCCGCGCATGCGGTAGGCGCGGATCATCATGATGGCGCGCACCGAATCGCGCGTCGCCTGATGCACGTCGGCATCGGACAGGACGACGCCGTTGGTGACCGCCTTGTCCTTGACCTTCTTTTCGATCGTCTTCTCGACGATGCCCCAGTTGCCGTCGAGCGCCGAGACCAGTTCGCCATTCGCCTGCAGCGGCCAGGAGGGCTTGGCCCAGGAGGCGCCCTTGGCGTTCCTGCGCACATCGCCGGCATCGTCTTTCAGCCCGGCGAAGAACTCCTGCCATTCGGGATTGACCGAGGCGGGATCGTCCTCATAGGCAGCGTAGAGCGCGTCGATGTAATCGGCGTTGCCGCCATAGAGGAATGAGGTGAGCGAAAATTGGTCGTTGGCCTGATCTTGTCTTGCCATTTTTGTCCGCGGAGCCTGGCTCCGTCTCCTGTTTTTGGAGGGGAGTAGGGTAATAAGGGAATAGGGGAGTAGGGCTTTTTGCCGCTGCTATTTTCCCTACTGCCCTACTCCCTTACTCCCCTATTCCCTTACCCTTTGATCGCCTCGACCAGCGTCGTGCCTAGCCGCGCCGGCGAGGGCGATACTTTTATCCCAGCCGATTCCATCGCCGCGATCTTGTCTTCCGCGCCGCCCTTGCCGCCGGAGATGACCGCGCCCGCATGGCCCATGGTGCGGCCGGCCGGCGCCGTGCGCCCGGCGATGAAACCGGCCATCGGCTTGCTTCGGCCACGCTTGGCTTCGTCCTTGAGGAACTGCGCGGCGTCTTCCTCGGCGGAACCGCCGATCTCGCCGATCATGATGATCGACCTGGTCTCGTCATCGGCGAGGAACATTTCGAGCACGTCGATGAATTCGGTGCCCTTGACGGGGTCGCCGCCAATGCCAACGGCGGTGGTCTGGCCGAGGCCGACATTGGTGGTCTGGAACACTGCCTCATAGGTAAGCGTTCCCGACCGCGAAACAACGCCGACCGAGCCCTTGCGGAAGATGTTTCCGGGCATGATGCCGATCTTGCATTCGTTGGGCGTCAGCACGCCCGGGCAGTTCGGCCCGATCAGCCGCGACGTCGAGCGGTCGAGCCGCGCCTTGACCTTGATCATGTCCATCACCGGGATACCTTCGGTGATGCAGATGATCAGCGGGATCTCGGCCTCAATCGCTTCCAGGATGGCCTCGGCGGCACCCGCCGGCGGCACATAGACGACGGAGGCGTTGGCGCCGGTCTTTTCCTTGCCCTCGGCGACGGTGGCGAAGATCGGCAGGCTCTCGCCCTTCGCGCCGGTCCACGTCTCGCCACCCTTCTTCGGGTGGATGCCGCCGACCATTTTCGTGCCGTGATAAGACAGCGCCTGTTCGGTGTGGAACGTGCCGGTCTTGCCGGTCAGGCCCTGCACCAGCACCTTGGTGTTCTTGTCGACGAGAATGGACATTTTTTGCGACCTGATCAGTGATTGCGGAAGGGGTTCATGGCGACCACGGAGCCATAAGACTGCCCGTGGTTGAGGTCTTCGGTGTAGAGTATCTTGACGCCAAGGCGCTCGGCGGCGGCGATGATGGCGCCATCCCAATATGAAATCTGGTAGCGTTGCGCGTTCGCGATGCCCCGCATTACAACGGCGCTATCCAGATCCTGGCAGGGCTTCATGGAGATCGCGGCGACCCATTCGGCCGCCTTCGCCGGCGCCAGTGTGACCTCAGCTCGCTTGGTCACGTTGACATAGAACTCCTGCAGCACCTGTGCGGAGGTCGAATAGTCTTCCTTGGCGATCAACTCCACGGCGCGCTCATACTTCGCGCGCTCGGCCTTGTGTCCGATGGCGGCATAGACGAGGATGTTCGTGTCGAGGAAGCAGTCAGCGATCATAGAGAGCTTCCCGGTTCCATTTCTTGCCACCCATGTCGCCTGCCGCCTCGCGGGCGAGCCGCAGAAGGGCCTGCCGTGCCTCGTCCTTGGCGTACCGCTTGGCGGCCACTGCCGAGAAAAACTCCCGCACCATGGCGTTGACGGTCGTTCGCTGTTCGGCGGCCGTCAGCTTGACCTGCTCCAAGACCTCGTCTTCGACTGCCAGAGTGATGTTCTTCATTTCTCTTTTCTCCTGCGCCTACTTCACACAGTATATGTGTAACTGTGTGGCAGTCGCAAGTTCGTTACAGCCGCTTCAGGTCGGCGACGGTGAGGTCGCTTTTGGCATTGCCGGTGTTGAGCGTCGTTGCCGGCTCGAACATCAGCACCACGGGTTCCGCGGTCAGCGAGCGCGGCCGGTGTTCGACGCCGCGCGGCACGACGATGAAATCGCCCTCGCCGAGCTCGACCGGACCGTCGCGGAAATCGATGGCGATACGCCCGCGCAGCACGAGGAAGGCTTCGTCCTCATTGTCATGCGCATGCCAGTCGAACATCTCGCCGAACTTGGCGACCTTCGCCTGGCTGTCGTTGACATCGCCGGCGATATGCGGATCGAAAACCTTGCTGATGGTCCGATCGGCCGCCTCGACGAGGTTTATCTTGCGCGGAGGCATCCGCTCAGCCCTTCACCGCCGCCACGATCTTCTTGGCTGCGTCGTCGAGATCATCGGCCGACACCACGTTGAGACCGCTGTCGTTGATGATCTTCTTGCCAAGCTCGGCATTGGTGCCTTCCAGGCGCACCACCAGCGGCACTTCCAGGCCGACTTCCTTGACCGCGGCAATGACGCCCTCGGCAATGATGTCGCACTTCATGATGCCGCCGAAGATGTTGATCAGGATACCCTTGACCGCCGGATCCTTGGTGATGATCTTGAACGCAGCCGTCACTTTTTCCTTCGACGCACCGCCACCGACATCGAGGAAGTTGGCGGGCTCGGCGCCATAGAGCTTGATGATGTCCATCGTCGCCATCGCAAGGCCGGCGCCGTTGACCATGCAGCCGATATTGCCGTCGAGCGCGACATAGGCGAGGTCGTATTTCGACGCCTCGATTTCCTTCTCGTCCTCTTCGGTGGTGTCGCGCAGTTCGAGCACGTCGGGGTGGCGGAACAGCGCGTTGTTGTCGAACGACACTTTCGCGTCGAGCACGCGCAGCCGGCCGTTCTTCATGACGATCAGCGGGTTGACCTCGAGCAGGCTCATGTCCTTCTCGACGAAGGCCTTGTAGAGGATCGGGAACAGCGTATCGCCGTCCTTGGCCGCATCGCCGTCGAGCTTGAGCGCGCCGTTGAGCGCCTTCAGGTCGGCTGCCGTGACGCCTTTTTCCGGATCGATGGCGACGGTGATGATCTTTTCGGGCGTGTCATGGGCGACCGCTTCGATGTCCATGCCGCCTTCGGTCGAGACGACGAAGGCGATGCGGCCGACCGAACGGTCGACCAGGATCGACAGATAGAGCTCGCGTTCGATGTCGGCACCGTCCTCGATGTAGAGGCGGTTGACCTGCTTGCCGGCCGGACCGGTCTGCTTGGTCACCAGCGTGTTGCCCAGCATCTCGTTGGCGTTGGCGACGACGTCGGCCACCGATTTCGCCAGCCGCACACCGCCCTTGGCGTCCGGGCCGAGCTCGGTGAATTTGCCCTTGCCGCGGCCGCCGGCATGGATCTGGCTCTTCACCACATAGAGCGGGCCCGGCAGCGCCTTGGCGGCGGCTTCCGCTTCGCTCGCCTTGAACACCGGCACGCCTTCGGCCACCGGCGCGCCAAAGCTCTTCAGCAGCGCCTTGCCCTGATACTCATGGATGTTCATCTGGATGGTCTCCGGATCGACTGGGGGTTCACTTACTGGAGATTCATTTGGAGGCGAGTTGCGGCGCGATCTTGACGCAGGCCTCGGTCAGGCCCTGCACCGTCGCCACAGAGGAGTCGAACATCTTCTGCTCGCTCTTGTTGAGTTCGATCTCGATGATGCGCTCGACGCCGCCGGCGCCGATCACCACGGGAACGCCGACATAGGTGTTCTTGACGCCATACTGGCCGGAGAGATACGCCGCGCAGGGCAGCACGCGCTTCTTGTCCTTGAGATAGGCTTCAGCCATCGAGATCGCCGAAGCTGCCGGGGCATAATAAGCCGAACCGGTCTTGAGCAGGCCGACGATCTCGGCGCCGCCGTCGCGGGTGCGCTGTACGATCTGGTCGAGCTTCTCCTTCGAGGTCCAGCCCATCTTGATGAGGTCGGGCAGCGGAATGCCCGATACTGTCGAGTAGCGGATCATCGGCACCATGGAATCGCCGTGGCCGCCGAGCACGAAGGCGGTAACGTCCTCGACCGAGACCTTGAATTCCTCGGCCAGGAAATAGCGGAAGCGCGCGCTGTCGAGCACGCCGGCCATGCCAACGACATGGCTGTTGGGCAGGCCTGAGAACTTCTGAAGCGCCCAGACCATGGCGTCGAGCGGGTTTGTGATGCAGATGACGAAGGCCTTCGGCGCGTACTTCTTCAGCCCGGCGCCGACCTGTTCCATGACCTTGAGGTTGATGCCCAGAAGGTCGTCGCGGCTCATGCCGGGCTTGCGCGGCACGCCGGCGGTGACGATGCAGACGTCGGCGCCTTCGATGCCGGCATAGTCGTTGATTCCGGTGAGCCTGGAGTCGAAGCCATCGACAGGCGACGACTGCGCGATATCGAGCCCCTTGCCCTGCGGGATACCTTCGGCAATATCGAACAGCACCACGTCGCCGAGGTCCTTGAGGCCGATCATGTGAGCGAGCGTGCCGCCGATCATGCCAGAGCCGATAAGCGCTATCTTGTTGCGTGCCATATGAGGATGTTTTCCCTTTGTCGGTGACGACGTCTCAAATCTCTGGTGATTTGATGGCGGCGTCGAAGAAGAGTCCGGAATGCTGCGGGGAACCGCGAATTTTCGCCGCACCCAATAGCCCCGGCATGGAAAAAATTCAAACGATTATTTTGGTGTCAGTGTTTTCAATCGGTTAGATCATTTGGGATTTACGTAAACGTCAAAGTTTATAAGCCGGCTTGAGAAGAAGTAGCCGATGAAGATGGAAATCGTAAGGCTGGATGCTGGCGATGACACCCTTGTGATGGTGGTCGCCAAGGATGTGTTCGACGAGCAGGTCAGGCCGGATCGGCTGGCTCGACAACAACAGAGCCCTTGATCGTGCTGGCGAGATAGAGGCGCGCGAAGGAACGCTACGGATCCGATTTCTAGGCCTGCGCCTGCTGTCCCTCTGGCGCCGGCTTCCCTTTCTGCCGCTCCGCCCAATCCTCCAGCCAGTCGCGGCTTTGCATCTCGATCAGCCGCGATGCGGTGCGCTCGAACTCGAAGACTTCGACGCCGCGCTTGGCCACATAAAGCTGTGGCGGCTGCGCTTCGGCGCTCACCACCAGCCGCACATGATGGTCGTAGAGCGTGTCGACCAGAAGGATGAAGCGCTTGGCCTCGTTGCGCTTGCCTTCGCCGAGCACCGGGACGTGGTCGATGAAAATGGTTGAGAAGCGCCCGGCGATCGCGAGGAAATCACGCGCGCCAAGCGGCTTCTCGCAGAGATCGGCGAAGGAGAACCGCGCCGCATCGCCCGCCGCACGCGGCACGATCACCTGCCGCCCTTTGAGGGCAATCGATGTCTCGGCGGTCGGCGCGCCCCGCGTCATGGCTTGCCAGGCCTCGTCGAGTAGCTGGTCCGCCGCCGCATCGGCCGGCGTCACATAGACCGGTGTCCGGGCGAGCTTTTCCAGCCGGTAGTCCTTGTCGGCGTCGAGCGCCAGCACCTGTGTGTGCCGCTCCAATATGCCGATGAAGGGCAGGAAAAGCTGGCGGTTCAGCCCGTCGGTGTAGAGGTTTTCCGGCGCCACATTCGAGGTGGCGACCAGCACCACGCCGCTGGCAAACAGCGCCGAAAACAACCTGGACAGGATCATCGCGTCGGCAATGTCGGTGACCGAGAACTCGTCGAAGCACAGCACCCAGGCTTGCTCCGCAAGGGCCTTGGCCACCGGCGGGATCGGATCCTCTTCCCTGACGTCGCCATCCTTGCGCGCCTGCCGGTGCTTCTGGATACGGTCCTGCACGTCGGCCATGAAGTCGTTGAAGTGGACGCGGCGCTTGCGCCGCACCGGCAGCAAGTCGAAGAACATGTCCATCAGCATGGTCTTGCCGCGGCCGACGCCGCCATGGATGTAGAGGCCTTTGACGGCCTCATGCGTCTGGCGCTTGCGGGCGAACAGCCAACCCAGCGCGCTCGACTTATGCGCCAGCCGCTTGGCCGAAATCTCATCGGTCAGCCGGTCGAGCGCCGCAACGATCCGTTCCTGCGCCGGATCGCGGTCGATCGTACCGGTTTCCACCAGATGGTCGTAGCGCTGCCTGACGGTCGCATGGGTCTGGAGGCCGTCACGCAGATGCATCGGTCACGTCGTTCTGGAGCGATTCCGGGAACCGGAATTGCGTAAAACAAAAACTATCTCGTAAGTGAAATCGGCTGGCCGTTGGAAGTCTGGCCGTCGAATTTCGAGCCGCCCGAGGAATAGAGCCGCGCCAGCGCACCGCCGCTCTCGTCATAGAGCGTCAGCTGCTTGCCGGCGACGTTCCACGACTTGATGCCGTCCATCGGCGCCGGGCAATGCAGCGGACCGGCGCGGAAGCCGGCGCCGAATTTGGTCTGCGGTGTCGCCACCTTGCAGCTCTGGCCCGCAACGCTGGCGTTCCAGACACCGGCAACGCTGGCGGCGGTCACGTCCGAAGCGCCGGCTGGCGCCGAACCGTCCGAAGGCAGCGCGGCGACCTGCGTGTTTGCGGGAGCGGTCGGGAATTGCGACGGGTCGGTGGTGCCGGGCGATGCTGGCGGCGGCAATTGGTTCGCCGTCACCTTGCCGGCGGGCGCGGCCTCCAGCGGTGCCGGCTGCTGGTCATCCATCGAGGAAAAACGTGAGGTCGAACAGCCGCTCGCCACGAGCGCCGCCAGCGATATGGCCACCAGACCGGTCTTCGAAAAAGTCATTCCAACCTCCGTCGGATCCGGCTGGGGGGAAGCCGTCCGCACAATCTCACCCCCACCAAGATGGAGAAGGTGGCGAAATTTCAACCCGATATGGTTAAAATACAGTTTGCAGCCAGAAGTGTTGCAATTTTATCGCAATGGGACGGCTGACCGCTTGTCGCGCGTCGCTTGGGATTCCAGTCAACACTTCGTCGGTGGACGCTTGCGCGAACCGCCTTAGCGCCTATGTCTGGAAAACGAAACCCTGCTGGAGCCGCAAATTGGCCGCGAGAAAGACTGCCGCCAATCGCTATTACAGCGGCCCGCCCAGCGACCATTTCGACGGCGCATTGTTCTTCAATCCCGACGGCCAGCCACCCGGCCGTTTCGCCGACCTGCTGAAATGGCAGTTGAATGGCCAGCGCTCGAAATGGCCGGCGAGCGATGCAAGCCCCTTTCCGCAGGCGAAACCGACGGCTCGGGTCGAGGGCGCCGCGCTGGAAGTGACCATGGTTGGTCATTCCACCTTGCTGGTCCAGACGGCCGGTCTGAACATTCTTACCGATCCGGTGTGGTCGCTGCGCGCGTCGCCGCTTTCCTTCGCCGGACCAAAACGCATCAATGCGCCAGGCATCGCCTTTGCCGACCTGCCGCCGATCGACCTCGTTCTGGTCAGCCACAACCACTATGACCATCTCGACCTCGCCACGTTGAAGCGGCTGAAGGGCGGCCACGACCCGCTGGTGCTCACTCCGCTCGGCAACGACGCCATCATCGAAGCCGCCGTGCCAGGCATGCGACTGTCGGCGCATGACTGGGGCGACAGGGTCGAGATCGGCAATGGCGCCGCTGTCCATGTCGAGCCGGTGCATCACTGGTCGGCGCGTGGCGCCCGCGACCGGCGCATGGCGCTGTGGGCCGGCTTCGTCGTCGAAACACCTGACAGCAGGCTCTATTTCGCCGGCGACACCGGCTTTCACAATGGCATCAACTACCGGCTGATGGCCGAGAAACATGGCGGTTTCCGCTTCGCCATCCTGCCGATCGGCGCCTATGAGCCACGCTGGTTCATGGCGCCGCAGCACCAGAACCCTGGGGAAGCGGTGCAAGGTATGACGCTGTGCAATGCCGCCCATGCCGCCGGCTGCCACTGGGGCACTTTCCAGCTCACCGACGAGCCGATCGACGAGCCGGCGCGCAAATTGACCGAGGCGCTTGACGATCAAGGCATCGCACGCGAGCGCTTTCGCGCCTTGCGGCCGGGCGAGGTCTGGGACGTACCGGAGCACATAGCGCCCTGATCCGCATCGGTTTCGACGGAACCCCAGCGCGGCAACCGCGTTTTCAAGTGGTTGAAAAGTCTGTCGGTTTGCGAGGCATTGCCATGCTCAAATGGATCATCATTCTCCTGATCGTCGCCGCGGCGGCGAGCCTGCTCGGCATGCCGGCTCTGGCAGGTGCGGCCGCCACCGGTGCGCGCATCCTTATCGGCATCGTTCTGATCATCTTCCTGCTGGTGGTGCTGGGCATTTTCGCCGTCACATAAGTCCGGCGCTTTCGCCGTGACCAAGCCGCGGCGCACTGGTAATTCCTGCCCGTTTCCGCCATATAGCGCCAAACGGACACGGAATTTTTCGGAGCAATGGCCAGCACTGCCCCTTTCGCCAAGATGAACGGCATCGGCAACGAGATCATCGTTGCCGATATGCGTGGCCGTGCCGATCGGGTGGCGGCGGCGGCGGCGATTACGCTGAACGCCGATGCCGCGACCAGCTTCGACCAGATCATGGCGATCCATGACGCCAGGACGCCGGGCACCGCCTTTTTCATCGACATCTTGAATTCCGATGGAACCAGCGCCCAGGCCTGCGGCAATGGCATGCGCTGCGTCGTCCAGGCGCTCGCCGCCGAGACCGGCCAGAAGATCTTCACCTTCGAAACCGTGGCGGGCATCCTCAATGCGCGCGAACATGCCGACGGTTCGATCTCGGTCGATATGGGCACGCCGCGCTTCGGCTGGCAGGATATCCCGCTGGCCGAGGAGTTCCGCGACACCCGGATGATCGAGCTGCAGATCGGCCCGATCGACGCGCCGGTGCTGCATTCACCCTCGGTCGTCTCGATGGGCAATCCGCACGCCATCTTCTGGGTCGACAATGACGTCTGGTCCTATGAGCTCGACCGCTTCGGCCCGCTGCTCGAGAACCACCCGATGTTCCCCGAGCGCGCCAACATAACCATCGCTCAGGTTACTTCGCCCGAAACCATGATCATCCGCACATGGGAGCGCGGCGCCGGCCTG
This sequence comes from Mesorhizobium sp. M7A.F.Ca.US.011.01.1.1, assembly GCF_003998295.1. Taxonomy (NCBI): domain Bacteria; kingdom Pseudomonadati; phylum Pseudomonadota; class Alphaproteobacteria; order Hyphomicrobiales; family Phyllobacteriaceae; genus Mesorhizobium; species Mesorhizobium sp. M7A.F.Ca.US.011.01.1.1. The sequence continues at coordinate 23,342 of NZ_RZRT01000034.1, forward strand.
ACCAAGGCCTGTGGCTCGGCCTCCTGCGCCGCCGTGGTCGCAGCCGCCCGTACCAGCCGGACCGGCCGCAGCGTTAGCCTGTTGACCCCCGGCGGCGGTACGCTGCATGTCGAATGGCGCGACGATGACCATGTGGTCCTGACGGGCGCTGCCGAATGGGAATTTTCCGGCAGCTTCGACCCGTCGAACGGGACATGGGCCCGCGACACTGAAAGCGCGGCCTGATGTCCGCTCTGCCCAAGAGCCCGATATCCCCGGGAATCGATATCGTCACCTTCGGCTGCCGGCTCAACACCTATGAATCGCAGGTGATGCGGCGCGAGGCTGAAAGTGCCGGCCTGAGCGCGCTGGAAGGTGGCGCCGTGATCTTCAACACCTGCGCCGTGACAGGCGAAGCAGTGCGCCAGGCCAAACAGGCGATCCGCAAGGCCCGCCGCGACAACCCGCGGGCGCGCATCATCGTCACCGGCTGCGCCGCGCAGACCGAGCCTGAAAAATTCGCCGCCATGGACGAGGTCGATCTCGTGCTTGGCAATGAGGAGAAGCTGAACGCCAACTCCTATCGCGCGCTGCCGGATTTCGGCGTCAACGACACCGAGAAGGCGCGCGTCAACGATATCTTTTCGGTGCGTGAGACCGCAGGCCACATGGTCGACGCCATCGAGGGCCGGGCGCGCGCCTTCGTCCAGGTGCAGAACGGCTGCGACCACCGCTGCACCTTCTGCATCATTCCCTACGGCCGCGGCAATTCGCGCTCTGTGCCCATGGGCGCCGTGGTCGAGCAGGTCAAGCGGCTCGCCGGCAACGGCTATGCCGAGATCGTGCTGACCGGCGTCGACATGACATCATTCGGCGCCGATCTGCCGGGCGCACCGAAGCTCGGCAGGCTGGTGAAAACAATCCTGAAACAGGTGCCCGACGTGAAGCGGCTGCGGCTGTCGTCGATCGATTCGATCGAAGCTGACGACGATTTGCTCAATGCCATCGCCACCGAGCCCAGGTTGATGCCGCATTTGCATCTGTCGCTGCAATCGGGCGACGACATGATCCTGAAGCGGATGAAGCGCCGCCATCTGCGCGATCAGTCGATCCGCTTCTGCGAGGATGTGCGCAAGCTGCGCCCCGGTATCGTCTTTGGCGCCGACATCATCGCCGGTTTCCCGACCGAGACCGACGAAATGTTCGAGAACTCGGAGAAAATCGTCGAGGAGTGTGGCCTGACCCATCTCCACGTCTTCCCCTTCAGCCCACGCGAAGGCACGCCCGCCGCGCGCATGCCGCAGCTCCGCCGCGAGGTGGTCAAACAGCGCGCCGCCCGGCTGCGCGCAGCCGGTGAAGCTGCGTATATCAGGCATCTGTCGTCGCTCACCGGTACGCGTCAGTCGATCCTGATCGAGCGCGACGGCCTTGGCCGCACCGAGGGTTTTACGCTTGCCGCACTCGGCACGGGCGCACCGGGTGAGATCGTCGAGGCTGAGATATCAGGCCACGATGGTATCCGGCTGATCGCGGCGCCGCTTGCCGCCCGCGCCGCCTGAGAAACGCAAAGCATGGCTGGTTTTTTCAAGAAGATATTTTCGTTCGGCAAGAAAGAGGTGGTCGAGGAGCGGATCGACGAGACCGCCCCGCTGCCGCCGATCAAATGGGAAGCACTCGATGCGCTGAAGCCGGCGGCCGAACAGGTCGTTCCGGAGTTCTTGAAGCGCGACGAGCCGCGGCCCGAGGCGGAAACGACGCCGACGCCGGCCGAGCCGGAGATAATTCCTGCGCCGCAGCCGGCGCCTGTCGAGGAACCGGTGCCCGAGCCGGAGCCAACCATCCCGCCAGTACCAGAGCCGGCTGTTCCCTCAGAGCCAGAACCTCTGCCGGAGCCCGAGCCGGAAGAAGAACCAGCGCCCGAGACGCCTGCTGAGCCGCCGGCGCCCGAGGAGATACCAACACCTCCCGCCGTTCCGAAGCCTACTCCCGAACCGCAGCCGCAAGAAGTCCCTACTCCGGCGCCGGCCGAGCCGGAGATCGTCCCGTCGCGGCCGGAAAAGCAGCCGGAGCCGGCCCCGGTCGAAGTGCCGACGCCTGTCGAGGTTCCGGCAGAAACACCAGCCCCGATCGAGGTGCCGACCCCGGCGCCGTCCCCTCTTCAGCCATCTTCAGAGGCCAGCGCCGCCCCTCATCCGCCTGCCGGGACCTTCTCCCCGTATAGTGACGGGGAGAAGGGCGAAGTTTCAGCGCCGACGCCCAAAGCTCCGACTGCCGAAATACAGGCGCCCATTCGCCAGCCTGCGCCGATCGAATCGCAGCCGGTCATTGCGGAAATCGCGCCCGAGCCGCAGTCTCTTCCACAACCCGCGCCGGAGCCGAAAGCCGCCCCCGGCAAGGTGACCGTCACCAAAAAGGTCGAGCAGAAGGCCGAGCCGCAGAAGGCACCGGAACCGGCACCGAGGCGCTCCTGGTTCCAGCGCATGAAGGACGGGCTTGCCCGCTCCTCCAAGGAACTCACCGGCAACATTGCCGGTGTCTTCACCAAGCGCAAGCTGGACGAAGAGACTTTGCAGGACCTGGAGGATGTGCTGATCCGCGCCGATCTCGGCATGGAGACGGCCTTGCGCGTTACCGACGCGCTGGCCGCCAGCCGCTACGGCAAGGACGTTTCCGACACCGAGGTCCGCGCCATCATGGCGGCCGAGGTTGAGAAGGTGCTGACCCATGTCGCCATGCCGCTGGAGCTCGACCTCTCGCACAAGCCGCATGTCATCCTGGTGGTCGGCGTCAACGGCACCGGCAAGACCACCACCATCGGCAAGCTCGCCGCCAAGCTCACCGATGGCGGCCTGTCGGTGATGCTCGCCGCCGGCGACACGTTCCGCGCCGCTGCGATCGAGCAGCTGAAGATCTGGGGCGAGCGGACGAAATCGCCGGTCATCGCCTCCAAGATCGGCGCCGATGCCGCGGGGCTCGCCTATGACGCCTTCGAGAAGGCCAAGGAGGCCGGTTCCGACGTGCTGATCATCGACACCGCCGGCCGCCTGCAGAACAAGACCGAACTGATGGCGGAGCTCGAAAAGATCGTCCGCGTGCTTGGCAAACTCGACCCGGAAGCACCGCACACCGTGCTGCAGACAGTCGACGCCACCACCGGCCAGAACGCGCTCAACCAGGTCGAGATCTTCCGCAATATCGCCGGCGTCAACGGCCTGGTGATGACCAAGCTGGACGGCACGGCGCGCGGCGGTATTCTGGTGGCGATCGCGGCAAAGCACAAATTGCCGGTCTATTTCATCGGCGTCGGCGAACAGGTCGACGACCTCGAACCTTTCTCGGCAAGCGAATTCGCCAGGGCGATCGCTGGAGTGGCCTAACAAGCATGGCCCAAAAAGTTGCAGACTTTTTGGATCAGATCATGCGCAAGAAAGAGATTCCATGAACCCACCCATTCTCGAACGCGATCCGTCGGACCCGCAGAAGCAGAAGAAGGAAGGCGTCAATCCGCTGCTCAAGCTGGTGCTGGAGCTGGGTCCGTTGATGGTGTTCTTCTTCGCCAATGCGCGCGGCGGATGGCTGGTGCAGAAATTCCCTGTTCTGGCCGAGTTCGGCGGGCCGATCTTCGTCGCCACCGGGCTGTTCATGGCCGCCACGGCAATCGCCCTGATCGCCTCGTGGCTGCTCACCCGCACCTTGCCGATCATGCCGATGGTGTCGGGCGTCGTCGTCTTCATCTTCGGCGCGCTGACGCTCTATCTGCAGGACGACATCTTCATCAAGATGAAGCCGACCATCGTCAACACGCTGTTCGGCGGCGTGCTGCTCGGCGGGCTCTACTTCGGCAAGTCGCTGCTTGGCTATGTCTTCGATTCGGCCTTCAGCCTCGACGCCGAAGGCTGGCGGAAACTGACCTTCCGCTGGGGCCTGTTCTTCCTGTTCCTGGCCATCGTCAATGAGGTGGTGTGGCGCAATTTTTCCACCGACGCCTGGGTTACTTTCAAGGTCTGGGGCATCATGCCGATCACGCTTCTGTTCACCTTCAGCCAGATGCCGCTGATCCTGCGTCATTCACTCGAGGACAAGGCCGGCAAAAAAGAAGAGAGAACCGGAAAGTAGAAAAAGCGGTTCTGCGTTCGTGAAACAATGAACCGTTCTGGGGAGAGGGACATGGAATTCATCACCACGCGCGACCAGTTGAGGACGATCTACAAGACGCCACGGCCGACCGACGGTTCTATCCGCAAGGAGCTGAAAAAACTTGACGGCCATTGCCGCTCCTTCATCGGCAAGAGCCCGTTCGTGCTGATCGGCTCGTCCGACGGTGCCGGCAACGCCGACGTGACGCCGAAGGGTGACAAACCGGGCTTTGCCACCGTTCTCGACGACACCACCATCGCCATTCCCGACCGGCCCGGCAACAACCGGCTCGACACGCTGGAGAACATTCTCCTCAATCCCTCTGTCGGGCTGCTCTTCCTCATTCCCGGCATGAACGAGACGCTGCGCGTCAACGGCGATGCCCGCATCACCGTCGACGCAAATTTGCGCGAGCGGCTCGCCGTTGACGGCAGGGAACCGCAAAGCGTCGTCGTGGTCAGCGTCAAGGCCGCCTACATGCATTGCGCAAAAGCCTTCATGCGCTCGGACCTGTGGAAGCCGGAAACCTGGTACGACCGTGCGACGCTGCCGACGCTCGGCCAGATCATGCGCGATCAGCTGGCGGTTGCCGATTCCGCCGAGGCGACCGACCGCTGGCTCGACGAGGAATACAAGAAGACGATGTGGTAGGTTTTTCGACCCTACGATTCGTCCTGACTGGTCCATCTTGCTGAACATTCTTGCCATTTCCGGAAGCCTGCGCGCGGCTTCCAGCAATTCGGCCCTGATCGCAGCACTGGCGCGCAACGCACCGCCCGGCTGCCGCGTCAGCGTCTATGACGGGCTTGGCTGTCTGCCGATCTTCAATCCCGACGACGAGGGCGAGCGGACGCCGCTCGAAGCCTCCGAATTGATCGATGCCGTCACCCGAGCCGACGGCGTGATCGTCTCCTGTCCGGAATATGCCCATGGCGTGCCGGGCGGGCTGAAGAACGGGCTCGATTGGCTGGTCTCGCGCGACGCCGCCGTCGCCAAGCCGGCTATGCTGGTGCACGCCTCGCCGCGCTCGCTGTTTGCCCGCGCCGCACTGGCCGAGATCATGCGCACCATGTCGTTCGCGCTTTGCGACGATGTGCTGGAGATTGCCCTGCTCGGCAAGAAGCCGCCGGAGGTCGAGAGCATCCTGGCGGAGCCGGCGAACCGGCTGGCGATGCGCGATTCGCTGAATGCTTTCGCGGACTTTATCCGCGCCCGTTGAGTGCCGACCCACCACGCATTCGTCATCCTAGGGCGAAGCAAGGAGCGAAGCGACGCGGCGCAGACCCTAGGATCCATGCCGCGACCTTTGCCGAGAATGCATCGGTCCAAGAAGGGCAGCCTAACGTTGGATACTACACGGACCGCCAAAGACAGTATTGCACCGTTGTGCCCTGCTCGAAAGTCGCGGCATGGATCCTTGGGTCTCCGCGACGTCGCTTCGCGACTGCTTCGCCCTAGGATGACGAAGGAAAGGGGCTTCGCCATGCCTTCGAAATCAACCCTTTCGCAGCGTCTCCACATCCGTCTTCCCAACATACCAATCGCGCGCATTGACCTCTTCAAAAACCACCCAGACATCGTCGTTGCTCAGCCCGGTGGCGTCCATGATGGCCGCCGTGACCTTTTTGGCGATGTCCGCCTTCTTGCCCGCCGGATCGGCTGATATCACTTCCTTGACGATGCGGATGTTGACGAATGGCATTTTGTCCTCCCGGGATGTTCGTGCTCGCGACCCGCTTCGATGAAACCGTCGAACGGCCGCCAGTGCTCCAGTCTCAGTATGTCTTGGCGCCGTTGACCATCAGCCGCACCATGTAGAGCGACGTGGTGCCGGCGATGTAGAGGCAGTTCAGCTTGTTGCCGCCGAACACGCAATTGGCGGTGACTTCCGGTACCTTGACCTTGCCGATCAGCGTGCCGTCCGGATCGTAGCAATGGATGCCGTCGGCGGCACTGGTCCAGATGCGGCCGTCCTCGTCGAGCCTGAAGCCGTCGAACAGGCCGGCGGTGCAGTCGGCGAAGACTTTTTCGCCCGAAACCTTCTTGCCGCCCTTGCCGACATTGAACACCCGCATATGCGCCGGATTCTGCCCGCCATGCGTGCGACCGGTATCGACGACATAAAGCTTGCTCTCGTCGAGCGAGAAGGCGAGCCCGTTGGGCCGGACCATGTCGGTGATGACGGCTTCGACCTCGCCGGTGCCGGAATCGACCCGGTAGACATGACAGGCGCCGATTTCGCTCTCGGCCCTGTCGCCCTCATAATCCGTATCGATGCCGTAGCTCGGATCGGTGAACCAGATAGAACCGTCGGATTTCACCACCGCGTCGTTGGGCGAATTCAGCCGCTTGCCCTTCCATTTGGCGGCGATCGTGGTGACCGAGCCGTCGAACTCGGTGCGGCTGACACGGCGGCCCGAATGCTCGCAGGTGATCAGCCGGCCCTGCCGGTCGACGCTGTTGCCGTTCGAATTGCCGGACGGTTGCCGGAAGACGCTGACATTGCCGTCAGTCTCGTCATAGCGCAGCATGCGGTTGTTGGGGATATCGGACCAGACGACATAGCGGCCGGCGGCGAACCAGGCCGGCCCCTCCGCCCACTGGCATCCGGTGAACAGCTTCTCGACCTGCGCGTTGCCGTTGAACAGGCGCGCGAAGCGCTGATCGAGAATTTCATAATAGTCTGCGGCCGCCATGCTTTTCCTCCGGCATCAATGACACCGGATCAAGCCAGCCGGAGGGACAGAAGGCAATGTGGGTACGCACAGTGTCATGCAAAAAGCGCAGCCAAGACAAATCGCTTGCCGGCTCCGCGCATGACGTCAACGCCGCATTAACCGGCTATGCGCTGGGCGCAATGGTGCATTGCAACATCTTCTTTTTGCAACGCACCATTACTATGTCATGCTTCGTATCGATCAAGGGAGGAAGAAACGGCCGCCGAAACGCGGCGCTAAAAGGAACCTTGCTATGATCCTCGACAGTCTCATGACCCGCGCTCGCAACAGCATTGCCAAGCGCAAGCACTACAACCGCCTGGTCGCCGAAATCGACAGCTTTTCCAGCCGCGATCTGGCCGACATGCGCGCCGACCGCTCGGAAATGCTCTACCAGATCCACAAGCAGATCTACGGCTGAGCATTCGGTCAGCCCATCACGTTCGTCATCCTTGGGCGTAGCGACGCGAAGCGTTGCGAAGACCCCAGGATCCATGCCGTGATTTTCGAGCACCACAGCGGTGCAGAATTTGTTTTGCGATAATCCGTGATTTCGCGCTGGCAAGCGCGCGTTTCGGACCGCGGTATTTCCCGGCGAATGTCGCGGCATGGATCCTAGGGTCTGCGCTGCGTCGCTCCGCTCCTTGCTTCGCCCTAGGATGACGAAGCTACGCGTATAGGCGCGTCGCGACGTCAGTTCGACGCCGCCAGCGCCTTGTCTATCTGTGGCAGCAAGAGATCTCTCGCCGTCTCGGGCGTCAGCGGGCCGACATGCTTGTAGGCGATCTTGCCGTCCTTGCCGATGACGAAGGTTTCCGGCACGCCATAGACGCCCCAGTCGATCGCCGCGCGGCCCGCTTCGTCGACCCCTATCGCCTGGAACGGATTGCCGAGATCGCCGAGGAACCGGCGTGCGTTTTCGGGCCGGTCCTTGTAGTTCAGCGCCGCCATGGTGAAACGCTTGTCCTGCGACAGCGCCAGAAGCACCGGGTGCTCTTCGCGGCATGGCGCGCACCATGACGCAAAGACGTTGACCAGCGTGACCTTGCCGGCGAAGGATTTCGAATCGAGCCCCGGCAGGTTTGAGCCCTCCAGCGCCGGCAGGCTGGTTTGCGGCGCAGGCAGGCCGATCAGCGCCGACGGCACTTCCGAAACATCGCGCCCCGACAGCAGCTGCGATAGGAACAGTCCGGCCAGGCCGAGGAAGATCAGCAGCGGCAACAGCACGAACAGGCGGCGACTGCGTGGGGGCGGCGTTTCCGTTTCGGTGCTCATGGCTTTGCCGCCTTGTCGGAGCGCCGCCGCACGCCGGACGCCTCCAGTTCGGCAAGCTCGCGCTTGCGCGCCCGCTGGTCGAGCAGGATCCAGCCGATCAATCCGGCCAGCACCACGGCCGTGATGCCATAGGCGGCGGTCACGTAGAGTGCATGCGCGCTCATGCGGCAGGCCCCGCTGAAGTGCGGCCTTCCAAGCCGATCATGTCGCCCAGTCTAGACATGCTTTTCCTTAGCCTCGCTCCGTCGGCTTCGCAATCGGTCGCCGCGCCGCAGTCATACGCCGCGTCAATCCGTGCCATGGCGCAGCGCCAGCGCCGCCGAGACCGGACCCAGCACGCCAAGAAACAGGGTCAGCGCGGCAAGAATGAGGAAGGGCTGCAGAAACGGATCGGGATTGGCGGTCGCCCCATAGCTTGCCGAAACGCCGAAGATCAGCACCGGAATGGTCAGCGGCAGCACCAGCACCGAGATCAGCAGCCCGCCACGCGGCAGCGCCACTGCCACAGCAGCACCGGCGGCGCCGATGAATGTGATGGCCGGCGTGCCGACCAGCAGCGTCAGCGCCGTGGCGCCGATGCCGAGGGGCTCCATGTTCATGAACAGGCCGAGCAAGGGAGCCGCAATGACCAGCGGCAGCACGCTGCCCGCCCAATGCGCCAGGCATTTCACCAGCACCGTCAAGGCCAGCATGTGGCGATCATTGCCGAGTACCAGGAGATCGAGCGACCCGTCCTCGCGATCGGCTTGGAACAACCGGTCGAGCCCGAGCAGGCAGGACAGCAGCGCGCCGATCCACAGGATGGCCGGTCCGATGCGGGCCAGCAGCTTCAGGTCCGGCCCGACACCGAACGGGATGGTGGCAATGACGGCAAGGAAGAAGATGACCCCGGTCAGCGCCCCGCCGCCCGCACGGATGTTGAGGCGGATGTCGCGCAGGAAGAGGGCTAGCATGGTATGAGATGCTCGCGCGCCATCATCAACCCGTTTCCCCCATCCTCAACTCCATCCCCTCGATCCCCAGCGGCAGATGCGTCGCCGCGACAATCATCCCGCCATCCGTGCAATGCTTGGCCATCAACCCCGCAAACCGCGCCTCCGACGCCTTGTCCAGCCCTGCTGTCGGCTCATCCAGCAACCACAATGGCCGGTGGCTGACCAGCAGTTTCGCGATCGCCGCCCGGCGCCGTTGCCCGGTCGATAGATAGCCGAACGGCAAATGGCCGATGCCACCGAGCCCGACCGTTTCCAGCGCCTCTTCGACACCGAGCTGTCCGTCGCCGTTGAAGTCGCGCCAGAAGCGCAAATTCTCCGCCACGCTGAGCGCCGGCTTCATTGCGTTCTGGTGGCCAAGGTAGTGACAGGCCGAGGCAACAGACGGAAACGCTTCGCCGCCACCCTCGATCCTCACGCTGCCTTGCGCCACCGGCAGCAGCCCGGCGATGACCCGCAGCAGGGTCGACTTGCCCGATCCGTTCGGCCCGGTGACGATGAGCGCCCGACACTCCTCCAAGGCAAAATCGATGCCGGAAAACACCGCCTCGCCGCCTCGCTCGCCGCACAGATTTTCGGCGATCAGCCGCATTCCTCGCCTGCCCTGAAACCATGTGTCGCGGCCGCTGCCGCATCGCACAAATTTGCTTTCCAACTGTCTAGAACTATTCCAGAAAATTCTCTATATGCGGTGCATCCGTGCCAGCGGTCGGCACGGGAACAGAATTAGCGCCGAACCAGCGCACGCGCCGCCTTGAACGGCTCGGGTTGCTTGGGAACGGACAGCGGAAATGGCCGTACCCGCACCTTTGCGCGTGATTGCATGCCATCGGCGTCCGTTCCCTTTCAGGCTGAACAGACAAGGATCGCACGTGTCAAAATCCCTCGACAGTTTCAATTGCCGCCGCACGCTGACCGCAGGCGGCGCGGAGTATGGCTATTTCGACCTCATCGAGGCCGAGAAGAACGGTCTCACCGGCATCTCGCAGCTGCCCTATTCGATGAAGGTGCTGCTGGAAAACCTGCTGCGCAACGAGGACGGCCGCTCCGTCACCAAGGAATCGATCCAGGCGGTGGCCGGCTGGCTGACCGACAAGGGCACCGCCGGTGTCGAGATCGCCTATCGCCCGGCCCGCGTGCTGATGCAGGATTTCACCGGCGTTCCGGCCGTGGTCGACCTTGCCGCGATGCGCGACGCCATGGCTTCGCTCGGCGGCGATCCGCAGAAGATCAACCCGCTGGTGCCGGTCGACCTCGTCATCGACCATTCCGTCATCGTCGACGAATTCGGCACGCCGATGGCTTTCGCTCGAAATGTCGAGCTGGAATATGAGCGCAACGAGGAGCGCTACAAATTCCTCAAATGGGGCCAGCAGGCATTCCGCAACTTCCGCGTCGTGCCGCCCGGCACCGGCATCTGCCATCAGGTCAACCTCGAATATCTCGGCCAGGTGGTGTGGACCAACACCGAGGACGGCGAAACGACAGCCTATCCCGACACCTGCGTCGGCACCGATTCGCACACCACCATGATCAACGGCCTTGGCGTGCTCGGCTGGGGCGTTGGCGGCATCGAGGCCGAGGCGGCCATGCTCGGCCAGCCTGTCTCCATGCTTTTGCCTGAGGTGATCGGCTTCCGCCTCACCGGCAAGCTCAAAGAAGGCGTCACCGCCACCGACCTCGTGCTCACCGTCACCCAGATGCTGCGTAAGAAGGGCGTCGTCGGCAAGTTCGTCGAGTTCTTCGGGCCGGGCCTCTCCAACATGACGCTGGCCGACCGCGCCACCATCGGCAACATGGCGCCCGAATATGGCGCCACCTGCGGCTTCTTCCCGGTCGACTCGGAAACCATCCGCTATCTCACAATGTCCGGCCGCAGCGAGGACCGCATCGCGCTGGTCGAGGCCTATGCCAAGGCTCAAGGAATGTGGCGTGAGACCGGCTCGACCGATCCGGTGTTCACTGATCTGCTCGAGCTGGAACTTGGCTCCGTCGTCCCGTCGATGGCCGGACCCAAGCGGCCCGAGGGCCGCGTCGCCCTGGAAGGCATTCCGGAAGGTTTCGCCAAGGCGATGGAGACCGAATACAAGAAGGCCGCCGAAATCTCCAAACGCTACGCAGTCGAAGGCACCGACCATGATCTCGGTCATGGCGACGTCGTCATCGCCGCCATCACTTCGTGCACCAACACCTCGAACCCGAGTGTGCTGATCGGCGCCGGCCTCCTGGCCCGCAACGCCAACCGCCTCGGTTTGAAGCAGAAGCCATGGGTGAAGACCTCGCTGGCGCCGGGCAGCCAGGTGGTCGCCGAGTATCTGGAGAAATCCGGCCTGCAGAAGGAACTCGATCAGATCGGCTTCAACCTGGTCGGCTTCGGCTGCACCACCTGCATCGGCAATTCCGGCCCGCTGCCGGCGCCGATCTCGAAGACCATCAACGACAAGGGCCTGATCGCTGCCGCGGTCTTGTCCGGCAACCGCAACTTCGAAGGCCGCGTCTCGCCCGACGTGCAGGCGAACTATCTGGCCTCGCCGCCGCTGGTCGTCGCGCACGCGCTGGCCGGCACCGTCACAAAGGACCTGACCACCGAGCCGCTCGGCGAGGACAAGAACGGCGAGCCGGTCTACCTCAAGGATATCTGGCCGAGCTCGGCCGAGATCCAGGAGTTCATCGAGAAGAACGTCACCCGCGAGCTGTTCGCCCGCAAATATGCCGACGTCTTCAAGGGCGACGAGTACTGGCAGAACGTCAAGGCGCCGGAAGGCCAGACCTATGCCTGGGACGACAACTCGACCTATGTGCAGAACCCGCCCTATTTCGCCGGCATGACGTCAGGTTTCGGCAAGATCGGCGACATTAAGGGCGCCCGCGTGCTCGGCCTGTTCGGCGACAAGATCACCACCGACCACATTTCGCCGGCCGGATCGATCAAGGCGGCCTCGCCGGCCGGCAAATACCTCACCGACCACGGCGTCGGCGTCGCCGACTTCAACCAGTACGGCACGCGGCGCGGCAATCACGAGGTGATGATGCGCGGCACCTTCGCCAACATCCGCATCCGCAACCACATGCTGGGCGAGAACGGCCGCGAGGGTGGCTACACCATCCACTACCCGTCGAAGGAAGAGGAATCGATCTACGACGCGGCGATGGAATACAAAAGGGAAGGCGTGCCGCTGGTTGTCTTCGCCGGCGTCGAATACGGCAACGGCTCGTCGCGCGACTGGGCGGCCAAGGGAACCAATCTCCTTGGTGTCCGCGCGGTCATCGCCCAGTCCTTCGAGCGCATCCATCGCTCGAACCTGGTCGGCATGGGCGTTATCCCCTTCGTCTTCGAGGAAGGCACCTCATGGGCATCGCTCAACCTCAAGGGAGACGAGCTGGTCGAGATCGACGGCTTGAGCACCATCAAACCGCGCCAGACGATGATCGCCAAGGTCACCTATGGCGACGGCACGGTGAAGAATGTGCCGATCATCTGCCGCATCGATACGCTGGATGAGCTCGATTACTTCAAGAACGGCGGCATCCTGCAATACGTGCTGCGCGATCTCGCAGCTTAGTAGGGAGTAAGGGAGTAGGGCAGTAAGGGAGTAGGGAAGGGAATACCTATTCCCCTATTCCCCTATTCCCCTATTCCCCTATTCCCCTATTCCCCTACCTTCGGCTTCCCAAACCGCGCCGCCGCCGCCAAAAGCACGCTGAGCATCAGCCCGTTGAGGATGTGCCAGAGGAAGTGCGTTCCGAGCGGAAAGCTTCCGCAGACCACCGGGTCGATCATCCGGCAGATGACGGATACGACGAAGATCGCCGAGCCCGCCAGATTGTACCAGCCGGCGCGATTGCCGCTCCCCGTCACCCAGACACCGAAGAAGGCGAGCGCCAGGAACGGCGGCAGATAGCCCGTCGTACCGTTCGACGCCTGGCGCAGCCAGTCCGGCACGGCAAGGGTTATCGCCCCGGCAATCACATAGAAAGCGATGAAGATGGCGATGGCCTTGCCCCATCGCATGCCGAGGAAGCGACGCAGATTGAACAGCGTGTAGGCCAGCGTGAAGCCGGCGATCGGCAGCACGTCGGCCCAGACCGTGCCCTTGGTCGCAAAGGTGTGAAAGATCGTCGAACCGATGCCGATCGCCACCACCCACCAGGCCAGCACCTCGGCGAAGGCGCCGGTGCCCAGCCTTCGCACCTCGCGCACGCCCCACAGGCCGGCGGCGATGAAGGCGAGATTGGTCAGGGCGTTGACGGGTTCGGACCAGAATTCCGGGCCGGTCCGCTCGCAATAGAGGTCGACTGGCGCCAAAAACGTTTGCCACATCGCGATTGCCGCCCGAATCGGTTTCTATCCTGAAGCGCAGATCCTTCCTATTGCGGGGTTGCGGTCGGCTGCAATGGCAAAATTTCACTGCAACGTGACTTCCCGTTGACTTCCGGTTCTGCCACATATTTTAGCAATCAAGATAAAGCCGGCACCACCGGCGGGAATCGGAATGGCCATGGCCTCGCGAAAATCATTGTGGCTGGCAGCTCTTGCGCTGGCCTTCTCGGCGTCTGCCGGCGCCGGGCATGCCGGCGAATCCGATCGCGCCCATGCCGACCGGGTCCAGATCGACAGGCCCCAGATCGACAGGCCATTGGGCGTGGTCGAGCTGTTCACCAGCCAGGGCTGCAGTTCCTGCCCGCCGGCCGATACTCTGTTCTCCGAACTTGCCGCCAAGGAAGATATCGTCGCGCTCGCCTATCACGTCGACTATTGGGACTATCTCGGCTGGCAGGACACGCTGGGCCGCAAGGAGAACACCGAGCGGCAATACGATTACATGCGCGCCTTCGGCAGCCGCTCCGTCTACACGCCGCAGGCCGTCATCAATGGCCGTGTCCACGTCAACGGCGCCAGCCGCGGCGAGGTCGATGGCGCGCTCGCCCGCATGGCCAAGAGCGGCGAAGGCATGCGCGTCGCCGTCAAGGTCAGCCGCACCAGCGACCGTGTGACGATCGACGCCGGCGATGCCGGCAACGGCCCCAGCGACGCCCATGTCGTCATCGTCTATTTCGACCCGCCGCAGACGGTCAAGGTCGGCGAGGGCGAGAATACCGGCCGCAAGATGACCTACTGGAACGCCGTCACCGGGATACAGACCGCCGGCATGTGGCATGGCAAGGCACAGCGCTACGAACTGCCGATGAGCGAGATTGCCAAAAAGGGCGGCTGCGCCGTGCTGCTGCAGTCGGTCGGCAAGGACGGCATGCCCGGTCCCATTCTTGGCGCCGCGTTCATCCACAAGCCGTAACGGACGCCGGCGCCCCCCATCTTCGCTAGGACTGTGGATGGGAGGCCCCTCATCCGGCCGCTTCGCGGCCACCTTCTCCCCGAGGGGAGAAGAGATAAAGCGCCCCCGCGATCTCCTCTCCCCTCGGGGAGAGGTCGGATTGTCCCGAATTGCCCCTTCGCAATTCGGTTGGCACTCCGGGTGAGGGGGATGCGACGCTCGGTGAAACCGCACTCGACTCACCACCCAATAAAAAACCGACGTCAGCTTGCTTCTGACGTCGGTCATTTAGGTTTTGGGATCGTCGCACCCGATTCTTCCGAAGAAGAACCGAGGTTGGTTCGATCCGACGCAGACCCGTGGGCGGGGGGCTTGGGGTTTACGAGCCGGTGCCGGACCGAACCGTCTCAGGCAACACCGGTAAATTCGTCGGACATTGGGGCATGAGCGCGGATAAAAAAAGGCAGAAATGTGGCGGAACATCACCAATTCCAACACGGCGTTTCATAAAAGTGACTGGACGTGACGAAAACGGCGCGGCGCGGGGCTCGGTTCGCCGGGCCTTGCAATTCAGTCGCGAACACGCCAACTTTGGTTGGCAAAGATTCATTTTGAAGGATCGAGGCATGACGGATGACAGCGGCGGGACGGGGGATGGGGACGCATCCGCGATATTGATCCCGCTGCACGAGGCGCGACGCGAACGTCTCGATCAGCCGGTACGGTTCGACCGCCGCGAGCTGGACCAGATCCTCAGGCTCTACGGACGCATGGTCGCCGCCAATGAATGGCGCGACTACGCCATCGATCATCTTGCGGACCGCGCCGTGTTTTCCGTATTCCGCCGCACCAGTGAAGTGCCGCTGTTCCAGATCGTCAAGGATCCGAAACTGGCCCGCAAGCAGGGCGCCTTCGCTGTCATCGCCGCCGGCGGCCGCATCTTGAAGCGCGGTCAGGAACTTGGCCGCGTGCTTGGTGTGTTCGACAGCAAGCTCAAGGTTGTAGAGGCTTGAGCTACGGAATTGAAGAAACTAGAGAATTGAAGAATTGAAGAAAAGGGCACTCGACGCCTGATGTAACCGCCTTCTTCTTCAGTTCTTCAGTTCTTCAATTCCCCAATTCCTCGCTTCAGCCCCCTCTAAGGCGAAACTTCCGCTCCGGCAGCGAGCTCGGATCGGGCGGCGCCGATGCCCCACCATTCAGCGACAGCTGCATGAACACCGTGTCCAGCCAGCGCCCATGCTTGTAGCCGGAACCTTCGAGGCGTCCCGAATAGCGAAAGCCGAGCTTTTCGTGCAGCCGCACCGAGGCACTGTCGGGACGGCCATCGCCGATCACCGCGATGATCTGGCGAAAGCCCGCCGTCGTCACTGCCTCGATCAGGCTTTGCATCAGCTTGAGCCCGACGCCTTGGCCCTTGGCCTCGGGCGCGACATAGACCGAATCCTCGACGATGAAGCGATAGGCCGGGCGTGGCCGGAAGGCGCCGGCATAGGCGTAGCCGAGAACGGTGCCGTCCTTCTCCGCCACCAGGTAAGGAAAGCCGCCGGCCATCAGGCTGTCGAATCGAACACCCATCTCCGCACGGCTCGGCGGCTCCAGCTCATAGCTCGCCGTGCCTTGGGTCACCGCGTCGGCATAGATGTCCGTGACGCTGTCGAGGTCAGCCGCTGTCGCGGGTCTAATCGTGATAGTGCTCATAGCTCGCAACAACAGCAAAGGCCGGCACAAAAGAAAAGGGCGGCCGTTGGGCCGCCCTTCTGGAACTCGATGGTCCAAGCGCTGCTGAACTAGCGGCGGTCGCCCATGAACTGCAGCAGGAACATGAACAGGTTGATGAAGTCGAGATAGAGCGTCAGTGCGCCCATGATCGCCTTGCGGCCGGCGACGTCGGATGTGTCGCCCTCGAAATACATCTCCTTGATCTTCTGCGTGTCATAGGCGGTCAGGCCCGCGAAGACCAGCACGCCGATCGCCGACACGGCAAAGGACAGCGCCGACGACTGCAGGAAGATGTTGATCACCGACGCGATGATGATGCCGAACACGCCCATGATCAGGAACGAGCCCATCGCCGTCAAGTCGCGCTTGGTGGTGTAGCCGAACAGCGACAGCGCGCCGAAAGCGGCGGCGGTGGCGAAGAAGGTCTGCGAGATGCTGGCCGTGGTGTAGACCAGGAAGATCGACGACAGCGACAGGCCGACGAGACCGGCATAGACCCAGAACGTGGTCTGCGCGGCAGCGACGCTCATCGACTGAATCCTGAACGACAGGAAGAACACGGCGGCCAGCGGCGCCAGCATCACCACCCAGCGCAGCGGCGAACCGAAGATCGCGTAGCCGAACGAAGTCAGCATCTCGCCGCTTGGCAGCGTCGCGACAGCCGAAGCCGGATCTGTGGTGGTGGCCAGCATGATCGTGCCGACAGCGGCAAGACCGGTGATGAGGAGGCCAAGCCCCATCAGATTGTAAACCTTGATCATGTAGGCGCGCAGGCCCTGATCGATGTCAGCACCGACGCTGACGCCGGGCACGGCGCGCGTCTGGTAGTTGCGAATGGGATCAGCCATTGTAGTCCTCTATTGCTTCTGCCCCGTCCGGTGTCAGGTCCTTCCAGACCCAGGCGCCGCTGGCAGGGCTCCAGCATGCCTGTGGCGAAATATGATGGTTATTCGCGTCAAGAACAAGACCGTAACCGGATGTAACGGTTCGTGAGGCAACGAAGTGCCGATTCCTCGGCTTTCCGGACGGCTTTCTTACCAAGATTTAATCCAGGATGCCTTTTCCGGGCCTGTCGTCACAGGTTGCGCAGCACCGGTGCTGCCTTATGGCCGAGCACCCGCCAGGTTCCGGCGAGACCAATGCCGACCGTGACCACCAGCGAAAACAGAATGGTTGCCACCGCCACCTCCGGCATGAAATGCGACGGCAATGTCATGATGCGCGCGACGACGAACCAGGCGGCAGCACTGCCCGCCGCCAGCGCGAAGATGGCGGTGGCCAGCCCGATCAGCATATATTCGAGCGAGAAGGCCGATATCAGCGTGGTGCGTGTCGCACCCAGCGTCTTCAACACCACCGCATCATGGATGCGCGCCCGGTTGCCGGCTGCAAGCGCGCCGGCCAGCACCAGCACCGAGGCGATCAGCGCCACGCCAGCGGCGGCCCGGATCGCCGTGCCGAGCTGTCCGACCAGCCGGTTGACGACATCGAGCGCGTCCTTGACCCGCACCGTCGTCACCGCCGGGAAGGCGCGGGTGACGGCGTTGAGGATGCGGGCGTCGTCGGCCGTCGAGGCACTCTTTTCGGTCAGCGTCGCCATCCAGCCATGCGGGGCGCCCGCGAATGTGTTGGGCGAGAAGACCATGACGAAATTGATGCCCATCGTCTCCCATTCGACCTGGCGGAAATTGGCGATCCTGGCCGTGACATTGCGGCCTAGCACATTGACGGTGATGGTGTCGCCGAGCTTCAGCCCGATCTCCTTGCCTTCTTGCGCCGAAAACGAAACCAGCGGTTCGCCGCTGTAATTTTCGGGCCACCAACTGCCCTCGGTCAACGTCGCGTTATCCGGCTGCCTGGTGTCATAGGTCAGGCCGCGGTCCCCCCTCAGCACCCAGGCGCCTTCCGCCGGCACTTTCACCTTGTCGACATCGACACCGTTCAGCGCCATCACCCGGCCGCGCAGCATCGGCACCTTGGCCAGCACGCCCTGCGGGGCCTCCTTGCCGATCAGCGCCGAGAAAGACGCGACATCGGCGCTCTGGATGTCGACGAAGAAGAAGTTCGGCGCCCGTTCCGGCAGGCTGCCGGAGATCTGCCGCCTGAGATTGCCATCGATCAGCGCCAGCGTCACCAGCAGCGTCAGGCCAAGCCCCAAGGACAGCACCACCGATGGCGTCAGGGCGCCTGGCCGATGAATGTTGCCGATGGCGAGCCTGAGCGCCACGAAGCGCACGCGCGGGCTTTTCCTGGCCGCCCATTGCACCAGTGCGCCGACCACGCGCAGCACCAGGAAGGCGAAGACGGTAGCGCCGACAAAGATCGAGGCGATGCGCTGGTCGCCCGAGAACAGAATGGCCAGCGCCGCAAGCAACAGCGCGATGCCTATGGCCGCCGCGACATAGGCGGGGCGCGGCAAGCCGCGGCCTTCCAGCCCCATTTCGCGAAACAGCGCGGTTGCCGGCACATCGCGGGCGCGGCCGAGCGGCAGCAGCGCGAAAGCCAACGTCACCAGCAGGCCGAACAGCGCCGCCATGCCGAGCGCGCCGGGATAGAAGCCGCCTGCGGCCGGCACCGGAATGACGGATTGCAAGGCCGCACTCGCCGCGAACGGCATCAGCGCGCCGAACACAAGGCCCAGCACGATACCCAATCCGGCTATGATCAGGATCTGCACGAGATAGACGGCAAAGACGAAGCCGCCCGAAGCGCCCAGGCTCTTGAAGGTGGCGATGACGCCGCGCTTGCCGTCGAGATAGGCGCGTACCGCATTGGCGACGCCCACACCGCCGACCACCAGCGCCGTCAGCCCGACCAGGGTCAGGAACTGCGAGAAACGTTCAATGTTGGACGACAGCGCGGGCGCCGCGTTGCTGCGTGTGCGGATCGACCAGCCTGCTTCGGGGAAATCCGTGGCGGCCTGGTCCTGGACGGCTTTCAGCCGCACCTCGTCCGCGTCTGCCGGCAGCCGGATCTTGTAGGCATTCTCGACCAGGCTGCCCGGCTGGATCAGTCCAGTGGCCGCCAGCCCGTCGGTCGAGATCATCAGCCTTGGGGCGAAGCCGAAACCGTCGGACACGGCGTCCGGTTCGGCGACCAGCTTGCCGCGCAGTTCGAAAGTGGCGGTACCGAGCTTCAGCCGGTCGCCGATCTTGACGTGCAGCCGCTCGAACAGAAGATCGGGTGCCGCCGCACCGAAGACGCCGAATTCTTCGTCGAACAGTTCCTGTTTCGACAGTGCCGGCTCGGTCTCCAGCGTGCCATAGAGCGGATAGGCATTGTCGACCGCCTTGGCCTCGACCAGCGCCTGGTCGGATCCGTCGGCCAGACGCGCCATCGAACGCATGCTGGCGGTCCAGGAAACCGTGCCGAGCCCGTCAAGGAAGCTGCGCTCCGCCTGGCTGGCGTCACGCTGGTTGATCTGGAAGCGAAGATCGCCGCCAAGCAGCGTCTGGCCCTGATTGGCGACACCGGCGGTGATCGAACGCGCCACCGAGTTGACGCCGCCGATGGCCGCGACGCCGAGCGCGATGCAGGCGAGGAAGATCAGGAAGCCGGACAGGCCGCCGCGCATCTCGCGCAGCGAGAAGCGGACCGCGAGCCTCAACGTCCGGGACAGCGGCATCAGGCCGTCACCTTGACGGGGGCCGGCGCCTCGATCCGGCCCGAGCGCATCGAAACCTGGCGCGAACAGCGCGCCGCGAGCGCCGGATCATGGGTCACCAGCACCAGCGTCATGCCGCGCTCGGCCGCCTTGGCAAACAAGAGGTCGGCGACCTGCCGCCCAGTCGCCTGGTCGAGATTGCCGGTCGGCTCGTCGGCGATCAGGATGCGCGGCGACGGCGCCAATGCGCGGGCGATCGCCACGCGCTGCTGCTCGCCGCCCGACAATTCGCCGGGATAGTGGGTGACGCGGTCGCTGAGGCCAACCGCCTCCAGCTCGCGCGCCGCCACCGAGAACGGATCGGCATGGCCGGCCAGTTCCAATGGCACCGCGACATTTTCCAGCGCCGTCATGTTGGGAATGAGATGGAAGGACTGGAACACGATGCCAATGTTTCGGCCACGAAACGAAGCAATCTGGTCCTCGCTTTTGCCGTTGAGCAACTCACCGGCGATTCGGACCGTACCCGAATCGACCCTTTCCAGGCCTGCCAGGACCATCAGCAATGTCGACTTGCCGGAACCCGAAGGCCCGACGATGCCGGTCGCCTCGCCCGTCGCCACATCAAGGCTGACACCCTTCAGCACATGGACCGATGAAGCGCCCTCGCCAAGGGTCAGGGATACATCTTTCAGCGCGATGACGGCTTCTGTCAAAATGAAATCGTCCTATATCTGGAAAGGCTCTGCTTGCCGGAAGCCGTCGACTGAAGAATCCTAGCTCATATGGGGCCTGCCGCATGTCTTTCAAACGCAGTATTGCCGCAGGCTTGATGGTTTTCCTCGCCATCAGCGGCGCCATGTCGTCGGCGAGCGCCGAGCCGTTCAAGATCGTCGGCTTCGGTGACAGCCTGATGGCGGGCTTCGGTCTTGGCCCGGACCAGGGCTTTACCGACAGGCTGCAGGCCGCGCTTGGCGCCAGGGGCCAGGATGTGATCGTCGCCAATGCCGGCGTCTCCGGCGACACGACGAGCGGCGGCCTGGCGCGGCTCGACTGGTCGGTGCCGGACGGCACGCAGCTTGTCATCCTCGAACTCGGCGCCAACGACATGCTGCGCGGCGTTTCGCCCGACATCACCAGGAAGAACCTCGACGAGATGCTGAGCAAGCTGAAGCAGCGCAAGATTGCCGTGCTTCTGGCCGGCATGCGTGCCGCACCCAATCTCGGTCCCGACTACCAGAATGCGTTCGACGCCATTTTTCCGGACCTGGCGAAGAAATACGAAGTCGTGCTCTACCCGTTCTTTCTCGACGGCGTCGCCGGCCAGCCCGGCATGCAACTCGAGGACGGCCTGCATCCGAGCGCAAAAGGCGTCGACCAGATGGTCGAACGCATCCTGCCGACGGTAGAGAAGGTGATCGCGACAGTGCCGGGCAATTCCTAGCGGATTGGAACTGTTTCCGCCCGGCAAGCTTTTAACAGGGACTGTGGCCAACAAACCTCTTGCTCCGTTTGACTATCGATGATTCGCTATAGGTGACAGTTCGATTCGAGGAAGGGAGGCTCTTCATGCCGCGTCTTTTCACCGCCCTCGAAATTCCGCGTGACGCTGCCCTTTCGCTGTCCCTGCTGCGGGGCGGCCTGCCGGGAGCCCGCTGGATCGATGTCGAAAACTACCATCTGACGCTGCGCTTCATCGGCGATGTCCCCGGCCATGTCGCCGACGAGATCGCCAACGCGCTCGACCGCGTCCACCGCCCTTCCTTCTCGCTGGCGCTGTCCGGCGTCGGCGCTTTCGGGCAGAAGAAGCCGCATGCGGTGTGGGCGGGCACTTCCGCCTCGCCTGATCTGGCCGCGCTTCAAGGTGAGATCGACCGCATCTGCCAGCGGCTCGGCATCCCGGCCGACCCGCGCAAATTCATGCCGCATGTGACGCTGGCGCGCTTACGCAATTCGACCCCGCTGGACGTCGCCCAATATCTGTCGGCGCGCGGGAATTTCTCGACGCTGCCGTTCCGCATCGGCCGTTTCGTGCTGATGTCGTCGCGCGATTCGGTCGGCGGCGGACCCTATATCGTCGAGGAAGCCTGGCCGCTGTCAGGCACGGACGCCCGCGCCTCCAGCCTTGTCGCCAGCGCCTCCGACGCCTCGCGGATCATGCGATAGGCGGAAGCGAAGGCTTCTGCCTCGTCATGATAAGGATCCGGCACGTCGCGTGACTTTCCCTGCGCGAACTCCAGGAACAGATGGATGCGGTCCTGCACGGCCGCCGGCGCCAGCGCCTTCAGGTCGGCGACATTCGACCGGTCCATGCCGAGGATCAGGTCGAAACGGTGGAGGTCCTGCGGCGTGACCTTGCGCGCTCTCTGCCCGGAAATGTCGACGCCGTGCCGCACCGCAATCGCGATCGCGCGTCGATCGGGGGCAGAGCCGGCCTCCCAGTCACTGGTTCCCGCTGAATCGAGCAGCATATTCCGGCCCGACCCGCGCTCGGCCCAAACGGCGCGGAAGACACCTTCCGCCAGCGGCGACCGGCAGATGTTGCCGAGGCAGACGAAGAGAATGGAATTTATGGGCTTCGCGCTCATCGATCCGTCGCTATGGTGAGGGTCGTTTTCGAATAGCACAGGATATGGACATGGCGAGAGAGAAACTGGGCAGGCAAGCCGCTGAAGCCGCATTGACCGGTCTCGACGGCTGGGCGCTGGCGGAAGACGGCGCCTCCATCAAGCGCACATTCACCTTCGCGAATTTCTCCGAGGCTTTCGCCTTCATGACCCGCGTCGCGCTTGCCGCCGAGACGATGGACCATCATCCCGACTGGTCGAATGTCTACAAGACAGTCGACGTGACGCTGAACACTCACGACGCCGGCGGCGTCACCGCGCTCGATATCGATCTGGCCAAGAAAATGAACCGTTTTGCCGGCGCCTGAGGCCTGGTATCGCCTCGGCGGGCCCAAATCGGCACCGGCATCTTGTAGCGGGGGTCGGGTTTCACCACATTTTCCCCCGCGGGCATGCGCCGGGATGCGCACGGGCCCTGCTAGGAGAGACTGATGGCGCGACAATCCGGTTTTGATTTCTTCGGCTTTGGCGGCAAGCTGGCGGACGAGAGCGAAGTGCGCGAGAAATTCTGGCGCACAGCCAAGAAGGCCGCGCGGCAGATCCCCTTCATGGAAGAGGTGGTGGCCGCCTATTACTGCGCCATGGACAAGAACACGCCGCTGCGCGCCAAAGGCATTCTGCTGGCCGCGCTCGGTTATTTTGTGCTGCCGGTGGATGTCATCCCCGACTTCGTCTTCGGGCTTGGCTTTACCGACGACATCGCCGTGCTCACCGCCGCGATCACCGCCGTCAGTGCCCACATCACCACTGCGCACCGGCAGGCCGCCAGGGACGCCATGGCCGACAAGGGCTGAACTCGCGCACGGAACGCCGTTGAGGCCGGCTTTCTGCGGCAGCGTAAAAAGTCAAACTCTTGCCGCTTTCGTGGCCTCCAAGTCGCCAAAGGGATGTCGCGCCAGCCGCTCGCAAGGCGGAGGCGCGGGAATGGCGGCGGTTTCCTCGGGGTGAGGCTCCTTTTCTCTTCGGAAATTCACCGTTTGGTAACCCAGATTAAATCAAAATGAAGCGACGGGCAGGACGCCAAGCCGGCCTGCCTCCGCACCATTTGGAATACGGGAAAAACGATGCGCGGATTGATTGCTATAGTTTCGAGTCTGGCCCTGGTGGCCGTGGCAGCGCCGGCACTGGCGCAGTCTGCGACCAAGATCGGCCAGCACAATGCCTGGGGCACCTACAGCTACCAGGCATCGGGCGGCAAGGTCTGCTATGTCCTGACCGTGCCGACCGACAAGCAGCCGCCGACGCTCGACCATGGCGACATGTTCTTCTTCGTCAGCCAGCGGCCCGGCCAGCAAGTGTCCTACGAGCCGCAATTCATTGCCGGCTACAACTTCCAGGACGGCTCCAAGGCCACCGTGACCATCGACAAGAAGACGTTTTCGATGTTCACCCGCGGCAAGTCGGCCTGGGTCGAGAATGCCGCCGAGGAGCCGGTGCTGATCGCCGCCATGAAGACCGGCACCGACATGAAGGTGACGGCGAAGTCCGGCCGCGGCAATCCGACCTCCTATGTCTTCTCCCTGAAGGGCATTTCGGCGGCGCTGACGTCGATTGCCAAGTGCAAGTAGGCTAGACTTCGTTTTGAATGAATGGCCGGGCCGCAAAGCCCGGCCTTTTTGCTTTCAGCCTTGCCCCGATCCTGGCCCGGCCTCCGCTCGGCGGCGCCGGATCGCCTCGGCGATGAAGACACGCGACAGCGTGTGGTAGAGCGGTTCGTGCGAGATCATGCGCGCCGTGCCATAGCCCAGCATCGAGGCCAGCATCAGCGCGATGACATTGTCGTGATTGCCGGTCATCTCCAGGATGATGACGAAGGCCGTCATCGGCGCCTGCACGACCCCGGCGAAATAACCGGCCATGCCGAGCAGCGCCGCCGCCCCCGTGCCGGCGCCGAAGAGAAGGCCGAGCGAACTGCCGATGCCGGCACCCACCGCCAGCGAGGGCGCGAAAATGCCGCCCGGAATGCCCGAGATCATCGACAGCAGTCCCGCCAGGAACTTTTCGGCAAAGAAGAACCATGGCAGCGGCGTGCCTTCGACCGCCCCGCGCGCCTGCATATAGCCGGTGCCGAAGGTCAGCCCGCCCGAGGCGATGCCGATCACTGCAACCAGCAGCCCGCAGACGGCCGCGACTAGCAAGGCGCGCCGCAAAGGCTGGCCTGTGTTCCAGCGCCGGATCCGGCGTGTCACCTTCAACGCCAGCAGCGAAAACAGCGCGCCGAAACCGCCGCCGATGATGCCGCAGGCAAGCACCAGCGGCCACTCGGCGGCAAACGAGATCGTGTCCCTGGCGACGCCGAAATAGGTGTAGTTGCCGAGCAGGCCGAGCGAGGCGAGACCGGCCAGGATCACCGCCGTCAGCACCAGCCCGTTGGTGCGCGCCTCATAGGTGCGGCCCATCTCCTCGATGGCGAAGACGATGCCGGCCAGCGGCGTGTTGAAGGCGGCGGCGATCCCGGCGGCCGACCCGGCCAGGATCAGGCCCCGCGCCTGCACCATGCCGCCCCAGCGTGCCGCCTGCAGCATCAGCGACGCGCCGACCTGCACGGTCGGACCCTCGCGGCCGATCGAGGCGCCGCAGAACAGGCCGACGATGGTGAGCATGATTTTGCCGACCACCAGTTTGAGGGACAGGATGTGGCTGCGGTCTTCGTCGTCGCGCAGGTGGCGAGCGGCGATCGCCTGCGGAATGCCGCTGCCTTGCGAACCGGGAAAGAAGGTATGGGCGAGCCAGGCGCACAACACGAAACCCAACGGCGTAACGGCAAGCGGCAGATAGAAACGCCAGCCGCCTGCGTTTCCTGTCATCAGGTGAAAAAGTTCCTGCGCCCTGTCCGCCAGCACCGCGAACAGCACGCTGATCACACCGATGCCAAGCGCCCCGGCCCAGAACACCAGGCGCGGCTGCCACACCCGCCGTGAGCCCCACATCGCGCGCGAACGCCGCAGCATGGGATATTTTCGCGATGTGCCGGCCATGTCTGTCCTCGAGCGGGGAGTATCGAGCCCTAACACGTGCAGGCCAGAGGTTAAACCGGCACAACCCATGACTCTGCCGTCAACCTGTGCTATGCGCCGCGCTTCCTTTCCGGCACGATGCGTGAAATCGGCCGCAAACCGCTTATATCAGTGCAACCATGACCCTTTCATTCGATCTCACCACTGACGGCGCCCGCGACGCGTTGCGTGCCCGCGCGGCACAGCCCGAAAAGCCGTCGCTGATCGGCCTGACGCGGGTCGAACTCGCCGAGGCCCTGGTTGCATCAGGCACCGTGCCCGAGCGCCAGGCGAAAATGCGCGCCCAGCAGCTGTGGCACTGGATGTATGTGCGCGGCGTCTCCGATTTCGCCGGCATGTTCAACATCTCCAAGGATCTGCGCGCCGAGCTGGACAAGCACTTCACCGTCGCCAGGCCCGAGATCGTCGAGGAGCAGATTTCCGCCGACGGCACGCGCAAATGGCTGTTCCGCTTCCCGCCGCGCGGCGCCGGCCGGCCGGTCGAGATCGAAACCGTCTACATTCCCGAGGAAGGCCGCGGCACGCTGTGCATCTCCTCGCAGGTGGGCTGCACGCTGACCTGTTCGTTCTGCCACACCGGCACGCAGAAGCTGGTGCGCAATCTGACGGCTGAAGAGATCCTCGCCCAGCTGCTCACCGCCCGCGACCGGCTCGGCGATTTCCCTGAGCGCGACACGCCCGACGGTGCCATCGTGCCGGCTGAGGGCCGCAAAGTGTCCAACATCGTCATGATGGGCATGGGCGAGCCGCTCTACAATTTCGAGGCGGTGAAGAAGGCGCTGCTGATCGCTTCCGACGGTGACGGCCTGTCCCTGTCGAAGCGGCGCATCACGCTGTCGACCTCCGGCGTCGTGCCGGAAATCTTCCGCACCGGCGAGGAGATCGGCGTCATGCTGGCGATCTCGCTGCATGCCACCAATGACGATCTGCGCGACCTGCTGGTGCCGATCAACAAGAAGTATCCGCTCAACGAGCTGATCGCCGCCTGCCGCGCCTATCCCGGCCTGTCGAACGCCAAGCGTATCACCTTCGAATATGTGATGCTGAAGGACGTCAACGATTCCATCGAGGACGCCAAGGGCCTGATCAAGCTGCTCAAAGGCATTCCGGCCAAGATCAATCTGATCCCGTTCAACCCGTGGCCGGGCACCAACTATCAGTGCTCGGACTGGGAGACGATCGAAAAATTCGCCGATTACATCAACAATGCCGGCTATGCCTCGCCGATCCGCACGCCGCGCGGCCGCGACATTCTCGCCGCCTGCGGCCAGCTCAAATCCGACTCCGAGCGCATGCGCAAGGTCGACCGGCTGGCGCTGGAAGCGATGATGATAGCGGGGCACGGCGAGGCGTGAGCCGCCCCTTCGCCTGGCTAAAACGCCTCGCCATCATGGCGGTCGGCTATGTCGCCGCGGTGCTGACCTCGATCCTGGTGCCGGTGCTGCTGATCGCTCTTCTGGAAGGCATCGAAGACGGCAACTGGTCCATCATTTTCGCCTTCGACTGGCTGGGCTCGTTCCCGCTCGCCGTGTTGACAGTAATGATCGGCGCGCTGTTGATCGTCGGCCCGGCGCTCTTTGTCGCCGAACGGTTTTCACTTCGAGGATGGTTCTACTTCGCCGCCACCGGTGCGATCACGTCCATCGCCTTTGGCGTATCCATGCCGCGCTCGGCCAGCAGCTTTGTCTTCAATCCGGGCTTTCTGGGTTTTCTCGCCACCGCCGGCATCGCCGCCGGTTCGGTCTACTGGCTTCTGGCTGGACGCAGGTCCGGCACGCGACAGAATCTGGGCCGGGATTGATGGCACGTCTCGTCGGCTACCTCGTCCGTTTCACCGTCATCCTGTTCGGCTATGCCGTCGCCTCGCTGGCGGCGAGCGCCTTCCTCAACATCCTGTTGCTGGCATCGCTCGGCTACACGCCGGAGCATGCGCACCCGACGGCGACGGCTTCCCTGTATTTCTCAATTCCCTTCGCCGCCCTGTTCGTCGCCTATTTCGCCCTGATGCCGGCCTCTGTCGTCATCCTGCTTGCCGAAATCCTGGGCCGGCGCGACTGGCTGTTCTATGCGCTGGCAGGCGCGGTGGTTGCCGGTGTTTTCCTCGGGCTGGCCGACCGCAGCGATGACACCGCCTTCGTCGTCAGGGACACCAGCGCCATCATGGCCGTGATAGGCAGCGGCATGGTCGGTGGTATCTTTTACTGGCTCAGCGCCGGGCGCTGGGCCGCAAGCTGGTGGCAAGGCGAACCAGGATCAAAAGAGGATGGCCAGACAGGATGACGGCGCCTACTTCGCCTGCGCGGTCAGGATCTTGAGGGCGAAGGCGGAGAACACGCCGGCGAAGAGATAGTCGACCACCCGCGTGACCCGCGGGCTGGCCTTCATCGCCGCCGAAAACTTTTCCGCCGCCAGCACCATCGGCACCGTCACCGGGACCGACAGCACAATGAACATCAGCCCAAGGAAAAACAGCTTTCCCGGTGCGTTCGGATCATGCGCGGAGACGAACTGCGGCAGGAAGGTCATGAAGAACAGGATGATCTTGGGGTTGAGCAGATTGACGCCAAGGCCCGCCGCCCAACTGCGCAACAGCGAAATCTCGGGGCCTGTCTTCTTCTCCGGCGAAAAGGCCGAGCCCCTGGTGATTGCCTGCCAAGCCAGGAAGACGAGATAGCCGGCGCCGAAGATCTTCAGCACGAAGAAAGCCATCGGCGAGGCGACGATCAGCGCCGAGACACCGACAACCACCAGTGTGGTGTGGATGAGCGTGCCGCACAGCGCGCCGGCCATCGAGGCAAAGCCGGTGGCACGGCCCTGGCTCAGCGTGCGCGAGACGAACAGGGTCATGTCCGGCCCCGGCGTGATCGCCAGGATGACCGTGGCGATGGCGAATTGGATCAGCGTGGTGGTGTCTGGAATGAACGACATGAGCGGCCCCAGGGGATTGGGAGGCCTATACAGGATGCGCCATGACGATGCCAGACACAGCAGCGACCCGATCTCGATCCAGCAGGCGTCCGCACGGCATTCGCTGGACGGCCGGCCGCGGCGTCCTATGCCTGCCTGCTCAGCCGCATCCTCGCCGGCTCCTCCGCGACGAGTTGATCGTTGCGGACATCGGCGTCCCCGGTGATCTGGTCGATCGGCTTGGGCCGGCCGAGGAAATAGCCTTGCGCCTCGTTGCAGCCTTCGACCTGCAGGATGGTGAGCTGGACATGCGTCTCGACGCCTTCGGCAAGCACCGGAATGTCGAGGCTGCGGCCCAGCGTCAGCACCGCCCGGATGATGGCCTTGGCCTGCGGGCTTCGCTCGACGTCAGCCATGAACGAGCGGTCGAGTTTGATCTTGTCGAAGGGAAACGAGCGCAGCGTATCGAGCGATGAATAGCCGGTGCCGAAATCGTCGATCGCGATCGTCACCCCCAGCGCCTTGATCTGGCGCAACACATGCAGCGTGCGCACCTTGTCGGCGACGATCGTCGATTCGGTGAGCTCCAGCTCCAGCCGTTTCGGCGACAGCCCGGTCTCGATCAGGATCTGATGGACGAGCTTGGCGAGATCGGCATGGGCGAACTGTACCGGCGACAAATTGACCGCGATCTTGTGGCCATTGCCCCACGAGGCCGCCTGGCGGCACGCGGTCCGCAGCACCCATTCGCCGATCGCCATGATCGAGCCGTTCTCCTCGGCAATCGGGATGAATTCGGCGGGCGGGATCATGCCGTGCACCGGATGGGTCCAGCGCAGCAGCGCCTCGTAGCCGCAGGTGGCGCCGGTCGGGACCGAGGTCTGCACCTGATAGTGAAGCGAAAGCTCGCCGCGGTCGATCGCCTGGCGAAGGTCGGTGGCCAAGGCACGGCGCGCCCGCGCCGTCTCGTCCATGGCGGATTCGTAGAAGCAGACGGCTCGCGTGACGTCGTTCTTTGCCCGGTACATGGCAAGATCGGCATTGCTGACCAGCCGCTCGCGGTCGGCCCCGTCGCGCGGATAGACGGCGACGCCGATGCTGGCGCCGGCGGCGATTTCGAAATCGTCGAGCCGCAACGGCTCGAACAGGGATTTCTCCAGTCGCGAGACCAGTCCGAGAAGGTCCTTCTGATCCTTGAAGCGCTTGATCGCGGCGAACTCGTCACCGCCGAGCCGGGCGACGAATTCGCCCTCGCCGATGAGTTTCGACAGCCTGCGGGCGACGATCTTGAGTGCCTGGTCGCCGGCCGCATGCCCCCTGAGGTCGTTGATCTCCTTGAAGCGGTCGAGATCGATGACGATGACCGCCGTCATTGTGTCCTCGCCCTCGCATGCCCGGTCGATTTCATGGTCAAGGCGGTCGTTGAAGGAGACCCGGTTGGGAAGGCCGGTAAGGGCGTCGTTGAGGGCGAGATGCTGAAGCCGCTCGAAGCTCTCCAAACGACCACGCTCGTCGATCAGATAGCTGGCGAAGCCGGTAGCCGCGACGATCAGGCCGACCACGGCGACGGCGACCGCCATTGCCACCAGAATATCGGGATTGGTGCCTGTGCTGATGAAGGACAGCGGCGTCACCGCCACCGCGGCCATAGCCGTGAAATGCAGGCCGACGATCGCCAGCACCAGCAGCCCGATGGCGAGATAGTGCGACCAGCGGTATGGCCGGCGCACGGCATGGCCGACGGCCAGGGCGGAGAACACCGCCGAGATGACCAGTGAGGCCACGACATAGGAGCCGTCCCATTCGACGATGCCGGCAACGTGATAGGCCATCATGCCGGTGTAGTGCATGGCCGAGATCGCCAGGCCGACGACGACGCCGCCCCATTCCGGGGCCAGGCGCCGGTTCTTGCCGGATGCGAGGGTGAAACCCAGCCCGGTGCCGGCGATGGCGATGACCAGGGATGCCATGGTCAGGACCGGATCGAAGGTGATCGGCGCGCCGGGCTGGTAGGCCAGCATGGCGATGAAATGGGTGCACCAGATCGACGAGCCGGCGGCGACCGCGGTCAGGAACAGCCAGCCCTTCATCTGCACGCCGGTGGTTTTCCTCGAACGGTCGAAGAGGCCGATCGTCACCCAGCAGCCGGTGACGCACATCAGCGCCGCCAGCAGGACAAGCCACAGATTATGCTCCATGGCGATGCATGATATAACGCGCATCAAGAACGGCCCGAGCCCGAGGACACCCGCGACAAGGCAGGCAAGAAGCCGCCCGAAATGGTCGAGGCGGCTTTGTCGCGAATGTTAGCGGCACGGCGTGAAAACTTGATTAAGTCCTTCCAGCAAATGCAGCCTTTGATTGCAGCAGGTTGTTTCCGCTGCCGGCGGCCACCGGCCATGCGCTGGACCAGAAGCCATGCATGCACGCGTGCTTGCTCGCTCTGCCGTTCCTGCTAAAAGGCGCTGCGACAATCCGTGACGCCCAGGCTGGGGCGTCCGCCATCGACGGAGTAGAAATGTCCAAGGCCAAAGACGTCAAGAAGGTCGTGCTCGCCTATTCCGGCGGTCTCGACACATCCATCATCCTGAAATGGCTGCAGACTGAACTCGGCGCCGAAGTCGTGACTTTCACCGCCGATCTCGGCCAGGGCGGCGAACTCGAGCCGGCCCGTCGCAAGGCCGAGATGATGGGCATCAAGGACATCCGCGTCGTCGACGTGCGCGAGGAATTCGTCGCCGACTTCGTCTTCCCGATGTTCCGCGCCAACACCGTCTATGAAGGCACCTATCTGCTTGGCACTTCGATCGCGCGGCCGCTGATCTCCAAGCATCTGGTCGATATAGCCCGGGAAACCGGCGCCGACGCGATCGCGCATGGCGCCACCGGCAAGGGCAACGATCAGGTTCGCTTCGAGCTTTCAGCTTACGCACTGAACCCCGACATCAAGGTCATCGCGCCGTGGCGCGACTGGTCGTTCAAATCGCGTACCGACCTGATGAATTTCGCCGAGCAGCACCAGATCCCGGTGCCGAAGGACAAGAAGGGCGACGCACCGTTCTCGGTCGACGCCAACCTTTTGCATTCGTCCTCCGAGGGCAAGGTGCTGGAAGACCCGTGGGTGGAGCCGCCCGAATTCGTCCACCAGCGCACCGTTTCGCCGATGGACGCGCCTGATACCGTCACCGAGATCGAGATCGAGTTCCTGAAGGGCGATCCGATCGCGCTGAACGGCAAGAAACTGTCGCCGGCGACCATGCTGGCGGCACTCAACGATCTTGGCCGCGACAATGGCATCGGCCGGCTCGACCTGGTCGAGAACCGCTTCGTCGGCATGAAATCGCGCGGCGTCTACGAAACACCAGGCGGCACCATCCTGATCGCCGCCCATCGCGCCATCGAATCGATCACGCTCGACCGGGGTGCCGCCCACCTCAAGGACGAGTTCATGCCGCGCTACGCCGAGCTGATCTACAACGGCTTCTGGTTCGCGCCCGAACGGCTGATGCTGCAGGCGATGATCGACAAGAGCCAGGAAGACGTCGAAGGCACGGTGCGCCTCAAGCTCTACAAGGGCAATGTCATGGTCACCGGCCGCAAGTCGAAGAAGACGCTTTACTCCGATGCGCTGGTCACCTTCGAGGACGACCGCGGCGCCTACGACCAGAAGGACGCCGCCGGCTTCATCCGTCTCAATGCGCTGCGGCTCAGGACGCTGGCCGCGCGCAACCGCCGAGGCTGATCTTCAACCTGTTTCGCCTCAAACAAACCCGGCGTCCCTGCCGGGAGCGATTGTCGGCACCGGCGCCGCCCCTCATCGCCCTGCCGGGCACTTCTCCCCGTATAGTGACGGGGAGAAGGGGCTGGCCGCAACCTCGGCGCGTGTCTTGCAACGCTGGTGATTGACGAAACTGTCGATGACAGCGCCCCTCTCCCGTCACTATACGGGGAGAGGATGCCGGCAGGCAGGTGAGGGGCAGCTCTGACGCCCCGGGAAGTGCCAATTCAAACTGAAGCGATTGCCTCAGTTGGCCCGGCGCATAGCCGGGCCTCCTGTCGAAGATTCCAGCTATCAATCGCCGTCGATCGCCGTGGCAATGCGGGCGATGGCCTGCTGATAGACGCTCGCGGAATTCCAGCCGGCAATCGCGCCCATATTCGCACTCGCGCTCGCGCCCGCCCGCCAGCC
This sequence comes from Mesorhizobium sp. M7A.F.Ca.US.011.01.1.1, assembly GCF_003998295.1. NCBI lineage: Bacteria > Pseudomonadati > Pseudomonadota > Alphaproteobacteria > Hyphomicrobiales > Phyllobacteriaceae > Mesorhizobium > Mesorhizobium sp. M7A.F.Ca.US.011.01.1.1. The sequence goes on from NZ_RZRT01000034.1 coordinate 55,781, forward strand.
ATGGCCCTTGAGGAAGTTGGCGGTGGAAGCCAGCGCCGTACCCTTGTCGCGCAGGTTTCCGCCGCCGACGCCATATTTCAGGACGTTTCCGGGCAGGAACTGCGTGTGTCCGATCTCGCCATGCGCGGCCCCGACCGACGAGGCTGTCAACGCCCCGCGATCAACCAGCTTCAGGGCTGCGATGGCATGCGGGTAGAAGAACCCCGGGCGGCGGCAATCATAGGCAAGCGTCAAAATGGCAGAGACGGTGTTCTGGTTGCCCATGGCCGAACCGAAGCCGGTTTCCATACCCCAGATGGCGAGCAACACGCCCGGCGACACGCCGTAATTCGCTTCGATCTTGGAGAACAAAGCCGCATTCGACTTTTTCAGCGACCGGCCCTTGGAAATAATCGCTGCGCCACCACGACGCCGCATGAAATCGTCCACCGAGCCGCTGAAGGCCTTGTGAATGCCGCGGTCGACTGAGATCGTCTTAGTCGCGTAGTTTGCCCCGGCCAGAGCGGCCAGCCCCTTGGCGCCTACACCTTCCGACCTGGCCTGCGCGGCAAAATCCTGCTTCCAGGCCTCGAAACCGGCGCCGGTCTTGCCGCAGCTGGCCGCCGCCTGTGCGCCCGTCGCCAGCGCAAGCACCGCCACCACGGCCGCTGCAAACATCTTTCCCTTGGCAAGAATTGCCATGTTGTTCTCCTGGTTGCCTGAATCACGTCCCAATTGCGAACTTGCCAGCGAAACGCGCACTTGTCACTGTCACCGCTGCAATGCTGGCGAATGCCGTGGAATTTGCCTAGGATCAAGTGATTATTGTGGCAGGGGGCTGCATGGAAGACGTTGATGTCGTCATCATCGGCGCCGGCTCGGCGGGTCTTGCCGCTGCCAGGACCCTGCAGGCGGCGGGGCTTTCCTTCACGCTGCTCGAAGCGATGGACCGAATCGGCGGGCGAGCCTGGACCAGCGACCAGCATTTCGGCGTGCCTTTCGACATCGGCTGCGCCTGGCTGCATGCCGCCGACCGCAATCCCTATTTTCCCGAAGCCCAGGCGGCAGGCTGGACGTTGCATCATCACGACATGAACGTCGATCATCTCTACTACCGCGAGCGCAAGGCGAGCGAAGCGGAAGAAGCCGACATGAAGGCCGCCGACGCAAAGCTGTTCGAACTGCTGGCCATGCATGAAGCGAAGGACGGAGATGACGATCGTCTTTCGGCGCTTTTGGCAAAAGGCCATGCGCCGCGCGCCGCCGCCACCTTCGCCGGGCCGATGGATTTCGGCGCCGACGAGGACGAGATCTCGATCCTGGACTTCCAGGCCGCTGCCGATCTCGACCCGAACTACTTCAGCAAGGAGGGCCTTGGCGCGCTGGTGGCGCGTTTCGGCGCCGGCGTGCCGGTCGAACTGTCGACGCCGGTGCGCAAGATCCTGTGGGACGTGCCCGGCGTCGCCTGCGTCACCGATCGCGGCACCGTTCGCGCCAAAGCAGTGATCGTCACCGCTTCGCCGGCGGTGCTAGCCTTCGAGGAGATTGCGTTCTCGCCGGCCTTGCCAGACACGCATTTCGGCGCCTTCTTCGACCTGCCGATGGGCATGCTGACGAAATTGCCGGTCGAAATATCGGGCACAAGGCTCGGGCTGCAGCCCTTCGACGACCTGCTGATCGAACGGATGGCCAGGCACGACATCTATTTCCTGTGCTTCCCGTTCGACCTTGACCTGATGGTCGGATTCGTCGGCGGCGATTTCGCCTGGGAAATGTCGGCAGCCGGCGAGGCGGCCGGCATCGACTTCGTCGTCGACCGGCTGTGCGGCATCTTCGGCGGCGATACGCGCAAGCACGTCGGACGCGCCATGATGACCAATTGGGGCGGCGAGCGCTTCGTGCGCGGTGCCTATGCCGCCGCCCGCCCCGGCCGCTCGCTGGCGCGCGCGGCACTCATGCAGCCGGTGGCCGACAAGATCTTCTTCGCCGGCGAGCACCTGGCCGGTCCTCTGATGCAGACCTGCGGCGGCGCACGGCTGTCGGGCGAAGCGGTGGCAAGACAGGTTGTCGCCCAGCTTGCGGCCAAATAGCTTCAGGAAAATGTGGAACGCCGCGCGGCTGTTCGCGTTGGGCACGGGCCGCCGTGAACATCTATGTCACCTCCGGTGAATTGAGACCGACATGAAACTCTTCGACTGCCCGCATTGCGGCCATCGCATCTATTTCGAGAACGTCCAGTGCCTGAACTGCGGGAACCCGGTGCTCTACGATCCCGAGCACGCGCGCTTTGCGCTGGCGGGCGTCGACGGCGTCTTCCAGTGCACCAACGCCGACGAATGCGCCTGCAACTGGATGGCGGAACCGGGTCACGCTTTTTGCCGCGCCTGCGTGCTGAACCAGCTGATCCCGGATCTCTCCGTCGACGGCAACCGCCGCCGCTGGATTCGTGTCGAAGCGGCGAAGAAGCGCGCCATCTACTCGCTGCTGGCCTTCGGGCTGCCGGTAGTCCCCAAGCAGACCCCTGCCGACGAGGTCGGCCTGGCCTTCGACTTCCTCGCCGATCCGATCGGCGGCGGCCCTGGTGGCGAGCGGATCCTCACCGGCCACGACAATGGTTTGATCACGCTCAATGTCGCCGAGGCGGATTCGGCCGAGCGCGAGAAGCGGCGCGTCGAGATGGGCGAGAACTACCGCACCTTGCTCGGCCATTTCCGCCATGAGCTCGGGCACTATTACTGGGACCGTCTGATCCGCGACGATCCGCACAGGCTCGAAGCTTTCCGCGCACTGTTCGGCGACGACCGCGCCGATTACGAACAGGCGCTGAAGGCCTATTATGCCGATGGTGCGCCGCCCGACTGGCAGCAGGGCCACATCTCGGCCTATGCGACCTCGCATCCTTGGGAGGACTGGGCCGAGACCTGGGCTCACCACCTGCACATCACCGACACGCTGGAAATGGTGCACGCACTGAACTTTCCGCTCGGCCGGCTGGAGACGGTGGAGGCCAACGACTTGCCACGCGGCGACACCGGCGGCGAATTGCAGGCAGCACCCGCGGAGCCGGCGACCGCGCCCGAGCCTTTCGAAAAGATCCTTGCCCGCTGGCTGGTGCTGTCGGAGGCCTCCAATTCGATCAACCGCTGCATGGGTCTGCCCGACCTCTACCCCTTCGTCATTTCGGACGTCACGGCGCGGAAATTGGAATTCGTTCACGAACTTCTGACCGATTTGCCGAAAGAACACGGAACAAATCGTGAGTTGGCGCAGGCGCTTTAGCGGGAACGCATGAGCTGCTGCCCCGTTTTCGCTGGCGAGGGACCATGAAAACGGAGAGAAACCATGAAATCCCTATTGTTTCCTGCGGTAGCCGGAATGCTGACCGTGATGTCGGGCGCCGCGTTTGCCGATACCGCCGTCTCAGCCGTCACCGATCTTAACGTGCGCGCCGGGCCCGGCCCGCAATATCCTGTGATCGGCGTGCTCGCCGCCGGTCAGTCGGCAACGCTCAATGGCTGCATCGAAAACAGCAAATGGTGCACCATAGCCGAGGCCGGCGGCCAGGGCTGGGTCTATTCCGACTATGTGACGGCCGATATAGGCGGCAGCCGGGTGGTGCTGACGGAACGGCGCTCCAGCGTTGCTGTCGTCTCGCCGCCGGAGGACATCGGCAACTACTCGACCGATTATACCGGCGCGATCATCGCCAGCGATCCGGTCGTGGATGACTTCCCTTCGCCCCCGGCTGAAGTCCGCACCTATGTCGACACGCATCGCCTCGATCCCATCTATCTCGAAGGCGAAGTGGTGACCGGCGCGACCCTGCCCGACACCGTCGAGCTGCGCGAGATTCCGGACTACAATTACCGCTATGTCTATGTGAACGGCCAGCGGGCGCTGATCGATCCGCAGACCCGGCGCATCATGTACGTCGTTCGCTGACGACAATCGGCACAAGCGGCCGCTGCGACAGCAGCGGCCGCCAGCAGGCGGCGCTGCCGCGCGGCACTCTCCTGCGCCGACTTTGCTCTGGCTTAGTCCTTTGCGGAAAACCATTCCGATTTTCCCGGCCATCGGTTAGTCGATAGGCGATAACTTTGGCAATGGAGCCCGCGTGACCATCGATCCGGCCGCCTTCGAGCGTTACAGGCATTCGCCGAACGCCAGGACGACCTTACCGCGCCTGTTGCTCGGAACGGGGATCGTGGTCCTTTTTTGGGCAGCAACCACCGTGGCCGTGCTGGTCGGCGGCACCTATGCCTTCATCGCCTGGCAGGCGACCCCATCATCCGGCATTCAGGGCCTCCTCGCTTCGCCCCTCGGCATCCTCACCGCGCTCGTCTCGTTTGCCGGCATCTGGATCGGCCTGTGGGTCGCGATGCGCTGGGTGCATGGCGAGAAGCTGTCGGCGCTGCTCGGCAACAGCCGACGAGTTTCATGGCCCGGCTTCCTCAAAGGGCTGATCGCGGTGCTGATCACGTCGTTCATATCCGAAATCCTGCTTTATCTGCTGCAGCCGCAGATCACGCGTGGCCCGATCAGCCTGTCATCCTGGCTGCTGTTTGCGATCCCGATCGCGGCGCTCACTTTGCTGCAGACATCCTCTGAAGAGGTGCTGTTTCGCGGCTATCTGCTGCGCGGTCTCGCCAACCGGTTCACGAGCCCGTTCATCTGGGCCCTGCTGCCGGCCCTGCTGTTCACCTCGCTGCATTGGAGCGCGAGTTCGTCACCAGCCATCAATGCTTGCGTGCTGGCGTCGATCGCCGCTTTCGCGCTGCTGCTGACGCTGGTGGTCTATGCAACCGGCAATCTCGGCGCCGCGCTGGGTGCTCATCTCGGCAACAACCTGACCGGCTTCCTACTGATTTCGCATCAGGAAAGTTACAATTCCTTCGCCCTGTTCAACGCCAGGCCGCTCGAGGGACCGGGCTGGGCAACGTCGGATGCGGTTCTCATCGCCTTCATCGGCATCGCCTGCAGCCTGCTGACCATCGTGCTGCTTTTGCATCCGCGTTCGCCGCTCAGGGTTGCCGCCGAATTTCCATAGTCGAGCCGGGATATGCGTCTGGGCTGTTGCGGACTGTGAACTATTTTTCACATATGGATTGACATATCAAGCCTGTAAACTATAGTTCACAGGTGATCGAGGTTCGCCAAACCACCGACTTTCGCGACTGGCTCAACAGCCTGAGGGACAAGCGGGCCGCCGAAAAGATCGCGATCCGCATCGCCCGCGTCCAGTCCGTCTCATTGGAGACGTGAAGTATTTCGATGGCATCGGCGAACTTCGGTTGGACGTAGGCCCCGGATACCGCCTCTATTTCGTCAAGCGCGGCAACGAAATCATTATCCTGCTTTGCGGCGGCGACAAGTCCAGCCAGGGCCGCGACATCAAGAAGGCCATTCAGATGGCCAAGGAGCTATGATCATGGCAGTCGAAACCGTTCCCTTTGATCCCGCCGAGCATCTTGGCAGCGCCGAAGGGCAGGCCGAGCTGCTGGCCGACGCCTTTGCGACCGGCGACCCTGGCTATATAGCAAACGCGCTCGGCATTGTTGCTCGTGCGCGCGGCATGACCGCTGTTGCAAAGGAAGCAGGCGTCACTCGTGAAGCTCTTTACAAAGCACTGAGGCCAGACGGTGACCCGCGCCTTTCGACGCTATTGGGTGTCACAAAGGCGCTCGGGGTGAAGATCACAGCCGAGCCGTCTAGTTAATCAGGGTTTCCAAAGACTCCTCGCGCGCAAAGTTGTTTGCCCAATTCGCATGCCGCCAACCACTGCCTTGGCTGCCGCACGCCCTGCTATCCGGCCTTGTCTTGACTCTGCGGCCGATTTCCTGTCTACACGCCCCGAATTCCGCGACGAGTATCCCTCCGAGCAAGCCGACCAGGACGCCGAAGCCTCTTTGAGGTGAAGTGCTGTAAATCGATCCTGGAGGCCAACACCCGGCAGCGCTGAGCGCCCCCGGGTGCTTTTTGGTTTTGGCTTTTGGTTGGACACTGGGCGCGAACGCATTACCTCTCGGGCATCATCCGGGTGCCAGGGAAAAAGGAAATCGAATGTTTGAATCGCTACAGGAACGTCTTGGTTCGATCCTGAACGGCCTCACCGGCCGCGGCGCGCTGTCAGAGGCGGATGTCTCGGCGGCGCTGCGCGAGGTGCGCCGGGCGCTGCTCGAAGCAGACGTGGCGCTGGAAGTGGTGCGCTCCTTCACCGACAAGGTGCGCGAGAAGGCCGTCGGCGCCGCCGTGGTCAAGTCTATCAAGCCCGGCCAGATGGTCGTCAAGATCGTCCATGACGAACTGGTCGACATGCTCGGCGCCGAAGGCGTCGCCATCGATCTCAATGCCCCGGCGCCGGTCGTCATCATGATGGTCGGCCTGCAGGGTTCCGGCAAGACGACCACTTCGGCCAAGATCGCCAAGCGTCTCACCGAGCGTCAGAACAAGAAGGTCCTGATGGCCTCGCTCGACACGCGGCGCCCCGCCGCGCAGGAGCAGCTTCGTCAGCTCGGCGAACAGGTCAAGGTCGCCACGCTGCCGATCATCGACGGCCAGTCGCCGGTCGACATCGCCCGCCGCGCCGTGCAGGCGGCCAAGCTCGGCGGCCACGACATCGTCATCCTCGACACCGCCGGCCGCACCCATATCGACGAGCCGCTGATGGTCGAGATGGCCGACATCAAGAAGGTGTCGAGCCCGCACGAAATCCTGCTGGTCGCCGATTCGCTGACCGGCCAGGACGCCGTCAACCTGGCCAAGAGCTTCGACGAGCGCGTCGGCATCACCGGTCTCGTCCTGACCCGCATGGACGGCGACGGCCGCGGTGGTGCTGCACTCTCCATGCGCGCCGTCACCGGCAAGCCGATCAAGCTGATCGGCACTGGCGAAAAGATGGACGGGCTGGAGGAATTCCACCCCAAGCGCATCGCCGACCGCATCCTCGGCATGGGCGACATTGTCTCGCTCGTCGAAAAGGCCGCCGAGAACATCGACGCCGAACAGGCGGCGGCGATGGCCAAGAAGATGCAGTCGGGCAAGTTCGACCTGAACGATCTCGCCGGCCAGCTTCAGCAGATGTCGAAGATGGGTGGCATGGGCGGCATCATGGGCATGATGCCCGGCATGGGCAAGATGAAGGACCAGATGGCCGCCGCCGGTCTCGACGACAAGATGTTCGGCCGCCAGCTCGCCATCATCTCGTCGATGACCAAGGCCGAGCGCGCCAATCCCGATTTGCTCAAGCATTCGCGCAAGAAGCGCATCGCCGCCGGTTCCGGCACCGACGCGGCCGAAATCAACAAGCTGCTCAAGATGCATCGCGGCATGGCCGACATGATGAAGGCGATGGGCGGCAAGGGCAAAGGCGGTGGCCTGATGCGCGGCATGATGGGCGGTCTCGCCAACAAGATGGGCCTCGGCGGCATGATGCCCGGCATGGGCGGCCCCGGTGGCATGATGGGCGGCGGCATGCCGGACCTGTCGAAGATGGATCCCAAGCAGCTCGAAGCCTTGCAGAAGCAGGCACAGGCAGCCGGCCTTGGCGGCGGCATGAAAGGCCTTCCCGGCGGCGGCCTACCCGGACTGCCCGGCGGCATGAGGCTCCCCGGCCTGCCCGGAATGGGCGGCGGGCTGCCCGGCCTTGGCAAGAAGAAGTGAGGACGCCATGAACGAAGAAAAGGACATGGCCGACGCCCGCGCCCTCCTGGCCGATTACCGGGCGTCGATCGACAACATCGACGCAGCCCTCATCCACATGCTGGCCGAGCGCTTCCGCTGCACCAAGGCGGTCGGCGTGCTGAAGGCGACGCATGGCCTGCCGCCGGCCGACCCGGCTCGCGAGCAGCAGCAGATCGCCCGGCTTCGCCAGCTGGCGAAGGATGCCCATCTCGACCCGGATTTCGCGGAAAAATTCCTCAACTTCGTCGTCCGCGAAGTGATCCGCCACCACGAACAGATCGCCGCTTCCAACGGCGTGATGAAAGCCGGCTGAGAAACCAGCCACCAACCGATCAACCAAATCAGCCTTTTTAGGAGAAAATAAATGCCCTTGAAGATCCGACTGGCCCGTGCGGGCTCGAAGAAGCGTCCTTACTACCACGTCGTCATTGCCGATGCCCGTTCGCCGCGTGACGGCCGGTTCATCGAGTCGATCGGCTCGTGGAACCCGCTGCTGCCCAAGGATGGCGAACGCGTCAAGGTCGACGCCGACCGCGTCAAGCATTGGCTGGCGCATGGCGCCCAGCCGACCGACCGCGTGCTGCGTTTCCTCGACGAGGCCGGCCTCGTCAAGCGCGACGCCCGTTCCAACCCGAAGAAGGCCGAGCCGGGCAAGAAGGCGCAGGAACGTGCTTCGCTCTTGAAGAAGGCGCAGGAAGACGCCGCTGCCGCGGCTGCGGCCGCCGCAGCAGCACCGGCCGAGGCGGAAGCCGCCACGGCCGAATAAGTATTGCCCTATCGCATCCAGGGAAACGGCGGGCCAAGGCCCGCCGTTTTCCTGTCCGGTTCTGTCTGTAAGAGCTGCCGATCAATAACCGCTCGGGCAGCGGTCGATGTAGACGCGGCCACGGCTATCACGGTAGCGGCATTCGCCACGCTCGCTCGCCCGGCCGATCAGCGCGCCGGCCACGGCGCCGACAGCACCACCGACGACGGCGCCTTCAACCGGATCGCCAGCGACCGCCGCACCGACGGCAGCGCCACCGAGGCCGCCTACGGCCGCGCCTTTTTCCGTTTGCGAACAAGCGGCGAGCGGCACCAGCAGCGCCATCAAAAGCATCGTTTTCTTCATCGTCGTTCCTCTCCGATAGGAGCCGCCTCCGCCGCCAGGCGAATCTCTAACTCGCAACTCGGCGATTCGATCCCTAAGACATTGCCCGGCAAAGGGTTCCAGGCTTCGAGTTGAGCGATGCTTCGATCGGATCTATCGGCTGAACGGGATCAGCGCGCGGACCCTGGCATCGCGCAGATACAGGCCACCCCACAGGATAATGCCGAGATAGACGCCGAACAGAATGTGCGAGAACAGCGGGTTGTCGACGCGGACATTCGTGGCGATGGCGCCGCCCATATAGGCGGTAAGCAGGATGGCGCCGAGCACCGAGGTGCGCGGCAGCGCATAGAGAGCGGCCGAGATCAGGCCGATGACGCCCAGCATGCGCGCGACATTGGCATCGGCCGGCCAGCCGAGCGGCACCATCGTCTGGGTGACGACATCGAGCGGCGGCAGCTTGATGACGCCGTCGAAAATCATAAACAGCACGATGACGCCGCTGAGCGCGCGGCCAGTCCATAAAGCGCCCGGCGAGACGGGCGCGGTTTCGGAAATGCTCATGGTGGTCCCTCCTGATGGTTCGAGCCCTTTCGCAGGGGTCGACCCAAGGACGTGGCATGGGGCCGCGATCCGACAGCGGGGCGGATTCTTTTAAACCCGCGCGCCTTCGCCTACGAAAAATAGAACTTTTCCGCCGGGATCATCTTGGGCGGCGTTTCGCCCAGCGCTTCGAACACCGAGATCTCGCAGACGCGGCAGAGACCGTCGAGTGCAAGGTCGTTGGCCTCGGTGCCGAACGGATCCTCGAGTTCTTCCGAAAGCGCGTCGAGGCCGAAGAAGGTGTAGGCGATCAGCGCCGTGAACAGCGGCGTCGCCCAACCGGTGGTCGAGATCAGGCCGATCGGCAGCAGCAGGCAGACGATATAGGCCGTGCGATGCACCAGCAGCGTGTAGGCGAAAGGTAACGGCGTACCGGCGATCCGCTCGCAGCCGGCCTGGATGGCCGCGATCGACGCGAGCCTCTCATCGAGGATACGAAAGCCGATCGAGTCGACGTCGCCCGCTCGGCGCTGGGCATTGGCACGCCGGCCCATGCGCCTGACCATCTCGTCCGCCGGATTGGAAAAGGCCGCCGCCTTGTCCGCCTCGGCGTCGATGAAGGCGCGGGCATCCTTCATGCTGTCGATCTTGCGCAACTGCCCGCGCAGGAAATGACAGAAGGCGAGCGCTTCCATCAGCAAGGCGCGCTGTTCCGTCTGGTCCGGGATGAGGCTGGTGGTGGCGCGTGCCAGGTTGCGCATTTCGAAGACCAGCGCGCCCCACAGCTTGCGCGCCTCCCACCAACGGTCGTAGGCGGCGTTGTTGCGGAACGAGAGATAGATCGACAATGTCACGCCGACCAGGCCGAAAGGCGTGATGTTGAAGACGCTGAAATCAAGCTGGAACCGGCGCGCCACGGCCAGGATGATCGCGGAATAAAGCGCGAAGCCCAATATCTGCGGCAGGATGCGTGGCACGACCGAACCGCGCATGATGAAGAACAGCTGCAGGAATGTGGGGCGCGGGCGAACGATCATCGAAGGCCTTTCACGGACCGGCATCGGCCCTCACCTCCTTTATTGTGCGATGCGACAGCTCCGCAAGCCCGGCCGCCAGCGACATCGCCATGTCGCCCTTGCAGGCTATCGGCGCCCGACGGGCGTGGATATTGAGGAGTTGCGGGCTGCGGCCCACCACATCAGTCGAGAGAAGAGAAAAATGACCGGCGAGACCGATCTGAAGACACTGCTGGCATCGATGACGCCGGAACTGCTGGCCGGCACCTATGTCTTCGCCACGCTGGCGCCTGGCGTCGCTCAGCCGGAAGGCCTCGAACCGGTGATGGTGTTTCGTGAGCGCGGGGGCGTGACACTGATCGTAACCGAGGAGAAGGCCATCGCTGCGGCACTGACCGCGTCATTCCGCTGCCGGATGGTCACGCTGAACATCCATTCGTCGCTGGAAGCCGTCGGCTTTCTCGCCGCCATCACCACGCGCCTCGCCGCCGGCGGCATCGGCGTCAATCCGGTTTCGGCTTTTTATCACGACCATTTGTTCGTTCCCGCCGACCGGGCGGAGGAAGCGCTGGAGCTGCTGACGGAGTTGGCCGAGGAGAACAGAGCGTAGCGCGGCCAGAGCTGCCGATCTCCCCCTTGAGCAGGGCTATCGCATATGGATTCTTGCGAAGAAGAACCCCCACCCTAACCC
>NZ_RZRT01000035.1:0-63032 GCF_003998295.1 Mesorhizobium sp. M7A.F.Ca.US.011.01.1.1
ATACCGCGCGATCAACTTGTGACCACAGGTTCGGCCAATCCCGAAACGACGACAAAGCGCACTGACATTGCTGCCATCCTGCACCGCAAGACGCACAAACTCCAACTTCCCATCCATCACGCTGGTGTTCCCAAATGGCATCGCGAACCTCCCGGCGCAAAGCACGCCAAACTGTTCGCGATGTCCTCGCACACCTGTTCGCGATGTCTCCGGTCCAAACAGACATCAGGCGAGGCCGAGATCCTTGAGGATCGCGGTGATGCGGGCCGTGTCCTCGGTGAGGAATTTTGCGTAGTCGTCGCCAGTCAAAAGGATGGGCGTCCAGTTGCGGTTTTTGCACTCGGTTGCCCATGCATCGCTCTTGGCCATGGTCTCGATCATTGTGACCATCGCCGCCTTGTCAGCGTCGGAAATGCCCGGCGGTGCGAAGACGCCGCGCCAGTTGAACAGCTCGACATCGATGCCGGCCTCCTTCAGCGTCGGCGCATCGATGCCGTCCTGGCGCTTGTCTGCCGAGATGGCGAGCAGCCGCAGCGCGCCCGCCTTGACCTGCTCGGAGAACTCGCCAAAGCCGGAGATGCCGGCCGCGACCTGGTTGCCGAGCAGCGCCGACAATGCCTCACCGCCGCCGGCGAACGGCACGTAGGACAGGTTTGTAGCCGGCACGCCGACCGTCTTGGCAATCAAGCCGAACAGGATGTGATCCGAACCGCCGGCGGAGCCGCCGGCGACGGGAACTTTTGTCGGATCGGCCTTGAGCGCGGCGACGAAATCAGAGGCCGTCTTGAACGGCGATTCCGCCGGCACGACCAAGGCCTCGAACTCGCCGGTGAGGCGGGCGATCGGGGTGACTTGCGTCAGATTGTTCGCGGCCTTGTTGGCAATGATGGCGCCAACCATGACCATGCCGGCAACCATCAGAGAATTGCCTTTGCCGTTCCACTGGCTGATGAATTGCGGCAGCCCGACAGTGCCGCCGGCGCCGCCGACATTGGTGATCTGCGAACCCGAGATGAGCTTTTCACTGCGCAGCACCTGGTCGATCGTGCGCGCCGTCTGGTCCCAGCCACCACCCGGTGCGGCAGGCACGAAGAGCTGTATCTGGGGCGCGCCTTCGGCGAAAGCGGGAGAAAGATGCGACGTCATCAGCCCGGCACCCACGGCTGCGGTGCTCATCAAAAATCTGCGTCTGTTCAGCATGGGGATTCCTCCAAATCACGACACCTCCTCCGGTGCCCGCCAAAACGCGCCTGCATCCAGACCCGTCATCGATTTCAAGCAGATGTTACGGAGTTCTGTCAACGGAAACGATATTCTACTGGACAGAACGATTTGGCGGCGCGACAGAGTCGCGTGCTCGGCTTTCTTTAAACTGGAACCGCCATGGACTCGCCAAGCAAATCGGCAAATGGGGAAATAGATCGCACCTCGGCGGACGGTGTTGCCGCGCTTGATCGGGCCATTGCCATCCTCGATGCCTTCACCACGGATGACCGGTCGCTCAGCCTGGCCGAAATCGCGGCGCGCACCGGCCTCTACAAGAGCACCATCCTGCGGCTTGCGAATTCCCTTTTGCGCGGACGATTGCTCGAGCGCCTCGACAATGGGCGCTACCGCGTCGGACCCGCGACCTTTCGGCTCGGTGCGCTCTACCAGCGTTCGGTCGTGGCGGTCGATATCCTGCTGCCGATCATGCGCGATCTTTCCGAGCGAAGCTGGGAGAGCGTTGCCTTCTATGTTCGCTCGGGCGATGTCCGCACCTGTCTCTACCGCGTCGAATCCAAGCACCCGATCCGCTACACGATACGCGAAGGCGACGTATTGCCTTTGCTGCTCGGCTCGGGCGGCCGCGTGCTCGCAGCGTTTTCGGGCCAGCAGGGCGAACCCTACGAGACCATCCGCAAGACCTGCAACTGCCTCGCCGTGGGCGACCGGGACCCCGAGACGGGGGGCGTGTCGGCGCCGGTGTTCGGCCCAGGAGGCGTCCTGCTCGGCGCCTTGACCCTGGCTGGGCCCAGCACGCGCGTCGACGCGGCATTTCTGCAGCGCATGAAGCGTCCGCTGCTCGAGGCGGCGGCCCGCGCCACCCGCGCCTTCGGCGAGGACGCCTCCATGCTCGAGCGGGCAAGCCTGGCAGCGGACGCCATGCCGTAGAATGCGTCCCGGTTGGAAGGCTCGCTCAGGTCAATTTGACCAGAACCACAGCGGTTCTTGGCGGGGCCCGCCTCGTCATCATTGCTGGCGACAGGCGCCATCATGCCGGCGCCCGGAGCGGTCAACCGCGCCGCTCAGGTCACCGCGCCAGCAGGATGGTCGGAGCGTCGTGATAGGTGGTCTTCACCACTTCCCGGTAACCGCACTTGGCAGCCACCCTCAGCGAAGCGCCGTTTTCCGGATCGATGATGCAGACGGTCTTCTCGCGCCCGAAAATCACTTCGCCCCACGCCAGGACGCGGGCAACCACCTCGGTGGCGAAGCCCGCCCCGTGCACGGCCGGAACCAGCGCCCACCCGGCCTCGGGAATGCCTTCGATCGATGGTTCCATGTCGCGCTTCAGATCGTGAAACCCGGCCTCGCCGATGAAGCGCCCGGTCGCCTTCTCCTCGATCGCCCAGAAGCCATAGCCGAGCAACGACCACAGGCCGGCGTGACGCAGGAAGCGCATCCAACTCTCTTCGCGCGTGCGCGGCTTGCCCCCGATGAAACGGGTGACCACTGGATCGGTCCACATCGCGGCATAGGCGTCGAAATCGTCCAGCCGGTGTGCCCGCAGGATGGTGCGCTTCGTTTCGATGACAGGGGCGCTGGTCGCTTGTGGATTGTTCATGGGATCTGCCTCGCACGGATCGCCAGCGCTTAGCAAATCGCCGGTGCGGCGCAAGGGGCCAGGGCAACACGGCCCATCATCCAGGCGCCGCTATGGGAATTTTGTGAGACGGTGTTATTTTTCACGGCAGGCTGATTCAACACGTGCCAGCGCGACCTTTTTCAGGCGCGCATTGGCGCCGTCAAACCCGGGGAAAGAGCATGGACACCACCGATCTTGTGCTTGCGATCTTCCATCATCTGCTGGTGTTTTCGCTGGCGGGGATTATCGGCGCCGAATTCGTCCTGATCCGCAGCGATCTGGGTGCTGCGACGCTCAAGAGGCTCGCCGGCATCGACCGCCATTACGGCATCATTGCCACGCTGATCATCGTCGTCGGCATCGGCCGCGTCCTCTATGGCCTCAAGGGCTGGGAATTCTACGTCTACAACTGGGTGTTCTGGGCCAAGATAGCGGCGTTCATCGTGGCCGGCCTGCTGTCGATCATCCCGACCGTCCGCTTCATATCCTGGAACAGGCAGGCGAGCGGCAATGCCTCGTTCCAGGTGCCGGCGACCGAGCTTGCATCCGTGAAGACCTACATCCGAGCCGAAGCTTTCATCTTCCTGCTCATCCCGATCTTCGCGGCGGCGATGGCGCGCGGCTACGGCTACTAGGATAGGGCCGATCAGCAGTTTGCCGTTTGCCTCCGGTTGCAATCTGGTAGCTTGCGCTAGTTGTTGCTTCATCCGCAGGCGGTGCTGAGAGGGACCCCGCAGCGGTTGGAGATTGATACACTGGGAGGAGATCACGATGAGAAGATTTGTCGCCGCTTTGGCTGCTGCCGCGGCCGTCACGCTTTATGGGTTCACTGCCGGCGCGCAGACCTATCCTGAACGCACCATCACCGTTGTGGTGCCGTTTGCGGCCGGCGGCCCGACCGACACGGTCACGCGCCTCGTCGCCGAAGCGATGTCGAAGGATCTCGGCCAGCAGGTCATCGTCGAGAATGTCGGTGGTGCCGGCGGCACGCTGGGTGCCGGCCGCGTCGCCAACGCCGAGCCTGACGGCTATACGCTGCTGCTCCATCATATCGGCATGGCGACAAGTGCGACGCTGTACAGAAAGCTCGCCTACGACACGCTGAGCGCCTTCGAATATGTCGGCCTCGTCACCGAGGTGCCGATGACCATCGTCGGCCGCAAGGACCTGGAGCCGACCGATCTCAAGGGGTTGGTGGAGTACGCCAAGGCCAACAAGGATTCCATAACCGTCGCCAATGCCGGCATCGGTGCGGCCTCGCATCTGTGCGGCATGCTGTTCATGAGCGCCATCAAGACGCCGCTGGTCACCGTACCCTACAAGGGCACCGGCCCGGCCATGACCGATCTCCTCGGCGGCCAGGTCGACATCATGTGCGACCAGACGACCAACACCACCAAACAAATCCAGGGCGGCACCATCAAGGCCTATGCCGTCACCTCGCCGGAGCGCCTCGATGTGCTGAAGGACGTCCCGACGACGGTGGAAGGCGGCCTTCCCGAAGTGCAGGTCGGCATCTGGCACGGTCTCTACGCACCCAAGGGCACGCCGTCCGGGATCACCGAACGCCTGTCGAAATCGCTGCAGGTCGCGCTGAAGGACCAGAACGTCGCGGCCCGCTTCGCCGAACTCGGCACCAAGCCGTCGCCCGAGGCCGATGCGACGCCCGCCGCACTGAAGGCCAAGCTGGAAAGCGAGATCGCGCGCTGGAAGCCGATCATCGAAGCCGCCGGCCAGTACGCCGACTGAGGTTTGAATAGGGGCGCCACCAGCGCCCCTATTCGCTCGGCATCCGCTAGCCACTGCGGGCTTGGGAGAACCATCATGAAACCTTTCGCGATCGACAGGGCCAACGGCCTGTGCGCCACCCTGTTCATCGGTTTCGGCGCATGGTTCGCGCTGCAATCGCTCGGCCTCGAAATCGGCACCGCGTTGCGCATGGGTCCAGGCTATTTTCCGCTGGTCCTGGCGATCGTGCTGATCCTGCTTGGCGCCGTCATTCTCGTCCAGGCCGTACGCGTCGAGGGCGAAGCGATCGGGCATATCGCGTGGCGCGGCATGCTGCTCATCCTGCCTGCTCCGATCTTCTTCGGCCTGACGGTGCGCGGCCTCGGCTTCATCCCGTCGATCTTCCTGACGGCGCTGATCGCGTCGTTTGCCAGCCGCCGCATGAAGCCGTTGACCGCGCTCGTGCTGTCGGCCGGCCTGACATTGTTTGCGTTCCTTGTCTTCAGCTACGCGCTCGGCCTGCCGGTCCGCCGCTTCGGCCCGTGGCTGGCCCCATGGTTGGTATCGTGAGGCGATGAGCATGGATCTGCTCGACAACCTCGCGCTCGGTTTTTCGACGGCGACGTCGCTGACCAACCTCGGTTTCTGCCTGATCGGCGTCCTTCTCGGCACGCTGATCGGCGTCCTGCCCGGCATCGGCGCCACCGCGACCATAGCCATGCTTCTGCCCATCACCTTCCAGATCGGCGACCCGGTCTCCTCCCTCATCATGCTCGCCGGTATCTATTACGGTGCGCAATATGGCGGCTCTACCACCGCCATTCTCATCAACATGCCGGGCGAATCCTCGTCCGCCGTCACCGCGATCGACGGCTACCAGATGGCCAGGAACGGCCGCGCCGGGGCGGCCCTCGCGATCGCGGCCATCGGCTCGTTCTTTGCCGGCACGGTGTCGACGTTCCTCGTCGCCATCTTTGCCCCGCCGCTGACGGCGATCGCGCTGAAATTCGGCGCGGCCGAGTATTTTTCGCTGATGATCGTCGGCTTGGTTTCGTCCGTCGCGCTCGCCCACGGCTCTATCGTCAAGGCGCTGGCCATGGTCGTGCTCGGCCTGCTGCTCGGCATTGTCGGCACCGACATCTACACCGGCACGCCGCGCTTCACGCTTGGAATCCGGGAATATGCCGACGGGTTGAATTTCGTTGCGGTGGCGGTCGGCGTCTTTGGCGTCGCCGAGATCCTGCGCAACCTCGAAAACGAGGATGAGCGTTCCGTGATGATCCGCAAGGTCACCGGCCTTATGCCGACCCGCGAGGACTTTCGGCGCATGGCAGCGCCCATCGTGCGCGGAACGATCATCGGTTCGGCGCTCGGCATCCTGCCGGGAGGCGGCGCGATCCTGGCAGCTTTTGCGTCCTACACGGTCGAAAAACGCGTCTCGAAAAACCCGCAGGAGTTCGGCAAGGGCGCCATCGAAGGCGTCGCCGGACCGGAATCGGCCAACAATGCCGGTGCGCAGACCTCCTTCATCCCGATGCTGACGCTCGGCATTCCAGCCAACCCCGTCATGGCGCTGATGATCGGCGCCATGATCATCCAGGGCATCGTGCCCGGCCCCAATGTCGCGACCGAACAGCCGGCGCTGTTCTGGGGCATCATCGCCTCGATGTGGATCGGCAATCTGATGCTGATCGTCCTCAACCTGCCGCTGATCGGGCTTTGGGTGAAGCTGCTGACGATCCCCTATTACGTGCTTTTCCCGATCATCATGGCGTTCTGCTCGATCGGCGTCTACAGCGTCAACAGCATCGTCTACGACCTCTACGCCGTCGCCTTCTTCGGCTTCCTCGGCTACCTCCTGACCAAGCTGCGCTGCGAACCGGCACCGCTGCTGCTCGGCTTCGTGCTCGGCCCGCTGCTCGAGGAAAACCTGCGCCGCGCCATGATCCTGTCGCGCGGCGACCCAAGCACCTTCTTGACCAGACCGATCAGCGCCGGCCTGCTGCTCATCGCGCTCGCCGTGCTCGTCATCGTCTTCCTGCCGGCGGTCAAGAAAAAGCGCGAACAGGTGTTTGTGGAGGAGAGTTGAACTACGTCGTCGTTCCGCTTCGGTCCTGGATCTCTTCGACAGGATCGAGCGGTGCGATCGGCACCAGCGGTGCCGGCACATCGGTCGTCTTGACCTCGGCCTTGCAGATGTCGGCGATGACGCAGGCCGGGCAATCTGGCTTGCGCGCCTTGCAGACGTAGCGGCCATGCAGGATCAGCCAGTGATGTGCATGGCGCATATATTCGTCCGGAATGATCTTCAACAATCCCTGCTCGACCTGTTCCGGTGTCTTGCCGGGCGCCAGCCCGAGCCGGTTGCCGATGCGCAGAATGTGCGTGTCGACCGCCATCGTGTGCTGGCCGAAGGCCATGTTGAGCACGACATTGGCGGTCTTGCGCCCGACCCCGGGCAGCTTGACCAATTCATCGCGACTGTCGGGTACCTCGCCGCCATGGTCGCGGATCAGCGCCTGCGACAGCGCAATCACATTCTTCGCCTTGTTGCGCCACAGCCCGATGGTGCGGATGTACTCGCCGACCTTGGCTTCGCCCAGCGCCAGCATCGTCTGCGGCGTATCGGCAACTTTGAACAGCGCCCGCGTCGCCTTGTTGACGCCGACATCGGTCGCTTGCGCCGACAGCACCACCGCCACCAGCAGCGTGAAGGCGTTGACATGTTCGAGCTCGCCCTTCGGCTCGGGCCGCTGGACGGAAAAGCGCCGGAATATCTCGTGCACTTCGGCCGGGCTGTAGCGCGACGAGCTCCGCACCGGCCGCGGGCGTGGCTTGACGTTCGACCCATCGCGCCGTCCGGGCAACAGCTCTTTTTTGGACATGGAAGAATCTTTGGACTTGGGGCTCGCCATTTCCCTCCTATAATATCCCCTCATGAGCGACACAAACGCCTCGTTTCAGGCCGACGAGCCATTCTTTCAGGCGCTACTGACCCCGCACCGGTCGCTGGGTCGGACAGGCTTCTTCATCCTGATGGGCGCGCTGCTGTTCGGCTGGCTGGTGACAGGCGCGTTTTTCCTGTCGCGCGGCGCCTGGCCGGTGTTCGGCTTCTTCGGCCTCGACGTGGCCGCCGTCTACATCGCCTTTCGCATCAACTATCGTGCCGCTCGTGCCCGCGAAGAAGTCTCGGTCTCGCGCACCAGCCTCGACATCCGCAAGACAGCCCCCTCGGGGAAATCGGAAGCCCATCGCTTCAATCCGTTCTGGGCGCGGTTTTCGGTGGCCCGTCACGCCGAGATCGGCATCACAGGGATGATGGTGGAAGGCGAAGGCCGGAACGTGCCGATCGGATCGTTCCTGGACCCCGATTCCCGCGAGAGTTTTGCCACCGCCTTTTCGCGGGCGCTGGCGACCGCCAAGGCACGCTGAGCCAGCCACGAGCGACTCCAGGGCTCGAATCCCGTGTCCATCTGGGTATGCGCCGCAAGAAGGCAAGTTTCGGGTGGCGATCGACGCCCCGAGGGGCGATATTCCGGCTCAAGGAGACAGTTCCATGAGCACACACACCGCGGTCCTCAAGAAGGACATCACGCCTGACGGCAGCGACTACGAAATCGTGCGCCGTGCCATCGAGAAGATCAGTCTCGACTATCGTGATCAGCCTTCCCTTGAAGAGCTGGCCGAGGAGGTTGGCGAGACGCCGACCGGCTTGCAAAAACTCTTCACCCGCTGGGCCGGCCTGTCGCCCAAGGCCTTCCTGCAGGCGGTGACGCTGGACCATGCGCGCAGGTTGCTCGATTCCGGCATGCCGCTGCTCGAGACCTCGTTCGAACTGGGCATGTCCGGCCCGGGCCGGCTGCATGACCTGTTCGTCACCCATGAGGCCATGTCGCCGGGCGACTACAAGACACGCGGCGCCGGGCTCACCATCCGCTACGGCTTCCATTCCTCGCCGTTCGGCACCGCCCTGATCATGGCCACCGAGCGCGGACTCGCCGGCCTCGCCTTCAGCGACCCCGGCGAGGAACGCGCCGCCTTCGCCGACATGTCCAGCCGCTGGCCGAACGCCATCTATGTCGAGGACATGACTGCTACCGGCCCCTATGCCGCCCGTATCTTCGACCCGACGCTGTGGCGCCCCGACCAGCCGCTGCATGTCGTCATGATCGGCACCGACTTCCAGGTTCGCGTCTGGGAGGCGCTGCTCGAGATCCCGATGGGTAAGGCCCGCACCTATTCCTCGATTGCGGCCAGCATCGGCGCACCATCCGCCAGCCGTGCAGTCGGTGCGGCCAACGGCGCCAATCCGCTCTCTTTCGTGGTGCCTTGTCACCGCGCCATCGGTAAATCAGGCGACCTCACCGGCTATCACTGGGGCCTGACCCGCAAGCGCGCCATTCTGGGCTGGGAAGCCGGGCAGGTATCGTAATATCGATTTTTCTCGGTATTACGAAGAAAACCATGGGTATGTCGGCGTTATTAAGTATAAGCGCGATTTCCACTGTGGTTTTCGCCTTTGCAACCGAGGGCAACCTCCGGTTCTGTAATAGTTATTTTGAACCTTTATTTTAGGTAACTCTAAATTAACCACGATAAAGTGATGATGCCCTCATATTAATCCGGACGATCCGGCTTGATAGGAGGTCCCGATGACATTGTTTCGCGTCGCCTGCGGCGCAGCTCTGCTGGTTGCCAGCATCGACGAGGCCGCGTTGGCCGCGACGCAGAATGTCATCTTCAATGGCACGATCGCGCCCACCTGCACGCTTGTCGTTGCCACCAACGGTACGATGACGGCCAGTCCCGATCTCCAGTCCCTCAGTTCCCACAACAGCGGCGGCTCGGCTGGAACCGTGACGTTGACGACGACCGGAGGTGTGTCGCTGAGTGTCGACCCGGTCACCACCATGACGGTGCCATCCGCCGACAGCACGTCGACGACTTGGACGCCCACCTACTCCGCCGCCGGCGCGCATTCCATCGTCGAGACCGGCTCGGCAACCAGCATCACCACACCCGGCGCCGATCTCGTCTCGGTTCACCTCGCCGGAACCAAAGGCGGCAGCAATCGCTTCGCCAACGGCAATTATCAGGCAACGGTAACGCTGCGCTGCGAATGACGGGTAGCGAAGGAGAGGGTCGTTGAAACACGTTCGAATCCTGGCGACGGCATTGGCCGTCGGATTGGCGCCCATTGCCGCCAAGGCCCAGTCGATGTCGCCGATGCGTGGCGAGATCAACAGCTTCACCGAAGTCTTCGCGGTTCGCGTCTTCCCGGCCAATCCCTACGACCGGAAGATCCGGGTCGAAATCCATGTCTACGATCAGGATTTTCAGCCCGTAGATGCCAGAATCTCACCAGATGTCTTCCAGCTGGCTTCCCAGGCCTCCCGGTCTGTCCTTGTGGTTGTGCCTTTCGACGGCGCTGCCGAGCGTAAAGTGCGTATCTGCACCGAAAGCATCCCCTTTCCCAATCAACAGACGCAGATAAGGGCACAGATATGCGGAAAGTTTTTTGGGCGCCGCAAGTCCTGACACTGACGCTCGCGGCTGCTTGGGCGGGTGCGTCGCCGGCCGGGGCCGAGGACGTCTACAATCTCAACCAGAATGAGAGCGGCTTCAACCTGCCCGGCGTCACCTTACCCCAGGGCCAGGACGAGGTCCATGCCGCCGACGGTACCACTTGCCGTTCCGCCGTCTCCGGTTCCGGCGCCTATGTCGATCTCGGCGTCATCAGAGGCAACAGCCAGTCCGACAATGATGTCGCCACTTACGGCCGCGTGGTGATCCCGATCGGGCGCACGCCGAAGCGCGTCGATTGCAGCCGTCTCTATGAGCTTGAGGTCGAGCGCCTGCAGTTGGAACTGAAGCTCCTCAAAATGGGCCTCGGCGCCGACGGCCAGACGGCGAGCGTGGCTGCCAGCACTTCCACGGCCGCGTCACCGGGGTGGGCCAACGAAGGCTGGAGCATCAGGACCGGAAGTGGCGATGGCAAGAAAAAGAAGAAGCAGTAGTCGCGCGCTGCTTGCGATGGCAGCACTTGCCGGTTCCTGCCTTCCGGTGCAGGCGGCGATCATCGGCACCTGCACCATCATGGTCGGGGCGTCCGGAACGATGAAGGCCAATCCCGCCATCAGCATACTGGGCTCCAAACAGGCAGGCGGATCGAGCGCCAGCGCCACCGTGGTGGCAAGCTCCCTGTTGTGCTCGATACTTAATTTGCTTGACTGCTATTCGGTTTCGGCGCCGGGGCCTGCCGCATTCTCGTCCGCGCCGAGCGGCGGCGGCACCAACGTGACCTTCGCTTCCGTCTTCCGCCTCGATGGCTCGGGGGCCGATGTCAACGGAAGTGTGCCGCAGAGGGTTGCCAACGGCACCCACACGATGCAGGTCGACCTCACCGCCACCAGGTCGAGCGGTATCTTTCCCGCCGGCAACTATCAGGGCACGGTCACCGTGCGCTGCGAATAAGGCCACGACACCCCAAATTGAACTGGACCATGCGCGTGGTCTGGCAAGCCGCGGCCTTACAGGTTAGCTTCCGCGCAATCGGAACGACCTCGTTCGCCCGGACGCACAAGGATGCTCCGACATTTGAATTTGCGTTGCCAGGAGGCCTTGCTTGATTATCGTCATCGGTTCGATCAACCTCGACCTTATCGCCAAGGTCGACCGCTTGCCTAGCCCCGGCGAGACGGTAGGCGGCTCGGCCTTCACCACCGCGCCTGGGGGCAAGGGCGCCAACCAGGCACTGGCCGCCGCACGCGCCGGCGCCTCGGTGCGCATGGTTGGCGCGGTCGGCAGGGACAGCTTCGCAGCCGAGGCACTGGCATTGCTGCGCGACGGCAAGGTCGACCTGTCCGGCGTTGCCGAGACTCACGCCTCGACCGGCACGGCACTGATCATGGTCGCCGACGACGGCGAGAACATCATCGCCGTGGTGCCGGGCGCCAACGCTTCCGTGGTGCCCGGCGATCTCTCCAAGGCCTTTCTGAAAAAAGGCGACGTCGTGCTGCTGCAAAATGAGATTCCGCTGGCCACCGTCGATGCCGCCCTCGACCAGGCAAGGGCGGCCGGCGCCATCACCGTGCTCAACACCGCCCCTTTCCAGGGCCAGGCAGCCGGCTTTCTCGACAAGGCCGACTATGTCGTCGCCAACGAAACCGAGTTCGACCTCTACGGCGAAGCGCTGTCGCTGCAAGGCCGCGACCGGGCGGCCCGCATGCGCGACTTTGCCGGAAAGACCAGCCGCACCATCGTCGTCACGCTCGGCGGCGACGGCGTGCTGGCGGCGACACCGACCGAGTTCCTGGCCGTTGCTGCGCGCAAGATAATGCCTGTCGACACGGTCGGCGCCGGCGACACGTTCTGCGGCTATTTCGCCGCCAGCCTGTCGTCAGGCCTCACGCTCGAACAGGCGCTGGCGCGCGCCGGCGCGGCCGGCTCGCTGGCCTGCCTGAAGCCTGGCGCCCAACCGGCGATCCCGCTCGCCAAAGACGTCGATCAGGCGCTGCAGGAAACCCGTTAAAATGCTGCGTCCTCAAACGAAGCATGCCGTGCCTCCGGCAAGCGACATCTGCCGCCTGTCCGCGGTCGAACTCGCCGGCGCGATCCGGGAGAGAGAGCTTTCCGTGCGTGAGGTGGTGGCGGCATTCCTCGATCGCATCGAGGCGGTCAATCCGCTGGTCAACGCCATCGTCTCCTTGCGCGATCGCGGCGACATCCTGCGCGAAGCCGATGCGGCCGATGCCAGTCCGGCGCGAGCCGAAGCCGGCCCGCTGTTCGGCCTGCCGATGGCCATCAAGGACCTCGCCTCGACCACCGGCCTCAGGACCTCCTTCGGCTCGCCGATCTTCGCCGATTTCGTGCCGCAGGAAGACGATTTCTTCGTCGAGCGCATCCGCGATGCCGGCGCCATCATCATCGGCAAGACCAACGTCCCGGAATTCGGGCTTGGTTCCAACACCTACAATGCCGTGTTCGGGCCGACGCTGAACGCCTTCGATCCGGCCCTGACCGCCGGCGGCTCGAGCGGCGGCGCGGCGGTGGCCCTGGCGCTCGACATGGTGCCCGTCGCCGATGGCAGCGACTTCGGCGGCTCGCTGCGCAACCCGGCCGCCTGGAACAATGTTTTTGGCTTCCGCCCGTCGCAAGGACTTGTTCCCGGCGGACCCGAGTTTGAAGTCTTCCATGCGCAGATGGGCGTCGACGGGCCGATGGGCCGCAACGTCCGTGACATGGCACTGCTGCTCGATGTGCAGGCCGGTTACCACCCGCACGCGCCATTGTCCTACGAGAAACCCGGCTCGTTCCTCGAAGGGCTTGGAATACCGGCAACTGGTGGCCGCATCGCCTGGCTCGGTGACCTCCGCGGTCATCTGCCGGTTGAAACAGGCATTCTCGGCCTGTGCGAGGCGGCACTTGGCCGCTTTGCGGAAGCGTCCTTCACGACCGAACCCCTGCTGCCGGATTTCGATTTCGAAGCGCTGTGGCAGGCCTTCGTGACGCTGCGCCAGGCCAGCAGCGGCTGTGCGCTCAAAACCCACTATGACGATCCCGCGAAGCGCGGCCTGCTCAAGCCGGAAGCCATCTGGGAAGTGGAGAACGCAATGCGGCTGACGGCGCCGCAGATCCGCGCCGCCTCCGTGACCCGTACATCCTGGCATCGCATGCTGCTGTCGATCTTCGACCGCTATGACCTGATTGCGCTGCCGACGGCGCAGGTCTTCCCCTTCGACATGGGCACACATTGGCCGCGTGAGGTCGCCGGACGCGCAATGGACAGCTACCACCGCTGGATGCAGGTTTCCGCCTTCGCGACCTTGGGCGGCTGCCCGACGGTCAACGTGCCGGTCGGCTTCGACGACAAGGGTAGGCCGATGGGCATGCAACTGATCGGGCGGCCACGCGGCGACCTCGCCGTGCTGAAGGCGGCGGCGGCCTATGAGGCGACGCTGCCCTGGCAGGCCGGCGCCTGAGCCGGCTGGACTGCGTATCGCGGCGCTTCGCGCACCGGCTTGCACCGACTGCGCTGCCATGCATTGATTATCCTCAGCCGCGCCGCATCGGCGGAATGAGCATGATCCCGAAAAGTGGGAACCGGTTTTCTCAGACAAACGGTTTCCGTTTGTCCAGAGATCATGCTCCAACAAAGAGGGAAAAATCATGTCGCTCGAACTCTACGTCGCCTATGTCCTCGCTTGCATCGTCATCATCCTGGTGCCCGGTCCGACGGTCACGCTGATCATCGCCAACAGCATCCGCCATGGCACCCGCGCCGGTCTCGCCAATGTCGCCGGCACGCAGGCCGGGCTTGCCGTGATGATCGCCATCGTCGGCATCGGCCTCAACACGCTGATTTCGGGCATGGGCCATTGGTTCGAATGGGTGCGGCTGATCGGCGCCGCCTATCTGATCTGGATGGGCGTCCAGATGTTCCGCTCAAAGGGCAAGTTGAACGCTGACGGGACCGCCAGGAAGCCGCGCGGGGGCTTCTTCCTGCAGGGCCTGCTGGTGGCGCTCAGCAACCCCAAGACGTTGATCTTCTTTGGCGCCTTCTTTCCGCAGTTCATTTCGCCGCAAGGCAACTACTCGCTGCAGATCGCCATCATGGGCCTGACCGCCATGATCTTCGCCGCCTTCTCGGATTCGACCTATGCGCTGGCCGCCGGCCGCGCCGGGCGCCTGTTGTCGGCCGGCCGCATAAAACTTTTGTCGAGGATCAGCGGCAGCTTCATGGTCGGCGGCGGCCTGTGGTTGGCGTTTTCAAAGGCGAAGTAATGTCCACGAACAGCCGGCCCCGACCGCTGTATGAGCCGGGGACATGAGGGCCGATTGAAAGTCACCCCCCCACGCTACCACATGAATCCGCACTGGGGATTCATATCGATGTCATGGACTTATGCGGATTTGAAAAGGAACGCACCCGGCGTGACCTTGATCGTTGCCGTGTTTGCGGTGATGGTTTCCTCGACCCTTAACAGATGGGCCAATGACGTCAGCCCGATCGGATCGGTCGACACATTCGACGCAAACGTCGAAAGTGTCCAGTTGGACCATGGCCGCGGCATATACCTGGTCTCTATCGAGAACGGTTCGTCTGTCCTTATCGATGACGATCGCCCGCATCTGATCGGCTCGCGCACAAGCATTGAGCGCGTCACGCGCGACAATGGCTTCGTCTTCTACCGATTCGTGAATTGAACGATGGCGACAGCATTTTCTCTCAAAACCGCCTGCTTCTGTTTCAGGCAGAATACCGCGACGCGGTTATTGGTGTCACTTTCTTCTGCACACTGCCTCTGGCGGCGCTGATCCCAATTGCGATGAATCAGGACAATCCGGTGGTGGCAACTCAGCATGTGATGGGCACCGTCGAGTATGTTAGGTTAATGCCCATCAACCCGAAGATGGCTGCCGGGCGTGGGCTGTATTACACATACGACGTCCGCCTTGATGACAACAACGCGGTGACATCCATTGACGACGAAGTGGGGATGCCGCACCTCGTCGGTTCGGTCATCCCCATCGAGCGGCAACATCATAAGCGCGGCGGAGACACCTATCGGTTTCTCAATCGGTGAAGACGCGTGCTCACAAGTTCAGTTCTGTTCTGACGATCAGTTAAGCCGCCCCAACCTCTCCACCAGCAACGCGAAAAAGCCATCATGGTCGATGTCGCGCATCACCATGGCGTTCTTCGGCCGTTTGGTGACGCCCCACCAGTCGATCACGGTCATCCCCATGGTCAGTTCCGAGGCGGTTTCCACGCTGACGTTGCAGTTGCGGCCCTTGAACAGGTCCGGCTTCAACAGATAGGCGATGACGCAAGGGTCGTGCAGCGGGCCGCCGTCGGTGCCGTATTTCTCCTCGTCGAAGCGCTCGAAGAACTCCAGCATCTCGGCGGTGGCGGTGCCGGCCTTGGTGCCGAGCGTGCGGAAGGTTTGCGTGCGCTTGGCAGTGGTCAGCGCCTTATGGGTGACATCGAGGGGCATCATCACGATCGGGATGCCGGATTTGAGCACGACATCGGCGGCCTGCGGATCGACATAGATGTTAAATTCGGCGGTCGGGGTGACGTTGCCGCCTTCGAAGAAGCCGCCGCCCATCAGCACGATTTCCTTGATGCGTGGTGCGATGCGCGGCTCGCGGATCAGCGCCAGCGCAATGTTGGTGAGCGGGCCGAGCGCGCAAAGCGTGATTGTGCCGCTTTCTTCGCTCATCAGCGTCTGGACGATGAAATCGACTGCGTACTGGTCCTGCAGCTTCATCGTCGGTTCGGGCAGTTGCGGTCCGTTGAGACCGGTCTTGCCATGCACTTCCTCGGCGGTGACCAATTCGCGCATCAGGGGCCGGATGGCGCCGGCATAGACCTTGATGTCCGGACGGCCAGCCAACTCGCAGATCTTGCGGGCATTCTTTTCGGTAAGCTTCAGCGGCACGTTTCCGGCAACGGCTGATATGCCGACGATCTCCAGTTCGGAGCTGCCGAGCGCCAGCAATATGGCGACGGCATCATCCTGACCGGGATCCGTGTCGATGATGATCTTGCGTGACTGGGGCATTTCAATTCCTTGTTTGGCGAGGTCGTGGGCTTGAACCGATCCGATCGAAACATCCAAATGACGCCGAAGCGGCCGCGAGCTGCCATGTCGAACCGCTCGACCGGGGAAGACAATCCCGACCTGCGCGCTTCTCCATGCATCTGCTCGCCGTTTCAAGCGCCATGCCGATCATTCCTGTGAGTCCACGGCCTGGTCTTTTTGGGCGGATCTGTTGACGGCTTGAACTTGGTCGCGGGGCGGACCATATCAAGGCCATCGGGAAAAATGCCATCTGGGTTTTTCCACTTTATGTCGCTCTTGAGAGGACAGTGTAACATGAGCCGAATGACGCCTTTTTCCAGCCCGCTTCTGCTTGGCTTCGACGCCATGGAAAAGACCCTGGAACGCTTGGCGAAATCCGGCGACAGCTACCCTCCCTACAACATCGAACGCCTCAGCGGCGCCGACGGCAAGACCGAAAGGTTGCGCATTACATTGGCGGTCGCCGGTTTCGCCGAAAGCGATCTCGATGTCACCACGGAGGAAAACCAGCTGGTCGTGCGCGGCCGTCAGACCGACGACACCGAGCGCGAATTTCTTCATCGCGGCATCGCCGCGCGCCAGTTCCAGCGCTGTTTCGTGCTGGCCGACGGCATGCGGGTGATCGCGGCGGAGTTGAAGAACGGTCTTTTGTCGATCGACCTCGATCGGCCGGAGTCCGAACGGCTGGTACGGAAAATAAACATATCGGTGAAAGACTGATCTTTACCACTGCATCGGCCGGAAAATCGGCACCGATTTTTCGAAAGCACGATGCAGCAAATTGAATGGCTCTCATGCGGGATGGCCTTGAGCGGCGTCCTCGCGCCAAGGAGGCTTTGAAATGACCAGAACTGAAAACATCACCATGACCAATGGCGAATTCGCTCATCTCGGCGAAGGCTCGGTCGCTTATCTCAGAAAGGTCTCGAGCGACGAATTGCTCGGCCGTTTCCCCAATCTCGGCGAAATCGCCCCCGGCATGGAACTGTGGGCCTTGTTTGCCGCCAATGGTCAGCCGATCCTGCTTTCCGATGCGCGTGACCGCGCTCTGGCCGGCGCCATGGAAAACGACCTGACCACCGTCGCCATTCACTGACAGCGATTCCGGCTGAAACGGAAAAGGGCCGCCCATGGCGGCCCTGTGGCGATATCATTCTCGAAATTCAGGCCGCGTGCGAAGCCTGGGTGTCCGACAAAAGCGCGTGGATAGCGGCGGCGTCGCGCGTACCCCTGATCTTGGCCACCGTGTCGGCATCGCGCAGCACCCGCGCGATGCGCGACAGTGCCTTGAGGTGGTCGGCGCCCGCCCCTTCCGGCGCCAATAGCAGAAACACCAGATCGACAGGCTGATCATCCAGCGATTCGAAATCGACAGGCGTCTCCAGCCGGGCGAAAACACCTGCGATGCGCTTCACGCCGGCCAGCTTGCCGTGCGGAATGGCGATGCCGTTGCCGACGCCGGTCGAACCCAGCCGCTCACGCTGCAGGATGGTGTCGAACACCTCCCGCTCCGGAATGCCGGAAATCGCCGCTGCCCGTTCGGACAGCAATTGCAGCAGCTGCTTCTTGGAGTTCGCCTTCAACGCCGGCAATATCGCCGGAACGTTGATAAGATCGCTCAGATCCATGCTTGAAAATCCCTTGTTCGCCTGCCGTCACCAGTCCCACCCCTCGTGTGGCCGGCTCTTATTGCCGTGCGACCTTTGTCATCACCGTGCGACCTTTGTCGTCACGCTTGCGCGACCTTGGTCGTCGACGGGTCGATCCAGCCGATATTTCCATCGGGTCGGCGATAGACGATGTTGAGATGGTCGGTTCCCGCATTGCGGAAGACAAAGACCGGGCTGTCCTTGGTGTCGAGCTCGATGACCGCCGACGCCACCGACATGGTCTTCAGCGTCATGGTTGATTCGGCGACGATGGCGGGCGCGAAATTCTCCGGAATGTCCTCGTCGTCATCGGCAAGCGGCGCCATCACCGTGTAGGCTATGTCGGTCGGCTGGCCGTTGGCGGCGCCCGAATTGTGCGATTTCAGCCTGCGCTTGTAGCGCCTCAGGCGGGTTTCCAGACGGTCCGCCGCCGCCTCGAAGGCCAATGTCGGATCCTGGGCATCGCCGGTGGCCTGCAGCGAAGCGCCGGAATCCAGCCGGATCATGCAGTCCGCCGAATAGCGCGAGCCCGATTTGATGACCGTGACATGTCCGGCAAAGCCGCGATCGAAATATTTGCCGATCGCTTCGCCGACGCGATCGTTGATGCGTGTCCGAAACGCATCGCCGATGTCCATGTGTTTTCCCGATATGCGCAGATTCATCTGAAAACTGACCTTCCTTGCTCAGGCTTCAAACTGGCCCGAGTTTATACTCGTGATCCGTGCGCACAAGCTTTGCGGCGTCACTTGCGCCGATTTTAAATCCAAACTTTCCGGTTGATCACAAGCCGCCCTTTGACCGTCCCGAGGCCAACGTCGTGACGGACCATCCGCATGCGGGCATCTAGCCCGTCTCATGCGGGCGGGCTTCTAGCCACTTCACCGCGGCTTGTCAATGAAGTGCCGGCCTGTGGAAAATCGACCCGCTCAGCGCCCGGCGCTGGCCATCGCCCGTTTCTCGCGTCGGCGCTGCACCGAGGAGGGGATATTCATGCCTTCCCGGTACTTGGCGACCGTACGCCTTGCAATGTCGACGCCACTTTCACGCAACATGTCGACGATTGCGTCGTCGGAAAGCACGTCGACGGGTTTTTCCTCGTCAATCAACTGCTTGATGCGGTCACGCACGGCTTCCGAGGAATGCGCATCGCCGCCGCCCGAGGCGGCGATCGAGGCGGTGAAGAAGTAGCGAAGCTCGAACACGCCGCGCGGCGTCAGCATGTATTTGTTGGCTGTGACCCGGCTGACCGTCGATTCGTGCATGCCGATGGCGTCGGCCACCGTGCGCAGATTGAGCGGCTTCAACTGCCGCACGCCATGGACGAGGAAGGCATCCTGCTGGCGAACGATTTCCGAGGCGACCTTGAGGATGGTCTTTGCCCGCTGGTCGAGACTGCGCGTCAGCCAGTTGGCGTTCTGCAGGCATTCGGCCAGAAAATCCTTTTCCGCCTGGTTCCTGGCCTGCGGCGAAACCTGGGCGAAATAGATATGGTCGACCAACACGCGCGGCAGCGTTTCGGCATTGAGTTCGACGGTCCAGCTGCCGTCATTGGCCGCGCGCACCTCGACATCGGCGACAATCGCGTCGCTGGCGCCGCCCGAAAACGCCATGCCCGGCCGGGGATCGAGCGCCCGGATCTCGGCCAGCATGTCGAGCAGATCCTCCTCGTCGACACCGCAGATCCGTTTCAATGCGTGAAAATCACGCCGTGCCAGGAGTTCGAGATTGGCGACCAGCGCCTTCATCGCCGGATCGAGCCGGTTGCGCACCGCAAGTTGCAGCGACAGGCATTCGGCTAGGTCGCGGGCAAACAGGCCGGCCGGCTCGAAGGTCTGACACACCGCCAGCACCTTCGCCACGGCGGCGGCATCCGCACCGAGACGAGCGGCGATCTCGGCCAGGTCGGCACGCAGATAGCCGCTCTCGTCAAGGCCGTCGGCGAGTTCGGCGGCGATCAGCCGTACAGCCGGGTCGGCGAAGGCTAGCGCCACCTGTTCACCGACATGGTCGCGCAGCGTGATCGTCGCGGCCGCCATATCGCCCGCATCAAACCATTCGGATGAGGAACCTGCGCCATTGCCGGAAGCCGATTTCCATTGCGCCGTCAGGTCGGGACCGAGCCGCTCGCTGGTACCAGGGTCGTCGGGAAACAGGTTTTCCAGCGACGTGTCGAGCTTGTCCGAGATCGCCTCGGCGCTCCACTGCGTCTCGTTTTCGAACCAGTCGCCTTCGGCGGTGGCTTGCGGCTCCGCCTCGATCTTCTGCGCCTGGTCGCTGGCGGCATCGTCCTGCGGCTCGGCGCGTTCCAGCAGCGGATTGCGCTCGATTTCCTCGTCGATGAAATGCTCAAGCTCGACATGGGTGAACTGCAGCAGCCGAATCGACTGCATCAGCTGCGGCGTCATCACCAGCGACTGCGATTGTCGTAGCTGTAGTTTGGCCGCCAACGCCATGGTTCGGTTTCAAACGCCTCGTCTACGCATCCCGACTTCCGGGCAAGAATTTTGCAGCCGGCCATAAAAACTGGCCCGGCTTTTGCTTGTCAAGGCAATTGGTAGCAAAACGCGCTTACCGGAGCGTTATCCCGGAGCAAAATCGAGAAAAAAGCGCCGCGCGAACCGCAAAAATCGTGTCAGGAAACAAATTTCACGCTCAGAGCGTAAAACCCTCGCCGAGGTAAAGTCGCCGTACATCCGGGTTTGCCACCACTTCGTCGGCCCGGCCATGGGTCAGCACCTGGCCGGCATGAATGATGTAGGCGCGGTCGATCAGGCCGAGCGTTTCGCGCACATTGTGATCGGTGATGAGGACGCCGATGCCGCGCGCCGTCAGGTGGCGCACCAATTGCTGGATATCGGCGACAGCGATCGGATCGATGCCTGCGAAAGGCTCGTCAAGCAGCATGTAGGCCGGACGCGTCGCCAGCGCTCGCGCGATTTCCAGGCGTCGCCGCTCGCCGCCCGAAAGCGACATGGATGGCGCCTTGCGCAGATGGCTGATGTGGAATTCCTCCAGCAGTTCGTCGAGATTGCGCTCGCGCACCTTGCGGTCCTTTTCGACCACTTCCAGCACGGCGCGGATATTCTGCTCGACATTGAGCCCACGGAAAATCGATGCTTCCTGCGGCAGATAGCCGATGCCGAGGCGTGCGCGACGGTACATCGGCATCGACGTGACATCGAAGCCGTCGATCTCGATCGTGCCTTCATCCACCGGCACGAGGCCGGTAACCATATAGAAACAGGTCGTCTTGCCGGCGCCGTTGGGGCCGAGCAGCCCAACGGCCTCGCCGGCGCGCACGCCGATGGTGACGCCGCTGACGACCTTGCGGCCCTTGTAGCTCTTGGTCAGCCCCTTGGCGATCAGGGTTCCCTTGAACTTTCCCGCATCGACGGTCACCGTGGCCGGCGCCGAAAGCTTGCCGGCGGCCCGTCCCGGAAGACGCGCCGTCAACGACGACAGGCTGGCCATCAGGGGTTCGTCGCTCCCGATTTCGGCGGCGGCGTGATCGACATCTGGACGCGTTGCCCAGCACATGGATCCACCTGAGCCAGTCCGCTTTTCATCTGCACGGTGAGCTTGCAGCCCACCAGAACATTGTCGTTTTGCGACAGAACGACCTTTTTGCCCGAAAGCACCAGCACCTGGCTCTTCATATCGAAGCTGCCTTGATCGCCGGTCGCGACCTGCGCATCCGACTTGATGTAAACCTTGTCGGAGATCTCCAGGTGATCGATGTTGGCCGAGCCCGTCATCGCCGCACCCGCGGCCTCCGTGCCCTTGGCAGCGGCGTTGGGGTCCTTGACGTAGTAGACCGTCATCTTGCCGGCCTTCATCAATGTCGGCCCCTGGACGACGCTGACATTGCCCGTAAAGATGGCGACACTGTCGGCCTGGCGGACTTCCAGCTTGTCGCTCTCGATCTGGATCGGCTTGTCGCCGGACAGTTTGAGGCCTGATTGACTGGTCGTCTGCGCCCATGACGGCACGAGTCCGAGCAGCAGCAACGCTGAAGTTGCAGCCGCGAGCCGCGTCGAACTACTGAGCCGCATTGGTTTCTCCGCTGTTTCCCTGTGCCGCCTTCAAGGCGGCGGAATCGATGTTGACGCGCACTTTGTTCTCGAAAACCAGAACCTTGCCATTGTCCTGGACCGACATCGTATCCGCCGTGATCCGCGACCCGCCACGGCTGACATCGACGGGATCTCCCGTCTTCATAGTGCCTTTGCCCATGTCGAGGAAGACCGATTTGAACTTGGCCTGCATGCCGTCGGTCGTGGTGATCGTCACGTCGCTGGTCAGGTTCATCGTATTGCCGTCGCGATCGTAGGTGCCGTGCGAGGCCTTGACCGCCGCCACATTGTCGGGCGCGATCGGCACCTTGGCGTCGATGCCTTCCAGCTCGATGATACCTTGCGTGCTGACATCCTGAATGGCACGCAGCGCCGTCATCGAATAAGGCTGCTTCTGCTTGGTGAAACCGTTGAGCTTGGGATTGGCCATCACCAGCTTGCCGTTGGAAAAGGCAGTGCCTTCCGCCTGAACCTTCACGGCGACGGGTGCGGCGAGATAGGAATAGATCGGGAAAGCGACCGCTATCAGTGCCGCGGCCACTGGCACGGCAAATTTGAGAACGCGCACGCGGCGCGAATGACGCTGTGCACGGTCGAAAGCATCGCCGCGCGTCCGGCCGTCCGCCGGGGAAGCCAACACCGCCTCGGCGTTGGTTGGTTCAATAGGTCGCGCTAACATTCACTGCTTTCTTCTAACCCTGCCCGCCCTTGAGCACCGCCTATAGGTGGGATGCCGGCGCTTTCAAGCAAGCACAAGCCCACGAAAACTGCAAAAGTGTGACAGCCGCCTTTGTACAGACGAAAACGAAGTCAGCACAACTGCGTATTCTCCATAGCAGAAACAGACACGCGGCGTAAAATTTATCAGCGCCTGTCTCGCCGCCCGACCTCGCGGTGATTGCCCAAAAACGTGAGGGGAGATGTCGGATGCCCCGCCTGGCCAGCCTGGTCGATCGTGTATGCGGCGTTGCCGATCACGTCGGCGGGACGCTTTTGGCTTTAGATCCGGTCGGCGTCAGGCCGCCTTCCGCTGTATGAGACCAACAAGAACGGTGCGCATTCCCGAATACGATGGGCTGCCAATTTTCACTTCCCAATCAGTGTTGCGTTTCCGAGGGTGCTTCACATTACGCAACGCTTGGCGGAATGTGTTCGGGTCGACGCCTACAGTTCGAGCCATATCTTCGGCGGTTGTGTGTTTGGCGATCATGAAATCTCCTATGCCTTTTGCCGGTATATAGGGCGTTTGCGCAACTCGGCCAAAGGATTAGCCGTTTGCGCAAACTTCAGACTGAGACACTGCCGGAAAGAGAACTGCTTCCCGATGAGAGGATCATGGTCTAAAAGCGTCCCCTTCCGCCGACTGAAAGGCTGACCATGGCACTGAGAGCCGACGACCTGATCGACCGCCGCCGTTTGCGGCGCAAGCTGACATTCTGGCGCGTTGTCGCCATAGGCATCGTAGCCCTTGGGGTGATTGCGCTTTCAACCTGGTTCTATGGCGACGATTTCGGCGGCTCGACGGTCGACCATATTGCCAAGGTCAAGATCGAAGGCACGATCACCGAGGACGAGGAACTGATCAAGCGCCTGGAAACCATCCGTCTTTCATCGAAGGTGAAAGGGGTGATCCTGTCGATCGATTCGCCTGGCGGCACCACCGTTGGCGGTGAATCGATCTTTGAAGAAGTGCGCAAGCTGGCCGCCGACAAGCCGGTGGTGGCGGAAGTCGGCACGCTCGCCGCATCGGCGGGCTATATGATCGCCAGTGCCGCCGATCACATCGTTGCCCGCAAGACCTCGATCGTCGGCTCGATCGGCGTGCTGATCCAGTATCCCGACGTCAGCGGCCTGATGGACAAGCTCGGCGTCAAGCTGGAGGAGGTAAAATCCTCGCCGCTGAAAGCCGCGCCCTCTCCCTTCAAGCCGACCAATGACGACGAGCGCGCCATGGTTCGCAAACTCATCCTCGACAGTTACAACTGGTTCGTCGACATCGTCGCCGAACGCCGCAAGATGACCCGCGAACAAGCGCTGGCGCTTGCCGACGGCTCGATATTCACCGGGCGCCAAGGCGTTGCCAACGGGCTGATCGACGCCGTCGGCGGCGAGGCCGTAGCGGTCGACTGGCTGGCCACCAAGGGCGTCGATGCCAAGCTCAAGGTCGTCGAGTGGAAGGATACCGAACGGCGCGGCGGCTTCCTGTTCTCGAAAGCGATGGCGCAAACCATCGGCAGTGCGCTCGGCCTGCCCGCCTACAGCGGCGACGTCATCCATGAACTCGGAGCCGACCGCTTGTTTCTTGACGGTCTCGTTTCCGTCTGGCACCCTTGAGACGCCGTTTGGGGCAAGTGAAAAAAGCAAATAAAATCATCCTCATAATTTTGACCGCACTGCTTTCTCGGGGACCCGTCTCATGATCAAGTCCGAACTTGTGCAGATTATTGCCACGCGCAATCCGCATCTTTTCCTGCGCGACGTCGAAAACATCGTCGGCGCCATCTTCGATGAAATCACCGATGCCCTTGCCGAAGGCAACCGGGTCGAGTTGCGTGGCTTCGGCGCTTTTTCGGTGAAGAACCGTCCCGCCCGCACCGGCCGCAATCCGCGCACCGGCGAATCCGTCGAGGTCGAGGAGAAATGGGTGCCGTTCTTCAAGACTGGTAAGGAACTGCGTGAAAGGCTGAACGGCGGCAAGTAGGCGCGACGTCAGCGCCTGACGGCCTTTCGGACAGGCCAGCTTCCGACGGAAAACATCATGTTCAATCGCTTCATGCTCATCGCGATCTTCGTGCCCCTGGCGATCATCCTGATCGCACTCGCCGTTGCCAACCGCGAACTGGTCGCCTTCACGCTGGATCCGTTCAACCCCGGCAATCCGAAGCTGACCCTGACTTTGCCGCTGTTCATCTTCCTGTTCCTGGCACTCGCCATCGGCATGATCGTCGGCAGCCTGGCAACCTGGGTCAAGCAGGGCCGCTATCGCAAGCTGGCGCGCCAGCGCGGCGTCGAGGCCGAGAACCTGCGCCAGGCGGTCAGCCGTGCACCGGCGGTACCGCAAAGCCAGGCTCCGGGAACGGCCCCAGGCTCCGCCCACGGGTCAGCCCACGGGTCCGCATTGCCGAAGCCGACCGCTTGAACCGCCCGTCGGCGGTTTTGTCCCCACGGAGTTTTGCATGCTGACCATTTCGGCCGCAGAGGTTGACCATGCGCTGAGCTTTGCCGGGCTGGTCGAGACGCTGCGCATGTCGTTTCGCGACGGTGCGGTGCAGCCGGTCAGGCACCATCATACGATCGAGCGGCCCGACGGTGCGGCCTCCACCCTGCTTTTGATGCCGGCCTGGACCGATCTCAACGCGGCCGGTACGTCGGCCGGCGGTCACGTCGGCGTCAAGATCGTTACCGTGTCCCCCGACAACAATGCCATCGGCAAGCCAGCGGTGATGGGGCTCTATCTCCTGCTCAATGGCGCCACCGGCGAACCCGAGGCCTTGATCGACGGCCAGCGGCTGACACAGTGGCGCACCGCCTGCGCTTCGGCGCTCGCGGCCTCCTATCTCGCCCGCGACGATGCCTCGCGGCTGCTGGTGGTCGGCGCCGGCGCGCTGTCGCCCTTCCTCGCCAAGGCGCACTCCGCCGTGCGGCCGATCAAGACCATCCGCATCTGGAACCGCACCCCGGCCAATGCCGAGAAAGTCGCCGCCGACCTGCGCGCCGAGGGTTTTGCAGCCAGCACGGTGAGCGATCTCGATGCCGAGCTTGGGCGGGCCGACATCGTCTCCTCGGCGACGATCACCACCACGCCGTTGATCAAGGGTGCGCTGTTGCAGCCGGGAACCCATATCGACCTGGTCGGAGGCTTTACGCCGACGATGCGCGAGAGCGATGACGACGCGATCAGGCTTGCCCGCGTCTATGTCGACACCCGCGCCGGCGCCACCAAGGAAGCCGGCGACATCGTCCAGCCGCTGGCCTCCGGCGTGCTGAAGCCGGAAACCATTGTCGCCGATCTGCACGAATTGGCGCGCGGGCAGAAGAAGGGTCGCGAGAGCGCCGGTGAGATCACGCTGTTCAAGTCGGTCGGCGCGGCGCTCGAGGATCTTGCCGCCGGCATTGCCGTCTACAAGGCGATGAAGACTTAATTCGCTGCCGCAGCCGTTTTGGCGCCCATCGCCTCTGCAATCAGAGCAAAATCGGCCGCGCTGACCGAAAACAGGCCAAAGCGAAGCTGATAACCCCAGTTCGACTTGCCGACGGTGAATTCGAGCTTGTCGAGCAGCGGCTTGATCGGCGCTTCCTCGGCCTTGGTCCACGCCACATCGCGGCGGAACGGCGTGAAGCCGGCGCCCATATCGCCCTGATAGGGCTCGCCTTCCCGCACCGTGCCGATCGCCGTGAAGGCCTGCAGGCCATCTTTCTCGCCCAAAACAGTGGTCGGCGAATAGTAGACGATGCCATCGCCAGGCTTGACGCGACGCAGCGGTGCCGCCTTGCCGTGGTTGACTTGCATGAAGCCGGCTGCGCGGCCCCGCCGGACATGTTCGGCCGACGCCACCGCGACCCAATACGCGCTCATTTATGGTTACCATTGGCCTGTTCGCCATCGGACAGCCAGTAGACGCGCAGGCGATGATTGTCGGGATCGAGCGCGACAAAAGTACGGCCGAAATCCATGTCGGTCGGCGTCTGCAGGATTGTCAGCCCGCGCCCGGACCAGTCGGCAGGGGCGGCATCGACCGCATCGGGCGTATCCAGCGCAAACACGATTTCGGCGCCACCGCCTGACGTGGCGGCTGCCGGCTCCACCGTATGGCGCGACCACAGGCCAAACTTGAAGCCGGCATCGAGCACGAACAGCACGAAGGTCGGCGAACTTTCGACCGGCTCACGGCCGAGCAGCGCGCTGTAGAAGGCGCCGCTCTGCTGCGGCTGGTCGACATAGAGGATGACGAAATTCGGGGTGGCCATATCTGCTCTCCAGGGTTCGGTGCTTCGACTTGGCGACCATAAGATGGTCTACTGTCAGATTATGGCAGCAGTCATCTCGAACCACGCGGCGTGTCGAGCGTTGCCCGCCATTCCTTGAGCAGCGCCTGGCGACGACGGGGATAGCGCGTATCTGTTGCATGGAGTTCGGTGATGCGATCGGTGCGAAAATGCCGGAAATCGTGCCGCATCTCGCACCACGCCACCACCACCCGCACCTTGTCGAAGAAGCCCAGCGCAAATGGCCACACGACACGCTCGGACGCAGCGCCGCCAGCGTCGCGGTAAAGAAAGCCGAGCTTGCGCTCGTTGCGGATGGCCTGCCGTACGAGGCCAAGGTCGATGGTCTCGATGGCCGTGGCGGGAGGGCCGACCAGCAGTGTGCTCGCGTCGAGATCCTCGCGCAGATCGTCCGGCAGGACAGCCGCGATCTTGGCCAACGCGTTGGCAGCGGCGGCCGAAAGACGCTGGTCCGGCTGCTTGGCGACCCAGCGCGAGCCGAGCACGATGGCTTCGATCTCCTCGTCGCTGAACATCAGCGGCGGCAGCATGAAGCCGGGCTTGAGCACATAACCGACACCCGCCTCGCCCTCGATTGGCGCGCCCTGGCCCTGCAGCGTGGCGATGTCGCGGTAGAGCGTGCGGATCGAAATCCCGAGTTCATCGGCCAGCGCTTGCCCGCTCACCGGCCGGCGATGCCGGCGCAGGCACTGGATCAGGTCGAGCAGGCGTTCGGAGCGGGACATCCGGTAGATTTGCCTGTTTCTTTGACATTGGTCCATCGCGGCCAACCTGAACCGGAGAGGCCGACCTGTCGGACTTGGTTGCGAAGCCGGTTGCCCTATGTCAAAAGCGGCCACCCCGTTCGGAGTTGCCCCCGCTTGAAGTCTTTTCGCGACAAACGCCGCGACAACCGTCCACATCCATCCGCGAAGGGTGCGGCGGACGTGTCACGTCCGCGTCCCGGCCAGGCTCCCGCCAGACCGGAAGCGCCACCGCGCGAGCGCCATGAGGCGAAGACGGAAAGTCGTTCCGAACCGAACTCGGCGCCGCGCATCCTGGCCCGCCGCGAAGGCGCTCTGCCCGCCGAACATCTTCCCGTGATCCTGGAAGTGGCGCCCAATGCCGATTATGCGCTCCTCGACAGCGGCACCGGCCAAAAGCTCGAACAATATGGCCCCTATCGTATCGTGCGGCCCGAGGGCCAGGCGATCTGGCAAAAGGCCTTGCCGGCAAAGGAATGGGAGCGCGCCGACGCCGTCTTCACCGGCGACACCGACGAGGAGGGCATCGGCCGCTGGCGGTTTCCCAAGCTGCCGCTCGGCGAGACCTGGCCGATGAAGCATGACGGCATCGACTATCTCGGCCGTTTCACCTCGTTTCGTCATGTCGGCGTCTTTCCCGAGCAGGCCTCCCATTGGGATCACATGGCCGGGCTGATCGCGGCGGCGAAGCGGCCGGTCAAGGTGCTGAACCTGTTCGGCTATACCGGTCTCGCCTCATTGGTGGCGGCTCGCGCCGGCGCCGAGGTCACCCATGTCGATGCCTCGAAGAAGGCAATTGGCTGGGCCCGCGAAAACCAGGAGATGGCCGGCCTCGGCAGCAAGCCGATCCGCTGGATCGTCGACGACGCGGTCAAATTCGCCGAGCGCGAGGAGCGCCGCGGCAGCCGCTACGACATCATCCTGTTCGACCCGCCGGCCTATGGCCGTGGCCCCAAGGGCGAGGTTTGGCAATTGTTCGAGGACCTGCCTGATTTGACCGACCTTTGCCGGGCGATCCTGACGCCGAAGCCGCTTGCCGTGGTGCTGACCGCCTATTCGATCCGCGCCTCCTTCTTCGCCATCCACGCCTTGATGCGCGATACGTTTGCCGGCATGGGCGGCAAGATTGAATCGGGTGAGTTGATCATCCGTGAAAAGTCCGCCGGCCGGGCGCTCTCGACCTCATTGTTTTCGCGTTGGGTGGCTGAATGAACGAGCGGCATGCAGGCGCACCTGGCCAGGTGAAGGAGGTCACCAGCCTCGCCAATCCGCTGGTCAAGGACATCAAGGCGCTCGCTCAGAAGAAGTTCCGCGACCAGCAGAACGCCTTCATGGCCGAGGGGCTGAAGCTGGTCATCGATGCGCTCGATCTCGGCTGGCAGATCAGGACATTGGTTTTCGCCAAGGCCGGGCGCGGCAACGCGGCGGTGGAGAAGGTGGCCGCACGCACCGTTGC
This sequence comes from Mesorhizobium sp. M7A.F.Ca.US.011.01.1.1, assembly GCF_003998295.1. Lineage (NCBI taxonomy): Bacteria > Pseudomonadati > Pseudomonadota > Alphaproteobacteria > Hyphomicrobiales > Phyllobacteriaceae > Mesorhizobium > Mesorhizobium sp. M7A.F.Ca.US.011.01.1.1. Next base: position 29,096 of record NZ_RZRT01000035.1, read on the forward strand.
CGCAGGCGGCATGGTGCTCGAAGTGTCGGAAAAGGTGCTGGTCGCCATCACCCGCCGCGACAATCCGCAAATGGTGGTGGGCGTCTTTTCGCAAAAATTCCTCGCCTTGAAGGATGTGCGCGCCGACAATGGCGACGTCTGGGTGGCGCTCGATCGGGTACGCGATCCCGGCAATCTCGGCACCGTCATCCGCACCGTCGATGCCGTCGGCGCCAAAGGCGTCATCCTGGTCGGCGATACCACTGATCCATTCTCCGTGGAGACGGTGCGCGCCACCATGGGTTCGATCTTTGCCGTGCCGGTGGCCAAGGCGACAACCGAGGCTTTCCTTGCCTGGCGAGGCGGCTTCTCAGGCCTCGTCGCCGGAACCCACCTGAAAGGCGCCGTCGACTACCGCTCGGTCGATTTTTCCCGCGGGCCCGTGCTGCTGATGATGGGCAACGAGCAGCAGGGGCTGCCCGAAAGCTTGGCTGCGAGCTGCGACAGGCTGCTCATGATCCCGCAAGCGGGCCGTGCCGATTCGCTCAATCTGGCCGTTGCCACCGGCATCATGCTGTTCGAGATCCGGCGCGGCGCGCTGAAGATCGAGCCAATCCTGGACCAGCAATGAAGGTTGCCTGCCCGTGAGATCATGGTCTCCCTACGCACTGCTCGTCGTCGCGGCAATCGCGCTCGACCAGTGGCTAAAGTACCTGGTCGAGGCCGATCTGCCTTTTCAGGAAAAGGTTGATCTGTTGCCCTTCCTGGCGCTGTTCCGCACCTACAATACCGGCATCGCCTTCTCGATGTTCTCGTCCTTCGGCGACACCGGGCTGATCGTCATTTCGCTCGCCGTCGTTGCCTTCGTGCTGTTCCTGGCGACGCGGATCGCGCCGACCCAGATCCTTGCCCGCACCGGTTTTGCGCTGATCGTCGGCGGCGCGCTCGGCAATCTGATCGACCGCGCCGTCTACGGCCACGTCATCGACTATATCCTGTTCCACACGCCGGTCTGGTCGTTCGCCGTCTTCAACCTTGCCGACGCCTTCATTTCGGTGGGCGCGGCACTGGTCGTCTTCGACGAGCTGTTCGGCTGGCGGCGCGAACCCGGGCCGTCCAACGCCAAGCCTTCCAAAGCCAGGCCTTCCAAGGCCAAGTCTTCGAAGGATTGACCCCGTGCGGCCATCGCCGCACAGTTCATGTCGTCAAGATCGCGGAGAAAGACATGTCCGAAACCTTCAAAGCCATCCTCGTTTCGCGCGACGCCGAGAAAAAGCAGTCGGTAACCGTGACCGATCTCACCGAAGCCGATCTGATGGAAGGCGATGTCACCGTCGCGGTCGAGGCAACGACGGTGAACTACAAGGATGGTTTGGCGATCACAGGCAAGGCGCCGGTGATCCGCCGCTGGCCGCTGGTGCCGGGCATCGATTTCGCCGGCACCGTCATCTCGTCTTCCCATCCCGACTGGCGTACCGGAGACAAGGTCATTCTGAACGGCTGGGGCGTCGGCGAAACCCATTTCGGCGCCTATGCCGGCCGCGCCCGCGTCAAAGGCGACTGGCTGGTGCCGCTGCCGCAAGGCATCAGCCCGCATGACGCGATGGCCGTCGGCACCGCGGGCTATACCGCCATGCTCTGCGTCATGGCCCTGGAGCGGCACGGCATCCTGCCCGATCGCGGCCCGGTGGTGGTCACGGGGGCGGCCGGCGGCGTCGGCTCGGTCGCGGTCTCGATCCTGTCCAGCCTCGGCTACCATGTCATTGCTTCCACCGGCCGCAATGCCGAAAGCCCCTTTCTGATCGACCTTGGCGCCGCCGAAGTGATATCGCGCGACGAGCTTGCCCAGCCGGCCAAGCCGCTGGCCAAGGAGCGCTGGGCCGGCGGCGTCGACGCCGTCGGCAGCCACACGCTGGCCAATGTGCTCTCGATGACCTCCTATGGCGGCGCGGTCGCCGCCTGCGGCCTGGCCGGCGGCATGGACCTGCCGGCCAGCGTCGCGCCCTTCATCCTGCGCGGCGTCTCATTGCTCGGCATCGATTCAGTGATGGCGCCGAAAGCAGTCCGCCTTGAGGCATGGCGCCGCATCGGCACCGACCTCGATCCGCAGAAGCTCGCCAGCCTGTCCAGCACCATCGGGTTCGACGGCATCGTCGATGCCGCACGCGACATCGTCGACGGCAAGATCCGCGGCCGCGTCGTCGTGGATATGTGACTCAGCCCAACTCTGGAAGGGTGGATGGAATCGCCAGGTCTGGTGGCAAAACCGCCGCGCCTCGGCAAAAAGCGCTCATCCGCTAAAATTCGAACGATCCGCCGCAATTTTCCATAATCTCTGTCTGGCAAGGATTTCGCATGATCGCGGAATCCGGCAGCCAACAGGCGGACACTGGCGACGACGTCGATGCGGTGCTCCCGCCGGCGGCGGCGCGGCGCTTCGTCGCCGCGCCGCCGCTGGTGCCCGAGCCGGAATTCTCCAGGCGCGAAAGCCTGCCCTTTCTGACATTCGTCGCCATCGTGGTGGTGGCCGGGCTGGCGCATCTGACCGGGGCACCAATCTTCATCAGCGTCGCATTGCTGGCAACCGGTCTTGCCGGTCTTGCCTTGCATCTGCGCGCCAGGCGGAGCGAACATCGCACCTCCGCCCTTCTTGACGAAACCACTGCCCGCAGCCGCGCCGAGATCGAGACGCTGGCCGACCGCATGTGGGAGATGCAGGAGAGCGATGAGCGCTTTCGCGGCCTGATCGACGCGCTTGGCGATCTCGTCATCCATCGCGACCGCGACGGCTACATCGTCTATGCCAACAAGGTCTTCGCCGATCTCGTCGAGATCGACCAGCGCGACCTCGCCGGCAAGACCCTGGCAGAACTCGGCATCGAGGTCGGCATGGTTCCCGATGCCGCCTTTTCCGACCATGAGTGCCTGAGTTCCACCGATGTCTCCATCAGCACGCCGAGCGGGCAGCGCTGGTTCTCCTGGATCGAACTGTCGGTGCGCGACAAGGACAGCGGCGCGGTTTCGCACCGCGCCATCGCCCGCGACATCACCGCCCGCAAACGCGCCGAATCCTCGCTGATCACCGCACGCGAACGGGCCGAATATGCCAGCCAGGCCAAATCGCGCTTCCTCGCCACCGTCAGCCATGAAATCCGCACCCCGATGAACGGCATCATGGGGATGGCCAGGTTGCTCGCCGACACCAGCCTGTCGCCGGAGCAGCAGACCTATGTCGGCGCCGTCTCGACCTCGGCCAGCGCATTGCTTGCCCTGATCGAGGATCTTCTCGACTATTCCAAGATCGAAGCCGGGCGTTTCGACCCCGAGCCGCAGCCGATGTCGGTGCGCGAGATCGCCGACAACATCATCGAATTGCTGGCAGCGCGCGCCTTCGCCAAGGATATCGGGCTGGGTTGCCATGTCGAACCCGACGTGCCGCAATTGATCACCGCCGATCCGGGCAAGGTCAGGCAGGTGCTTCTCAACCTCATCGGCAACGCCATCAAGTTCACCGACAGCGGCGGCGTGCTGGTGAGCATAGCACGCGCACGCACCGAAACCAGCGACCGCATATGCTTCACCATCGCCGATACCGGTCCGGGCCTGCGTGATGCCGACCTGGAGCGCATTTTCGAGGAGTTCGAGCAGGCCGACGGCACGTCGACACGCACCCATGGCGGGGCCGGCCTCGGCCTTGCCATCTCCAGACGCCTGGTGGCCGCCATGGGCGGCACGATCTCGGTATCCAGCCGGCTCGGCCAGGGATCCGAGTTCGTCTTCGAAATCCCTGCGATAGCGGCCACCGAAGCGCCACAGGGCCACCAGAATGCTCTCTCGGGCAGACGCGCGGTGATCCTGTCGAAGAACGCCGTCGAGGCCGACGCCATCGCTCGCACCATCCGCGCCAATGGCGGCGCGGTCGACATCGCCACCACTGCCGCACAGGCCGCGCCTTTCGCCGTTGGCTGCGATGCGATCCTGGTCGATGCAGCGATGGAAGAAGGCGACGGAAGGCTGCTCAAGCGCCTGCGCCAGAGCGGTTTCTCCGACTGTGAGGCGATCACGCTGATCGCGCCGACCGATCGCGGCATGCTTGGCGAGTTCCGCGCCAGCGGCTACGCAACCTTCCTGGCCAGACCGGTGCGTGGCGGAACACTTCTGCGTGTGCTGTTGAGCAGCCATGCTCCGAGCCTCGGCCCGCCGCAGCCGGAAAGGCGCGGCGCGCCGACGCTGCGCACCGTCGGCAACCGCCAGCGCGGCCTGTCGGTGCTGATCGCCGAGGACAATGACATCAACGCCATGCTGGCCCGCGCCACGCTGCTGAAGGCCGGGCATCGCGTCAAGGTGGTCGGCAACGGCAAGGCCGCCGTCGAAGCTGTCACCGGCGCCGCGCACAAGGACCGCTTCGACGTGGTCTTGATGGATCTGCACATGCCGGTGATGGACGGGCTGGACGCGATCGCCGCCATCCGCCGCCATGAGGAAGAAAGTGCCGTGCGGCCGGTGCCGATCATGGTGCTGTCGGCCGACAGCCAGGAAAAGACCCGCCATGCGGTGTTGGCCCATGGCGCCAGCGGCTTTGTCACCAAACCGCTCGACCCCGAGGCGCTGGTCAATGCTGTCGAGGGGCAGGTCGTCGCGGCCTGAGCTTTCCACCGCCATTCGGCACGGGCGATCACTTAAACGTAGCCGGTTGATCGTATTCGCCAGCCGACGAAGTATTGCCCATGACGTCGTATCACGGTACTGTCACAATCCTGTTGCACCTACACCGTATCCCCGTGCCAAGAGGGATGGCTCGAAGGAGAATCACTCGTGCATACAGTTATGCCGGAATGTGACACTCGGCCGAACGCCAGCAGCGCCTTGCTTGCCGGACGTAACGTCGATTCCGTCATAAAGGGCGCTGCGCTGGGCCGTATAGGCAATCTTGAAGTGCGGCTCGCTCGCAACGAGGCCGAGATCGCGGCCGCGCAGGAAGTGCGCTACCGGGTGTTCTACGACGAACTTGGCGCCAGGAAGGACCTGTTCCAGGCCCATGACCGCCGTGACGCCGACCGGTTCGATCCGCTCTGCGACCATTTGCTGGTTTTGGACACCACGCTTTCCGGTCCCGAACATCGCCGCATCGTCGGCACATATCGGCTGCTGCGGCAAGAAATCGCGGCCACGGCCGGTGGCTTCTATTCCGAAGGTGAATTCGAGCTGACCAAGCTCATTGCCCGTCACCCCGGCCAGCGTTTCCTTGAACTCGGCCGCTCCTGCGTGTTGCCGGAATACCGCTCGAAGCGCACCATCGAGGCGTTGTGGCAAGGCATCTGGGCTTACATCAATCATTACGAAATCGGTGTGATGACCGGCTGCGCGTCCTTTCACGGCACCGTGCCGGCGGCGCATGCCGAGGCGCTCACCTACCTAGCCCACCACTGCCGGACGAACTCGGCCTGGGACGTGCGCGCGGTGTCCGGGCGCTATTGCTCGATGGATCTGATGCCGATCGAGGCCGTCAATGCCAAGGCGGCGATCGCCGCGATGCCGCCTTTGGTCAAGGGCTATCTGCGCGTCGGTGCCCGCATCGGCGATGGTTGCGTCATCGATCGCGAATTCTCGACGGTCGATGTGTTCGTCGTGATGCCGGTCAAGGAGATCGGCGCACGCTACGTCAACTATTATGGCGGCGAAGCCCAGCGCTTCGCGGCGTGAGTGAGTAGGCAGTAGGCAGTAGGCAGTAGGCAGTAGGCAGTAGGCAGTAGTGATGACGCCACGATTAAGCTCCTGTGACTACTGATTATTCCCTATTCCCTATTCCCTATTCCCCATTCCCTCTCTTCACGGAATATCTTCCGGCCGCCTGCCGGGTCGGCTCTTGTAGGACGGAAACGACCAGCCGAATTTGAGCGCACCACCGCGCACGAGGAACGCCGCCGCAAAGCCGGCAAGGTCCGAGGCGAGCGGCGGCAGGCCGGCAAGATCGCCAAGCGTGTAAAGGCCGGCACCCGCAAGGGCCGCCGTGACGTAGATCTCGGGCCTGAGCAGCACAGATGGCTCGCCGGCAAGGAGATCACGCAAAATGCCGCCGAAAGTGGCGGTGAGCACGCCGGTGATGACGGACACGACCGGCGAACCGGTAATCGCAAGGCCCTTGGCCGCGCCCATCACCGAAAAAGCGGCGAGCCCGACGGCGTCGAGCCAGAGCAGCCATTTCCAGCGCGATTCGACACGATGCGCGCTGAAGAAGACCAGCACCGCAACCGCGGCGCAGACCAGCACATAGCCGGAGTTGGCGACCCAGAAAACCGGCAGGTTGAGGATAACGTCGCGAAGCGTGCCACCGCCTATCCCGGTGACGCTGGCCAGGAACAGGAAGCCGATAATGTCGAGTTGCTTACGCGAAGCCGCCAGCGCCCCGGTCGCCGCGAAGACGGCGACACCGGCATAGTCAAGAAGCGCGATAGGGTTCATGAGGCCAAGGCAGTAGGGATTAGGGATTAGGCAGTATGAATAGCACGAAGCCGCGCGATTGATACGACTGCCCTAGTTTCCTACTGCCTACTGCCTACTGCCTATCCCCTGCCTCACGCATCTTTCTCAGCCTGTTCGTTCACCGGCCCCGGCTCAACCGGTGCTTCAGCGGCGACGAACTTTGGCCCGCCCTTGGCGACGCCCACCATGGCCGGGCGCAGCACGCGGTCGCCGATCGAATAGCCCGGCTGCACGACCTGGACCACGGTGTTGGCCGGGACATCCGGATTGGGCACTTCGAACATCGCCTGGTGGAAATTGGGATCGAACTTCTCGCCTTCAGGCGCGAGCTTCTTGACCCCATGCCGTTCCAGCGCCGACAGCATGGCGCGCTCGGTGAGGTCGACGCCTTCGATCAGCGCCTTGAAGCCGGCGTCACCCGATGCCTTGGCTTCGGCGGGAATCGCATCCAGCGCGCGGCGCAGATTATCCGACACCGACAACATATCGCGGGCGAAATTCGCGACCGCGTAGGTGCGCGCATCGTGCACATCGCGCGCCGTGCGGCGACGCAGGTTTTCCATCTCGGCCGCCACGCGCAGCGCGCGGTCCTTCAGCTCTTCATTTTCCTTCAGCAGCCGCACAAGGGCTTCATAATCACCGTCGGTGCTGCCTTCCGTGCGCTCGGCTGTGGGCTCGGTCGCCTCGACTTCATCGGGCGCGCGTTCGTCTTTTGCCTGGTCGCTCATCGCCGTTTCCCGTCAATCTCGAATGATGTGGATTTTGTGCCCGATATCGATGTTTGGCGGTCAAAAATCAAGGGGTAAGCGACTATGGAAGCCGCCGGCCAAGGCCGGACAATGACAGGCAAGATATTTCGACTTTAATTCAAATTTTACCTTAACCGCCGGCTTTGCTTGCCACACAGGCATGATGGGGGAACCATTCTCTTGCTGCAGGAGTTTCGAAGCCGAGACAGGATTTTGAGATGATGACCCGCAACATAGGCGAAAAGGCAGAGGGGCTGGCCATCGAGATCAGGCGCCAGTTCGGCGCCGAGGCGGTGACCCGCTTCCTGCGCACCTTGCCGGCCTTCCGCACCGAGGCCGACATCCCCGACCGGCTCAGAGAACTGCTCGACCGCCTCGATGGGGCGGAGCGCGGTGACATCGGCTGGCGCCGGCCGTAACGCAGCAATCGATCCTGGCAGCAAACCTCCTATCGGCAATAGCCGGGGAGAGCCGAACCATCTAAGATAGATGGGTTGGTTCAAATGGAGGACGTAATGCGCAAGGTTTCGATCACCTCATCGCTGATGGCGCTTGTCGGCCTCGGCGCCATCACCTTGGCGGCCTTTCCGGCACAAGCAGACAATCTGCAGCTGCAATTGGGCAAACATGGCCCGCGGCTGAAGCTCATGGAAGATTGCGACCCCGCTTACGACGATTGCGAAGGCCCCCGTCGCGACGATCGGCGCGACCGGCGTCAACGGGGCTGCACGGAAGACCGGGCTCTCGACAAGGCAGAGCGAATGGGCATCCGCCGCGCAAGAATTGAGTCCGTCGGCCGCCGGGAGATCACGGTCCGCGGCAGACAGGGTGGCGACCGCGTGCGCGTGACTTTTGGCACCGAGCGCGGCTGTCCTATCCTCGATCGCGAATAGCGATCGACGTCAACGGAAAACCGGCGGTCGGCTGGCTCGGCCGCCGAGCCACGCGACAATTACGCACAGTAATTTTGCGTGATGTTGCCTTGCGGCGGCGAGGCACCGCGCCTATGCTTCCTGATGAACATGATTTCCCCTGAGGCGGTCGCCAACAGCAAGCGCGCCTGGCTGAAGATTCTCGCCCGCTACAAGAAGCCCGACAGGCGGCGCAGCGCCGTCGAACTCGCCATCACCCTCATTCCATTCGCCATACTCTGGGGACTGTCCTCGGCGGCCTATGCCTATGGCCATTGGTGGGGACTGGTCCTCATCCTTCCCGCGGCCGGGTTTCTGGTGCGCATCTTCATGATCCAGCACGACTGCGGCCACGGCTCCTTCTTCGCCAATCGCTACGCCGACGACTGGATTGGCCGCGTGCTCGGCATCCTGACGCTGACGCCCTACGATTGCTGGCGGCGTGCCCACGCGACGCACCACGCCAGCGCCGGCAATCTTGACGAACGCGGCATGGGCGACATCCGGACGCTGACCGTTGCAGAATACCGGCAGATGTCGTGGCGAGGCCGCCTTGCCTACCGTCTCTATCGCCACCCGCTGGTGATGTTCGGGCTCGGTCCGATCTGGCTGTTCATCTTCGAGCAAAGGCTCCCCGTCGGCATGATGCGCGGCGGCCTGACCCCTTGGGTGTCGTCGATGACCACCAATCTTGGCATCGCGGTCGCAGCAGCCATCCTCATCTGGTTCGTCGGGCCAGGCGCTTTCCTGGTGGTCCACTTGCCGATCGTCATCCTCGCCGGTTCGGCCGGCATCTGGCTGTTCTACGTCCAGCACCAGTTCGAGGAAACGGAATGGGCGAAGGATGCCGACTGGGAATTCCAGCACGCTGCCCTGCACGGATCGTCCTATTACGATCTACCGCCGGTGCTGAACTGGCTCACCGGGAACATCGGTGTCCATCACGTCCATCATCTCTCCGCCAAGGTGCCGTGCTACCGGTTGCAGGAAGTGCTGCGGGATTATCCCGAGTTGCGCGACATCGGCCGTGTCACACTGCTCGAAAGCTTGCGCTGCGTCAAACTGGCATTGTGGGACGAAAACCGCCGCAAGCTGGTGTCGTTCCGCGAGGCACGGGCGGCGGCTTAAGCAATTCCAGGAGAAGTTTGAACGGTTTCCCAGGGAAAGCGCGTAACGTTTTCCCTGGGCAATGGCGTCATAACAAAAGGACCGCCGCGCTATGGGCGCCGCGGCCTGGAGCTCCGATCAGGCAGCCCTGATCATGTCGGCGGCCTTTTCGGCGATCATGATGGTTGGGGCATTGGTGTTGCCACCAATCAGTGTCGGCATCACCGAGGCGTCGACGACACGCAAGGCTTCAAGCCCGCGCACCTTGAGTTGCGGATCGACCACCGCCATCTCGTCGACTCCCATCCGACAGGAGCCGACAGGGTGATAGACCGTGTCGGCGCAGGTACGGATATGGGTCATCAGATCGGCATCGCTCGGCTCGCCGGCGATGTGCATTTCCTTGTGCCGGTAGCGCGTCAGCGCCGGCGAAGCCAGCACCTGCCGGGTGATCCTCACACCTTTCAGCAGCAGTTCCGCATCGCGCTGGTCGCCGAGAAAGCGCGGATCGATGCGTGGCGCGGCAAGTGGATCGGCGCTGGCCAGCCCAACCTCGCCACGTGAGTGCGGCCGCAATATGCAGACATGACAGGAAAAACCGAAGCCGTAGTGCAGCGTGCGCGCATGGTTTTCGACAAGGCCGATGACGAATTGCAGCTGCAGGTCAGGGCGTTCAAGCGCCTGGTCGGATTTGACGAAAGCGCCGCTCTCGGCCGCCGGCGAGGCGATCAGCCCGGTTCCATCCCGGCGCCACTGCGCGACGTGCCTGAGGAAACCCAACGCGCCGCGCGGGCTCATGCCAAGCATATCGGTGTCCTTCGATCTCCAGCCGACGATGAAATCGAGGTGATCCTGCAGGTTCTTGCCGACGCCCTGCAATTCGTGGACGACGGGAATGCCATGCACGGCAAGTTCGGCCGCCGGGCCGATACCCGACAGCAACAGAAGCTGCGGCGAACCGAAGGCACCGCCACAGAGGATCACCTCGCGCGACGCCTGTGCCACTGTCTCGCCTTTGCGTGTCCGGTAGCGGATGCCGGTGGCGCGCTTGCCGTCAAGGACGATGCCTGTGGCGTGCGCCCGCGTGACCACGGTCAGATTGGTCCGCTGCATCACCGGATGGAGATAGGCGGCGGCAGTCGAACAGCGCTCGCCATTACGGGCGCCACCGGCAAACTGGGTCACCTGGAAATAGCCGGCGCCCTCTTGTTCCGGTCCGTTGAAATCGTCCGAGGCGCGAATCTGGTTTTCGGCACAAGCCTCTATGAAGGCCTTGGCGATCGGCCTCGGCGAGCGCTGGTTCGACACTTTCAGCGGGCCGTCCCCGCCATGCAACGCATCAGTGCCGCGCTCATTGCCCTCGGCGCGCCGGAAATAGGGCAGCACCTCATCCCACGACCAGCCCTCGCAGCCTAGATTTGCCCATTCGTCATAGTCGCTGCGATGGCCTCTGACATAGAGCATTGCATTGATGGCGCTGGAGCCGCCCAGCGCCTTGCCGCGCGGCTGGTAGCCCTTACGGCCGCCAAGACCTTGCTGCGGCACGGTCTCGAAGGCCCAGTTGTTGATCCTGGGCCGGCCGGAAAGCATGCCGATAATGCCAGCAGGAGCGCGGATCAGCATATCCCTGCCCTCGCCGCCAGCTTCGATCAGGCAGACCGTTTTCGATGGATCTTCCGAAAGCCGCGCGGCAAGCGCACAGCCGGCGGACCCACCGCCGGCTATGACATAGTCGTAACGCATGAAGACCCCTCCCCGATCGTCCACGGATTTTCCATCCGGATGATCAAGAGAAGGCCTGAACACGACTGATGTAAAGACGCGCGGAATTACCGCGACGTCAGCTGCTGCGAACGCGCCGCCAGGAGTATTTCGGGCCTTTTGGTTCCGGCACGGCGGATGGCTGGTAGTAGAGCCCCAATCCGCCGGTACGGCCCTCCTCCAGGCGCTTCAACAGCACCGGATTGGAAATCTCGAACTCGTCGAAGCCCAGCCGCAGCATATGCGGCAGCTGGTCCACCAGCACCTGGCCCGTGGCGCGAACGGCACCTTCGAAATGGTAGCGGCCGCGCAGCAGTTCTCCCTTGGAGAACGAGCGGCCGTCGCTGAAGGCCGGGAAGGCCAATGCCACCAGCGACAGCTGGTCGAGCAGGCCGGCAATCTTCTCGAGCTGATCACCCGGCTGCAGCACGACGCCGAGCCGTTCCTTGGCCGAGCGGCGCACCTCCGGATCTAGATCGAGGAAGACTTGCAACGGCAGGATGAAGCGGCCGTTGCCGGACAGCGCATCGGCGCTTTCGGCATGCGTCCACTCATCCTCGTGAAAACCCGCAGGGGTCCAGAGTCGGGTCTCCGGTGTCGTCGGTCCAGTCATAAAGATTCCTAAAGCCCCAAGATCCAGGTCCGCTGAAAGTCCATCCCACGCAAAGCCGGCGGCCTCCGGATGATGGTCGCCGTTCGCAGGCCGGCTGAATTTCAGCATACCCTATAGTGATGCGTCGGTCAGCGACTTCTCCAGCCCCGACAGGTGAATGCCGCACTCGGTCTTGGCGTGACCGGCCCAGCGGCCGCTGCGCGCGTCCTCGCCCGGCTGCACCGGCTGCGTGCACGGGAAGCAGCCGATCGACAGATAGCCATAGGCGACCAACGGATTTTCGCGCAGCGCATGCGCGCGCATATAGTCGGCCTGGTCCGATGTCGTCCAATGCGCCAGCGGATTGATGCGGATGCGCGGACCGACCGCCTCGAACACCGGCAGCGCTGCCCGCGTCGCTGCCTGAAAACGCTTGCGGCCGGTGAGCCAGGCACGAAATGGCGCGACACCGCGCGCCAGCGGCTCCACCTTGCGCACATCGCAGCAGGCGTCGGTGTTGCTCTGATGCAGATTGCCCGTCGGATCGATCCGTTCGAGCGCCGCTTCCTCGGGTTTGATCACCCTAATATTGGTCAGCCCGAAATCGGCGGCGAGCGCGTCGCGATAGCCGAGCGTCTCCTCGAAATGCTTGCCGGTGTCGAGGAAGATGACCGGCAGCGTCCGATCGATCTTGGCGATCATGTGCAGCAGCACAGCCGAATCCGCGCCGAACGACGACACCGCGGCGATCTCGTCGAGGAACAGTTCGCGGACCGAGCGTTCGATGATCTCGAGCGGCTTCAGATGACCGTAGAGCGCATCGAGCCCCGCCGCTTTGGCGGCGATGCCGTCATCGACGTCTCCGATACGGTCAAGCGGCCTTGGCTTCGCCAGCATAGAGCGCCTCCTTGAACGGCGCGGGACCGACTCGGCGGTAGGCGTCGATGAATTTCTCTTTTGGGTCGAGCCGGAGGCCGAGATAGGTCTCGACGATCTGCTCGATGGCGTCGGTGATCTCTTCCGACGAGAAGCCGCGGCCGATGATCTCGCCGACCGAGGTGTTTTCGTCGGCCGAGCCGCCCAGCGTCACCTGATAGAGTTCGGAGCCCTTCTTCTCGACACCGAGGATGCCGATGTGGCCGACATGGTGATGGCCGCAGGCGTTGATGCAGCCGGAGATCTTCAGCTTCAGTTCGCCGATCTCGCGCTGCCGTTCCAGCGAGGCGAAGCGTTGCGAGATTTCCTGCGCGATCGGGATCGAGCGCGCCGTGGCCAGCGCGCAATAATCGAGGCCCGGGCAAGCGATGATGTCCGATATCAAATTGGAGTTGGCTGTCGCCAGACCGATGCCGACCAGCGCATCATAGACCGCCTTGAGGTCGGCGCGGGCCACATGCGGCAGGATCAGGTTCTGTTCATGGCTGACACGCAGCTCGTCAAAGCCATATTTCTCGGCGATGTCGGCGATCGCTTCCATCTGGCTGTCCGAAGCGTCGCCGGGCACCTCGCCGATGCCCTTCAGCGAGATCGTCACCGCCGCATAGTCGGGATGGCGGTGCGTCACGACATTCTGGTCGAGCCACTCCGAAAACCCCTTGGAATCGAGCCGCGCCAGCTTGACCGCCTGGTCGGCTTCCGGCCGCCCAGCGAGCACCGGTGGCGCGAAATAGGCCTCGATCGCGCGGATGTCGGCTTCCGGCAGCTTCAGCTCGGCGTCCTTCAACTCCTGCCACTCGGCCTCGACCTGACGGGTGATCTCCTCGACCCCGGTCTCGTGCACGAGGATCTTGATGCGCGCCTTGTACTTGTTGTCGCGGCGGCCATAGAGGTTGTAAACGCGCAGGATCGCCGTGCAGTAGGACAGAAGCTCGGCCTCCGGCAGGAAGTCGCGGATCTTGCGGGCAACCATCGGCGTGCGGCCCTGGCCGCCGCCGATATAGACGGCGAAACCGAGTTCGCCGGCGGCGTTCTTCTTCAGGTGCAGGCCGATGTCGTGGGTCTGGATGGCGGCGCGGTCGCGCTCGGCGCCCGTCACCGCGATCTTGAACTTGCGCGGCAGGAACGAGAATTCCGGATGCACCGACGACCACTGGCGCAGGATTTCCGCGTAGGGACGCGGATCGGCGACTTCGTCGGCGGCAGCGCCGGCGAAGTGGTCTGCGGTGACGTTGCGGATGCAATTGCCGCTGGTCTGGATGGCATGCATCTCGACGCTCGCGAGATCCGCCAGGATCGCCGGAATGTCAGACAGCGCCGGCCAGTTGAACTGGATGTTCTGGCGCGTGGTGAAATGGCCGTAGCCCTTGTCGTATTTGCGGGCGATGTGGCCAAGCATGCGCAACTGCTTGCCGTTCAGCGTGCCGTAAGGCACCGCGATGCGCAGCATGTAGGCGTGCAGTTGGAGATAGACGCCGTTCATCAGCCTCAATGGCCGGAACTGGTCCTCGGTGATCTCGCCGGCAAGACGACGCTGCACCTGGTCGCTGAACTCCGCGACGCGGGCCTGGACAAAATCGTGGTCGAACTCATCGTAACGGTACATGCTTGGTCTTTCAGGGCGCGTCCGCCCATGCCTGGTGTCTTGGTTATGCTGCCCGCGCAGCCTGCTTGCCGAGATCGTTGCGAATGGTCGGGCCGGCGGCGCGGATCTTCTCGCGCAGCCGCACCGGCTGGACGACACCATTGACGACTTCAGCGTCGATCAAATTGACGTCGACCACTTCGTTGGCGGCATAGGCCTTGGCGCCGATCGCCTCGAGCCTATCCTCGGCTGCCTTGTCATGGGCGAGGTCGGCATGGTCCACCGTCTCGGCCCAGCCGCCATCGGCGTACCAGACGGCAATGCCGTCGGTGAGGCGGTTGGCGGTCAGTATCTTCATTGCTGAACTCCTTCGGCGATCGAACTGGACGCGCCTTCATGCCTGTGTGCCGCCAGCGGCTCGGATCGCTCAAAGTTGGCGCCGGCGACCGCATCGCCGATGATGGTCATGACCGGGCCGGAAAGATCGGCGCGCGCTTCCAGCGACGGCAGGTCGGCAAGCGTGCCGTGGAAGCGACGCCGGTTGGCGAGGCTGGCATTCTCGACCACGGCCACCGCGGTGTCCGGCGACAGACCGGCCTCGATCAGCCGTCCGGCAACCTCGGCGGCCACCGAGCGGCCCATATAAACGGCGACGGTGGCGCCGGAAATGGCGAGCTTGGCCCAGTCGGGCAGCGAATTGCCCTTGAGGTCGTGGCCGGTGGTGAACACCATCGACGAGGAGACACCGCGCAAGGTCAGCGGCAGTTCGAAATCGGCGGCGGCGGCAAAGGCCGCGGTGACACCCGGAACCACCTCATAGGCAATGCCGGCATCACGAAGTGCCGCCATCTCTTCGCCCGCCCGGCCGAACACCAGCGGATCGCCCGACTTCAGCCGCACGACACGCTTGCCTTCACGGCCAAGCTCGACCAGCAGCGCATTGATCTCAGCCTGGCTTTTGGTGTGACAGCCCTTGCGCTTTCCGACCGGCAGACGCTCGGCATCGCGGCGACCCATGGCAACCACCGCCTCCGGCACCAGCGCGTCATGGACGATGACATCGGCTTCCATCAGCAGGCGGTGTGCCCGCAAGGTCAGTAGATCCTCGGCGCCCGGACCGGCGCCAACCAGCGCGATGTGACCGCAAGCGGGCGTGTTCGACAGCAGGAGATCGACGGCAGCATCATGCGCCTGCGAAAGCTGACCGATTTCAGCCGCGCGCGCAGGAGCACCAGTGAAGAAATCATTCCAGAAGCGGCGCCGGGCATTGCCTCTCGGCAGCAGCTTCTCGGCAGCCCCGCGAAACGAAGCGGCAAGCGTTGCCAGCGGCCCGAGCGACGGCGACAGCATGCGGTCGATGCGGCCGCGCAGCATCTGCGCAAGCACCGGGCCTGCACCTTCGGTGCCGATGGCGATGGCGACCGGCGCGCGGTTGACCAACGCCGGAGTGAAGAAATCGCAAAGCTCGGGCCGATCGACGGCATTGACCGGAATGCCTAGGCGGCGCGCATCCGCGGCCACCCGGCGGTCGAGTTCCTCGTCGCCGCTGGCGGCAAACACCATGACCGCGCCTTCGAGCTGCGACGCGTCGTAAGCCGCGGCAAAATGGCTCGCGCCGACCTGGGCGACGAAGGCGAGCAGGTCGGGCTCGGCGTGTTCCGCGATGATCCGCAGGACCGCACTCGACTGTCCGATCAGCCGCGCCTTGGCCAGCGCCTCTTCGCCACCGCCAACGATGGCCACGGCTTCGCCCTCGACCCGCATGAACACGGGGAAGGCGTTGAGCTTGGGAGCAGTGTGCGACATGGACGCGAGCGGAATCCTGAATGAGCTTGCAGTTCTACGCGCGGGCGCGAGAAACCAGAAGGAACGCACTCGCGCATCCCTTATCGGGATGCAATTGCTTTTCTGAAAGCATCCCGGCCAAGAGAAAAATATTTCTCGTTTACAGATGGAGCGGATTGAAGCTGCTGTCGCAGGCCTTGTTTTCCGGGTCTTTTAGCGCCCGGCGAGAAAAGCCGCAAAACCGTTTTTTCTAAATTCTACCAAATTAGTAGATTAAAGCCGCGAACTCTGGATAGCCAGAATGTCCAACGCCGACGCGGCTGCCGACTGGAACATTAGTGGCTCCGGGCGCGTTCTCAAAAGGCCTGTCATATCGGATCGAAACCCCGGCTGCGGAACGCCACGAAAGGCCACCACGCGGCTGAAAAGGAGCCTGTCATCATGAACACAATCATACTCAAGCACGGTATCTGGGTCATGGTGGCCGATGGCGAGAAGGCGCTTTTCCTCAGGAACGCTGGCGACAATAAATATCCGAATCTCGAGGTGGTGCAGGAAATGCAGCAGGACAACCCGCCCACCCGCGAGCAAGGCAGTGACAGCCCGGGCCGATACAATGATGGTCCCTCCGTACACCGCAGCGCAGTCGAGGATACGGATTGGCACCGCATCGGCAAGGAGCGTTTCGCCGATGAAATCGCCGCCCGGCTCTACAAGCTCGCGCATGACGGCGAATTCAGCGAGATCGTGCTGGTCGCACCGCCGGTGGTGCTTGGGACAATGCGCAAAAAGCTGCACAAGGAGGTCGGGGACAAGGTGACCGCCGAAATTCCCAAGACATTGACCAACCATGCCATACCGGAAATCGAGGCCCTGCTGCAGGCAGCCTGATCATTGTCGATCGGCCCTGACCGATCGAGACGAATAGCACCGCACAAATTCCGATTTGACCGGCAGCTTTCTCAGCTGCCGGTCAAATATTTGCGGCAGCGCCGTCGATTTCATGGCTTTGCGGGTTGCATCGCCAACATACCATCCACCATATTGCAAACAGGCGGCGGCTTTGGGCGGCGCTCATCCAACATCGCTGTTTTTGAAAGGCGCTCCATAGACAATGCCGCATGACACGCCCCTTATCGCCACCATCGTCGCCGGTCTGGGGCTGGCTTTCGTCTTCGGGGCTCTCGCCAACCGCTTCCGCATTCCGCCGCTGGTCGGCTATCTCGTAGCCGGCGTGCTGGTCGGGCCGAACACGCCTGGCTTCGTCGCCGATGCCGGCCTTGCCAACGAACTGGCCGAAATCGGCGTCATCCTCCTGATGTTCGGCGTCGGGCTGCACTTCTCGCTCAAGGATTTGCTGTCGGTGCGTGCCATCGCCGTGCCGGGCGCCATCGTCCAGATCGGCTTTGCCACCGCACTTGGCGCCGGTCTTGCCTGGATGCTTGGCTGGTCGATGGGCGCGGGGCTGGTGTTCGGCCTGGCGCTGTCGGTGGCCTCGACCGTGGTGCTGCTGCGTGCCCTGCAGGAACGGCGGATGATCGAGACCGAGCGCGGCCGCATCGCCGTCGGCTGGCTGATCGTCGAGGATCTGGCCATGGTGCTGGCGCTGGTGCTGCTGCCGGCGCTCGCCGGCGTGCTCGGCGGTCAGGAGCAGGCTGACGCCCATGCCAGCGGCCTGCTGTCGCTGCCGGCCAGCTACGGCATCTGGGGCGTCGTCGGCATCACGCTGGCCAAGGTCGCCGCTTTTGTGATCGTCATGCTGGTGGTCGGCCGCCGGGTCATTCCCTGGATCCTGCATTACGTCGCCCATACCGGCTCGCGCGAACTGTTCCGGCTGGCGGTTTTGGCCATCGCGCTCGGCGTCGCCTTCGGTGCGGCAAAACTATTCGGTGTCTCGCTGGCGCTGGGCGCCTTCTTCGCCGGCATGATCATGAGCGAGTCCGAGCTCAGCCACCGCGCCGCCGAGGAATCGCTGCCGCTGCGCGATGCCTTTTCCGTGCTGTTCTTCGTCTCGGTCGGCATGCTGTTCGACCCGTTCAGCCTGATCAGCAATGGCTGGCCGATCCTGGCGACGCTCGCCATCATCGTCATCGGCAAATCACTGGCCGCATTCGCCATCGTTGTCGCCTTCGGCTATCCCATCGCCACGGCGCTGATAATTTCGGCAAGCCTTGCCCAGATCGGCGAATTCTCCTTCATTCTGGCTGAACTCGGCGTCGGGCTGAAGCTGCTGCCGGAACAGGGCCGCGACCTCATTCTGGCCGGTGCGATCCTGTCGATTGTCCTCAACCCGCTGATGTTCCTGGCCATCGACTGGATGAAGCCGTGGCTGGAACGGCGCGCCGCCAGGACGGCACCACCGGTCGAGGCAAAACCGGTTGGTCCGGCGACGGAGCCGGGCCAGGTAGCCTCTGTCGCGGCAACGACGAAAAAGGAGGACGGCCCGCCAAAGACGGCACTCACCGGCCATGCCATCCTCATCGGCTACGGCCGTGTCGGTGGCCTGGTCGGCTCGGCGCTGAAAGACGCGGCAATGCCCTTCCTGGTCATCGAGGACGCCGACAAGACGCTGGCGAAATTGAAAGCGGACAGCATCGAGACCGTCGCCGGCAATGCGGCCAATGCCGAAGTGTTCGCCGCCGCCAATCCCGAAGGCGCCAGCCGGCTGATCCTTGCCATCCCCAATGCCTTCGAAGCCGGCCAGATCGTGCTCCGAGCCCGCACCGCCAACCCTGGCATCAACGTCATCGCCCGTGCCCATTCCGATGCCGAGGTCGAACATCTCAAGGGTTTGGGCGCCGATACGGTGATCATGGGTGAACGCGAGATTGCGCGCGGGATTGTGGAAGAAGTTCTCGGTTCCAAACCGGAGTTGAGGCGCGAAACCGCCGAGCCGTCGGTGGCCTGAGTTCCAAAGCCCAGGCTGCACTCTCGCACGCTGGCACCGTGATCGGCTCGACCAGCCTTTCAAGCGAGCATCACGCCACGAATGCAGAGCCGCCATTTTGCGCGATACCACTGAGGTATTTGGCCGGCGGCTTCCCAAGCGCCTTCTTGAACATGGTGATGAAGGCCGTAACGGAACCATAGCCGAGATCGCCCGAGACCTGCTGGACACTCTTGCCGGAAGCCAGTTCCCGAATTGCAACGATCAAGTGCAATTGCTGGCGCCAGCGCCCGAAACTCAGCCCTGTCTCCTTTGCCACAAGGCGGGCGAGGCTGCTTTCGCTGAGCGCCACGCGATTGGCCCAGTCCGCCAGTGTGCTGCGGTCGGCGGGATCCTGCGCCAACGCCTCGGCGATCCTGTTCAAGCGCGGCTCGGACGAGATCGGCAGGTGTAGCTGCTGGACAGCCATGCGTGGCAATTCGGTGAGCAGTATCTTGATCAAGAGTTCGCCCCTCGCCCCGTCATCCTCCACCCGATCGGAAAGCTCGATGATCAATTCGCGCAGCAGTGGCGAGATCGAAAGCGTGCAGCACCGCTCCGGCAGATCGGCGGCTCCCGGCTCTATGTAGACGAAAAAAATCCGGGCGTTGGCGGTTGCGACATTGCTGTGCTCCATCCCGCCTGGGATCCACACCCCGCAATGCGGCGGCACCATCCATAGACCGCTTGGGACGCGGCATGTGACGCCGCCTGCAAGCGCGAAGACGAGCTGGCCCTTGCGGTGCCGATGGGCGGGGACTTCCGCTCGGGTGTCGGGGATGTCGACGCGCACGGCAATCGCCAGCGCGGCTGGGTCATCCACATCGAGATCGAGCCAGGGGTAGCTGAGGGGCTGTCTCATGATTGACTGTTATTAGCGATGAAATGCTTTCATATCTAAATTATTCAAAGGCAAAAGTCGATAAGGTACACTTGCGAATGAGCGGTGCGACCGCCGCGCAGCCAGGAGGTATCAACCATGCTCGCCCTCGTCATCTCCTCCGACAGCGCGACCGGACTGAGGATCTCAGAGCTTGCCGAGCCTCAACCGGCCTCGAACGAGGCGCTTGTCTCGGTCCACGCGACCTCGTTGAATCGCGGCGAACTGCGCCTGCTCAGCATACGTCCGAACGGCTGGATACCCGGCCAGGACATCGCTGGGATCGTCGAACGGGCAGCAGCCGATGGCTCAGGACCGGCCGTTGGCGCCCGCGTCGCGGCTTTGGTCGATGAAGCCGGATGGGCGCAACGTGTCGCCGTTCCGACCGACCGTCTCGCCGTCCTGCCCGATGACGTCAGCTTTGCCGCCGCCGCCACGTTGCCAGTCGCGGGCACGACGGCGCTGAGGACTCTACGCCATGGCGGCGACCTGACCGGCCAGCAGGTGCTGATTACCGGTGCAAGCGGCGCGGTCGGCCGTTTCCAGGTCCAGCTTGCCCGCGAGCAGGGCGCCTCGGTGACGGCAATCGCCGCCGCCCGGCACGCCGAGGATCTCCGCGGCCTTGGAGCCGAGCAGGTTGTCGAAGCGATCGATCTGGCCGAGGGACCGTTCTCGCTGATTACCGAGTCGGTGGGCGGCAAAAGCCTCGCTCACGCGATCGAGCGCGTCGCCCCTGGCGGGACCATCGTCATGTTCGGTTCGAGCAGCGGCGAACTGACGCCCATTGGATTTCGCCAGTTCGTTCCGGATCACGAAGGGGCGAGGCTTCAGACTTTCGCGTACTACACGTCTGGTCCTGGCATTGGCGAGGACATCGCCTCGCTGCTCGCTCTGGTCGCAGCCGGCCGGCTCGAAACGCGCGTGGCCTTGACCGTGCCGTGGACAGACATCGCCCAAGCGCTGGACGCACTGCGACAGCGCAGCTTCAGCGGCAAGGCCGTTCTCACCATAACCGGATGAGCTCCCTGATTTGTCACACGTGCTGGCCGCCATTGATGTGAATTTCCGAGCCCGTCACATAGGACGCTTGCTGCGAACACAGGAAGAAGATGATGTCGGCGACTTCCGCCGTGGTGCCAAGGCGCCTGAGAGGAATGGTCTCGACGATCTTGTCAGTGCCCGGCGACAGGATCGCGGTGTCGATCTCGCCGGGCGCAATGGCATTGACGCGGATGCCGTGCGGGCCGAAATCATGTGCCATCTCGCGCGTCAGCGAGCCGAGTGCCGCCTTCGATGTCGCGTAGGCCGTGCCGGCGAAGGGATGCACGCGGGTTCCGGCGATCGAGGTTACGTTGACGATCGAGCCCTTGGCCGCCGCCAGTTCCTTGAACAGGCCGCGCGCCAGCATGATCGGCGCGAAGAAATTGACCTGGAACACGTCGCGCCAGACATGCATCGGCGTGTCGATCGAATCCATGCGGCTGTTGCCGTCCTTGAGCTTCGGCGAAATGCCGGCATTGTTGACCAGTGCATGCAACTGGCCGCCATGCGCTTCCAGCCGGTGGCGGATTTCGGAGACGGCGATGCCGACATCCTCCTGATCGGCGAGATCGACCTTGATGTGGTCTTCCGGCCCGGCCGGCCACGGGCAATCCTCGGCGAAAGCCTGCCTGGAGCAGGTGATGACGCGCCAGCCCTCGCGCGAAAAACGCTTGACGGTGGCGTGGCCAATGCCGCGGCTGGCGCCGGTCAGCACGATGGTCTTTCGGGTGTCGAGTTCAGTCATCTCAGGGTCTCCAGCCGGCAGATGTAGCCGAACGCCGCCGAGGTGGCGAGAGGCCGAAATGTCACCATTCGCCTCGATGGGGGAACTGGCAGGCCCGCTCGCCGTTGGTCCGTGAATGCGGAAAGGGCGCGGGGTTCGGGATCAATCCATCGGGACAAGCCATGACACAGACATCCCCGCTCGACATCGCCACCGCCTTCACCAGGGCCTGGACAGGCCACGACCTCGAAAAGGCAGCATCCTATGTCGCCGACGACGTCGTTTTTGATAGGCCGATGCAGCAATCGACCGGCAAGGCCCCTACCTGAAGGGCCTGACCAAACTTTCACAGGATGTGACCGGTGTGCGCATGATCGCTGCTTTCGGTGACGATCACCAGGCGCTGCTGATGTATGACTTGATGACAAAGTCGTCCGGCGCGCTTTCCTGCGCCAAGCACCTCACCATCAGCGAAGGCAAGATTCACAGCGACAAACTGACCTTTGACAGCAAGAAATTGGGCAGCGCCAAGCCACGGAATTAGCGGATCGGATCAGCCGCCAAGGAGGTCGAGGATCGAGGTCTGCCGTTTCTTGCGCGGGCCGCCGACGTCGCCTGGCGGCACCGGGTGCTTGATCGATGCGGTGGCGCCGTCATCCTCCGGCATGGAAAGGCCATCGGCATCGACGGTTTGGGCGGGACGGGCCGCGCGGGACGGCGCTTGGGCAACCGGCGCTGCTGGCCGCGCCGGAGCCTGCTGGCCGACCGACGTTGACGGAACCGGCGCCGTGTTGTTCGCCGAGGGTATCTCGTCGGGGACGAATGTGTCGGCCGGCGTCGATTTCCAGGTGCCGGGCAGTGGCCGCACCGGCACACCCTCGTGGGCCGCAACCATGAACTCGTGCCAGGCCTGCGCCGGCAGTGCGCCGCCGGTGACCTTCTTCATCGGGCTGCCATCGTCATTGCCGAACCACACACCGGTGGTGAGGTTGGCGGTGTAGCCGACGAACCAGGCGTCGCGCGAATTCTGACTGGTGCCGGTCTTGCCGGCCGATGGCCAGGCGAAAGCCGCTTTCCGGGCAGTGCCGATCTCAACCGTGCCCGTCATCATCGAGTTCATCATGCCCACGATCTCAGGCTTGACGACGCGCGGCGCGCTGCCGCCGCCGCTGTCGTAAAGCACCTTGCCCTCGGTGGTCGTCACGCGCCGGATGAAATGGATGTCGGGCTTGTAGCCGCCATTGGCAAAGGGGACATAGGCCGAGGTCAGCTCCAGCGGCGTCACTTCCGAAGTGCCGAGCGCGATCGAGGTGTTGGACTGCAGATCGGACTGGATGCCCATGCGGTGCGCCGCCTCGACGACCGCGTTCGGCCCGACCTCCATGGTCAGTTGCGCCGCCACCGAGTTCAGCGACTTGGCCAGCGCGGTGGCCAGCGTCACCTTGCCGAAATACTTGCCGCCATAATTGTCGGGCGTCCAATTGCCGATTTTGATCGGCGCATCGTTGCGGATGCTGTCGGGCGTGCGACCGGCCTCGAGCGCAGCCATATAGACGAACGGCTTGAACGCCGAGCCCGGCTGCCGGCGTGCCTCCGAAGCACGGTCGAACTGGCTGGTCGAATAGTCGTAGCCGCCAACCATGGCGCGCACCGCGCCGGAATCGTCGATCGACACCAGGGCGCCCTGGCTGACGTTGAGCTTCTTGCCGCTGTCGTCGATCAGCCTGCGGATCGATTGTTCGGCGAGCTTCTGCAGGTTCAGGTCGACGGTGCTGTCGATGACGATGTCGCCGCGTACGTCGCCGATCAGGTCGGGCAGTTCCTCCATGATGGTATCGGCGACGTAATTCTCCGAGCCGGTCCAATAGGACGGCGCACGCGTTGCCGGCGCGCTCATCGCCGAGGTCAGTTCCTTGGCGCTGATCTTGCCCTCGTCGCGCATGGCGGCAAGCACCAGTTGCGAGCGTTCCTCGGCGGCCTTCGGATCGCGTGCCGGCGACAGCCGCGACGGCGCCTTCAACAGGCCGGCAAGCAATGCGGCTTCCGACAGGGTGACGTCACGCGCGCTCTTGCCGAAATAGCGGCGCGAGGCGGCCTCGACGCCATAGGCGCCGGAACCGAAATAGACCCGGTTGAGGTACATTTCGAGGATCTGGTCCTTGGTGTGCTTGTGCTCCAGCCACAGCGCCAGCAGCACTTCCTGCACCTTGCGCTCCAGCGTGCGGTCGGGTGTCAGGAACAGGTTCTTCGCCAATTGCTGGGTCAGCGTCGAACCGCCCTGCGAGAAATGCCCGCCAAGCACATTGGTGACCATGGCGCGCGACAGCCCGATCGGGTCGATGCCGAAATGCGAGTAGAAGCGCCGATCTTCAATGGCGATGACGGCTTCCGGGATATAGGGCGACATTTCATGCAGGCCGACGGCCTCGCCGCCGCTCATGCCGCGATTGGCGAGCAATTGGCCGTCGGCAGAGACGATCTTGATGTTGGGGGCGCGGTCGGGAATCGACCAGGTCGTCGCCGCCGGCATCTTGGCGCCATAGTAGACGACGATGCCGGCCACGCCGATGCCGCCCCAGATGGCCAGCACGAAGCACCAGTAGAACAGCCGGCCGAGCACGCCGAACAGGCCGCGCCGGCTTCTGCCGCGCTTGGCCCGCGACGATTTCCCTTTGGCCGGCTTGCGTTTTGCGGAGGCTTTGCGATTGCTCGGCACGACGCGATCCTCCTCGTTCACCGAAAGACCCGCCGAGGACCGCGCCTGCGGCGGCCCCTCGAAACTGGGTTCGATGCGACTGTCCCTGCGGTTCGCCATGCGCTGTGCTTGATATCCCCGATGCCTATGGCGTTCGGGTTGAAGAGTAGATGCGGCGGTTTAAAGGCGGGTTAAGTCGTGTTCGAATGCCGGCCTTGGCGTTGGTCAACGATGTTGATGCGAAAAAGCCGCTACGCCTTGATATCTCGCTAGAGACCCGCCGCCTTCGCCAGATAGGGCGCCAGCGCCAGCGCATAGGTGGCCGTCATATGGTGATGGTCGCGCCAGACGATGATGTTGCCGACCACGGCCGAACAGCTGTCCTTGCCACATAAGGCATCGTTCATGTCAACGACGCGAACCCCCGGCAATGTCCCCGCGGCGAGGGCGAAGACGTCGCTCGTCTCCACCTCCTGTCGCGCGTTGACGCATTTGTCGGGATCGGCGGCCAGGCAATCACCGGGATCGAACTTGACGAAAGGCGTGTTCCGGATGGCGATAATGCGCACGCCGGCTCTGTTCAAGTCGCTCCAAATGCTGCGCAAACCGTCGATCATTGCCGGCTCCGGTGTGTCGGAATAGCGAGACTGGCTGGTGAACATCAGGTCTGGCCGCAATTTCCTGATCTCGGCGAGAACGTTGTCGCGCCAGGTTGCGCAGGCCTCATACGGCTTACCGTCATCCGTCACCGCGGCAAGGGTGAAAGGGCATGCAGCCTTGGTGAAGGTGACCAGTTTCCACTTGCGGTCCCTGGCAATCTCGTCGATGGCCGGGATCCATTGTGCTGCGTGTGAATCGCCTGCGACGACAATGGTCCTGGTTCCCTGAGGATCGCCGAGCTGGCAGCCCACAGCTTGCGTGCTGTCCTGCTCCTGATGGCATTTCAGTCGATAGACGATCGGTACGTCACGCCTGAGTTTGCCGAGGGATGGCAGCAGTTCGACGTCGCGCGGAACCGAAGCGTTGGCAAGCAGCGCTGCCGGCCCTGGATAATTCGGTGTCCCGATCAGGCTGATATCGACGTCTTGCCTGTCGAGCGCATAGCCGAGCCCACCCGACATCATCACGCAGCCGGCAACGGCGGCAGTGGCATAGGCCAGAGGTTTCCGTTCCGTATCCGACCGCGGCTGCCGGTAGCGCTGTTCGACATATCGGTAGGACAGATCCGAAATTGCCAGGGTCAGGGCGATCAGCACGACACCTGCAAGGAGCCCGGCCGCAGGGCGATGGGCCGAATAGAAAACAACCAGCGGCCAATGCCAGAGGTAGATCGAATACGACCGGTCGCCGACATAGCAAAGGATTCTGGCGTCAAGCCCGCGAAACCGGCCCAGTTTGATGCCGCCGGCGGCAATGATAAGCACCGTCCCCAGCGTCGGCAGCAACGCAACGGCGCCAGGAAACGGCGTCGAGGCGGAAAAGAAAAGCGCGGAAAACGCGATGGCGCCAATACCGGTCATCGCCATTGCGGCGCGCAATGGCGGCCCTGCCCTGAACCGATGGACGGTCAGCGCCAGCAGGCCGCCGAGCGCCAGCTCCCACAGGCGGGTATGGGTTACGAAATAAGCGGCGGCCGGATCGCTCCGGGTGATGACAACCGAGGCGATCAGCGATCCGGCAAAAACCGCGGTCAGCCCCACGAGGAATACGCCTTTCGCTGGCCGCCCGAGACGGCGCGCCAGCCAAAGGCCTGCCACCATCAGCAATGGCCAGACGATATAGAACTGCTCCTCGATCGATAGAGACCAGTAATGTTGTACCGGGCTCGCCGCCTCCTCGGCGCCGAGATAGTCGATCGCCTGCCAGGCAAGCCGCCAGTTCTGCACATAGAGCGCACTGGCGGCGACCTGGATCGCCGTCTCTTCCCAACGCGCCATGGACAGGAAGACCAGCGTGCCGGCGAGCGTGACAAGAAGGGCCAGGATCGCAGCCGGCAGCAGTCGCCGCACTCGCCGCGAATAAAAGGCCATCAGCGAGATGCGGCCATCGCGCAACGCCATGCGGGCAAGCAGACCGGTGATGAGATAGCCCGAGATGACGAAGAACACATCGACCCCGACATACCCGCCGGGAAGAACCGCGGGCCAGATGTGGAAAACCACCACCAGGGCAACGGCAATGCCACGCAGCCCCTGGATTTCAGGCCGCAACGCAACAGGCCCCTCAGCGTTTTCTGTCAACACCACCCGCCTCAGACCTGATTTCAGATAGGCTCGAACTTCACATCCGGCTGGTCGGGGCCGCCGGCTTGCCGCAACAGCGCGAGAATGTGTTCGCCCCTGTCAAGCTGCTGTCGCCTCCAGTTCGAGGCGTTCGTCACGTGCAGCCAGCCATCGACCATCATGAAAAAATCCTCGGATTGATCATGACCCGCGCCGAAGCGAAGCGATTTGTTTTCAGCGAACCGAACCAGCGCCGGATCGATCGACCTGTAGAGCACCGGCCAGTTGCCGCCGCCGGAATCCATATGAAACTTGTAGCTCGGGGCGAAATCCAGCCGCCGCCGCAACAGGCTTCCATCGAAAAAACTGAAGCCGGGCCACAGGAACCAGCCGCCCGGCGTTGGCGTATCGCGCCGCGCGCTGCCGTAGAGGCTCTTGCCCTCCATCCGGGCGCGGATCGAAAATGGTTCAGTTGGAAAGATGTCATGATCGATGAAGCCGAAAAGCTTCGGCCCGAACCCAGGCAAGAAATTCCGCACGATCCAGTTGAGCGCTTGACCGTGCGATCTGCTGACGACCAGCCTGTTCTTCGGCAATGCCACATAGGGGACATGCTGGCGACGGCAGAGATCGCGGATTGCTTGCCTCGCCTCGTCCTTCTTGCTGTTGTCGAAGACGATGTAGCTCTCGTGCTCGGCAAGGTATCGGCGCACCAGGTGGATCTGCCATTCGATCACGTCGGGCCGGTTGAAAGCCACGGTGGCGACTATGCCATCGCGGAATACCTGCTCTTGCCCCTGCAAATCGAAGACCGGCGCGGATGCTCTCAGGAAGCGAAATACCCGCCAATGATAGCGCAGCAGCGCCTCGCGCCTTGGCGGCCTGTTAAGCCTCTCCCATTCCGCGACGGTAATTCTGGGCGGATCGTCGTCTTCCGGCGCGTCGGAAGCCCCCATGTCGCGCTCCTGCATCTGCCCCACCGGTGCAGGCTAGTTCTGCTGGATCGAAATGCCCTTGTCGTCGATCTTGAGTTCGACGCCTTTGGGTTTGGTCTGCTCGCGATAGACATAGATGCCGAGCGCAATGACCACGACGACGAGCGCGCCAATGACGAGATAGAGCGTATTCTGTTTCATGGCGCGCTCTTTGCGTTGTCGAGCTTCAGGCTCGTTTCAGGACCTTGACCAGCACCAGCAGGATGATGGCGCCGATCGTGGCATGGATGATCGCGGCGAGAGTGCCGCCGCCGATGGAAAATCCGATCCTCGGGAACAGCCAGCCAGCGATGAACGCGCCGACGATACCGACAATGATGTTGCCGATCAGACCGAAGCCGAAGCCGGAAACGATAAGACCGGCGAGCCAGCCGGCGATGGCACCGATGATGATGAAGACGAGCAGGCTTTCGACACCCATAGAGAGTTCCTCCGAGCAAGAGGACGACGGCGGAACGGAAAGCTCCGAATCGGCCTCGATATCAACGGCTTCAGGCTATTCGAAAGCGGCCGGCCTCACCAGCGGCGCCATCATTGATCGTCATCGTCGCTTGCGGCGGGGCGCCAACTGGTCGGCTCGACCTTCTTTTGCGTGTGACTGTCGATATAGACCCACCAGCCGTCGTCGCGATATTGCGCGATGGACTCATTGATGACGCCGTCGCTGTCCTTCCAGGTCACTGAGACCTTGGAGCCGTCTGTCGGTGCGGTCGCTATCGGCTTTCTGTCCGTCATGTCATCCCCTTTTGAGCCGGCAAAGCTGAGCCGACAGAACGCCGCGGCCCGCATCGGTCCCAGCCGCCGAGCGCGCCGACGACCGTCAGCTATGGGCGAAGATATCCTCTTCGTCCCAGCCCATCAGGTCAAGCTTGGCACGCGTCGGCAGGAAGCGGAAGCAGGCATCGGCTTCCTTGATCCGCCCATCGCGCGCCAGCCGTCCGGCAAGCACATCGCGCAACCGGTGCAGATAGAGCACATCGGAAGCTGCATATTCGAGCTGTTCGGGCGACAGTGTCTCGGCCGCCCAGTCCGACGATTGCTGCGCCTTGGACAGGCCGACGCCGAGAAGCTCGAAGCAGATGTCCTTCAGCCCGTGCCGGTCGGTGTAGGTGCGGGTGAGCCGCGAGGCGATCTTGGTGCAGAACACCGGCTCCGGCATCACGCCGAACGCATTGTAGAGCACGGCTAGATCGAAGCGGCCGTAGTGGAACAGCTTGGTTACGCCACGGTTCCTCAGCAGGCTGACGAGGTTCGGCGCCTTCTTCTGGCCGGGCGCGATCTGGATGACATCGGCCGTGCCGTCGCCAGGCGAAATCTGCACCACGCACAGCCGGTCACGATGCGGATTGAGCCCGAGCGTCTCGGTGTCGATGGCCACTGCCCCGACATTGTAGTGCGAGAGGTCGGGCAGATCATGCTTGTGGAAACGGATATCGGCCATTGTCTTCTCCGGTCGAGCCCTACAGTGTCCCCTGACCCGCAAGGGACGCTGCAGCGCTTTGTCTTGTGGCCCGTCCTCGCCGCGATCCGCTGAAAAATCAACAGGAAAACAGGGTTCCGCCGCTCAGCGCGTCAAGGCATCGAGAATCCGCGCCCAGGAGCGCTGGCCCTTGTGGAAGGAGTTGAGCTCGTATTTCTCGTTGGGTGAGTGGATGCGGTCGTCATCGAGGCCGAACCCGACCAGCAGCGATTCCATACCGAGATAGGTCTGGAAATCGCCGACAACCGGAATGGAGCCACCGCTGCCCGTCGTCACCGCCGGCTTCGGCCATTCGTCGGACAGCGCATTCTTGGCCTTGGCCAGGAAGGGCGAGTCGTAGGAAAGCTGGATTGCCGGCGAGCCGCCATGCGGATGGAATTCGACCGAACAGTCGGCCGGAATTCGCTCCTTGACGAATTTCTGGAACGCAGCGCGAATTTTCTTGGGATCCTGCTTGTGCACGAGGCGAAACGACACCTTCGCCGAGGCTTCCGCCGCGATCACCGTCTTGAAGCCCTTGCCGGTGTAGCCGCCGATGATGCCGTTGAACTCGGCCGTCGGCCGCGCCCAGGTGAGTTCCAGCACCGAGCGGCCCTTTTCGCCCGACGGGATCGACAGGCCGACCGGTCCCAGGAACGTCTCGGCGGTCTCGCCGAGCGTCTCCCACGATTTCAGGATCTGCGACGGTGTTTCCTCGACGCCGTCATAGAAGCCGGGGATGGTGATGTGGCCGTCCTTGTCGTGGATATCGGCCAGCACCTTGGCCAGGATGCGGATCGGGTTGGCGGCGGCACCCCCATAGAGGCCCGAATGTAGGTCGCGATCGGCCGCCTTCACCGTGATCTCCTCACCGACCAGCCCGCGCAGCCCGACGCAGATCGACGGCGTGTCGCGGTCCCACATGCCGGTATCGCAGACCAGCGCGAAATCGGCCTTGAGTTCGTCGGCATTGGCTTCGAGGAACGGCTTCAACGACGGCGAGCCGGATTCCTCCTCGCCCTCGAACAGGATGGTGATGCGGCAAGGCAGATTGCCGTGCACCTGTTTCCAGGCGCGGCAAGCCTCGACGAAGGTCATCAACTGGCCCTTGTCGTCGGCCGACCCGCGTCCGGTGATCACCTTGTGATCCGGCCCGACCTCCTTGACAGCAGGCGCGAACGGATCGCTTTCCCACAATTCGATCGGATCGACCGGCTGAACGTCATAATGGCCGTAAAACAGCACATGCGGCGAACCGGCCGGGCCGTCATGATGCGCAACCACCATCGGGTGGCCTGATGTGTCGCGAACGCTGGCATCGAAGCCGATCAGCTTGAGTTCGGCCACCAGCCATTCCGCTGCCTTGCGGCAGTCGGCGGCATAGGCCGGATCGGTGGATATCGACTTGATCCTGAGCAAGCCGAACAGGCGCTCGAGGCTCTGGTCGAGATTCTTGTCGAGACGGTCGAGGACGGGGGAAACTGCGGACATATGTGAAGCCTTTCGATTCAGTGCCGGAACCGTAAAGGCAGGACAGCAAAACGAAAAGCCCGCGATCATTGGACCACGGGCTGCAAACGTCTGTCTGGGATAAAAAAGACCGCCGTGGTGGAGGGGGAACCACGGCGGCCTTCTACTCGAAACGATGCGGCAGCCCGGAGAGGGGGGATAGGCTGCCGCAGGTGTCCGGGATAGGCGGGGGACGGGCCTTGCTCCGGACTCGGCGAAAACTGCCGATGACGTGTATTTGGGTCTCTGAACGTGGCGATTCAAGGGCACGAAAATTACAGTTTTGTAACATAGGCGTGAGCGGGGTGACGGCGATCTGTCAGGGTGTTGCCGGAACCGATAGTTGAGGCTGCCTTTGGCATGGACCAAGCCGCCGCGCCGCGCTATCCCTGCCGGCATGAAAAAAGGCGATCATCTCTTCCTTGTCGACGGCTCCGGCTACATCTTCCGTGCCTATCACGCGCTGCCGCCGCTGACCCGCAAATCCGACGGCCTCCCGGTCGGCGCCGTTTCCGGCTTCTGCAACATGCTGTGGAAGCTGATGCTCGACGCCCGCAACACCGATGTAGGCATTGTGCCGACGCATTTCGCCGTCATTTTCGACTATTCGTCGAAAACCTTCCGCAACGACCTCTACCCCGAATACAAGGCCAACCGCTCGGCCCCGCCGGAAGATTTGATCCCGCAATTCGGCCTGATCCGCCAGGCGACCAGGGCGTTCAACCTGCCCTGCGTCGAGATCGAAGGCTACGAGGCCGACGATCTGATCGCCACCTATGCGAGGCTCGCCTGCGAAGCCGGCGGCGATACCACCATCATCTCCTCCGACAAGGACCTGATGCAGCTGGTTGGCGATACGGTCGCCATGTACGACCCGATGAAGGACCGCCAGATCGGCATTCCGGAGGTGATAGAGAAATGGGGCGTGCCGCCGGAAAAGATGGTCGATCTGCAGGCACTGACCGGCGATTCGGTCGATAATGTGCCTGGTGTGCCCGGCATAGGGCCGAAGACGGCGGCGCAACTGCTCGAACAGTTCGGTGACCTCGACACGCTGCTGGCCCGGGCCGGCGAGATCAAGCAGGACAAGAGGCGCGAATCGATCATCGCCAATGCCGACAAGGCGCGCATTTCGCGTCAGCTGGTGACGCTGATGAACGATGTGCCGGTCGCCGAGGGACTGGACGATTTCGTCCTGCACGCGCCGGACGGCCCGAAGCTGATCGGTTTCTTGAAGACCATGGAATTCACGTCACTGACCCGCCGTGTGGCGGAAGCGACCAGCACCGAGGCCGGCGATGTCCAGGCCGTCGCGGTCACCGTCGAACGCGCCGATCATGCTCATGGCCCAGATGTCGGGGCCGGGTTGCCGCCGGTTGCCCGAAACGCGTCCGGCACTGAACCGGACGAAGCCGGCGGGACGGCGGAGACGTCAAAACAAGGCGATACCCCTTCCCTGCTCGCGGCACTGCGGCTGGAGCGCGCGGCCACCGGCAAGATCGATATTTCTGCCTATCATTGCATTCGCGATGTCTCGACCCTGAAAGCCTGGGTGGCCGAGGCACGGGAGGCGGGCATCGCCGCCTTCGATGTCAGGGCAACATCGGCTGATCCGATGCAGGCCGAACTGATCGGCATGGCCATCGCCACGGCGCCCGGCCGCGCCGCCTACATTCCTTTTGCCCACATGAGCGGCAATGGCGACCTGCTCGGTGGTGGCGCGCTCGAAAACCAGATTCCGCTGCGCGAGGCGCTGGCCGTGCTGAAACCGCTGCTCGAAGACCGATCGGTTCTCAAGGTGGCGCAGAATCTTAAATACGATCTTGTCATCATGAGCCGCTACGGCATCGATGTCGCACCTTTTGACGACACCATGCTGATCTCCTACGTGCTCGATGCCGGCACGCCCCATGGTCACGGCCTGGACTCGCTAGCCGAGAAATGGCTGGGTCATACCCCTCTCCTGCTCAAGGACGTCACCGGCTCCGGCAAAAGCTCCGTCGGTTTCGATCAGGTCGACATCGACAAGGCGACCGCTCATGCCGCCGAAGACGCCGATATGACGCTGCGGCTCTGGCTGGTGCTGAAACCGCGGCTTGCCGCCAAAGGCCTGGTGTCGGTCTATGAGCGGCTGGAGCGGCCGCTGGTGCCGGTGCTGGCGCGCATGGAACAGCGCGGCATCTCGGTTGACCGGCAAATCCTGTCGCGGCTCTCCGGCGAACTGGCGCAGGGCGCCGCTCGCCTCGAAGAGGAAATCTACCAGCTCATCGGCGAACGCATCAACATCGGTTCGCCAAAGCAGCTCGGCGACATCCTGTTCGGGCGCATGGGCCTGCCCGGCGGTTCGAAGACCAAGACCGGCCAGTGGTCGACTTCGGCGCAACTTCTCGAAGATCTCGCCGCCGAAGGTCACGAACTGCCGCGCAAGATCGTCGACTGGCGCCAGCTGACCAAGCTGAAATCGACCTATACCGATGCGCTGCCCGGCTTCATCCACCCCGACACCAAGCGCGTCCACACCTCCTACGCGCTGGCCGCGACGACGACGGGCCGGCTGTCGTCCTCCGACCCCAACCTGCAGAACATCCCGGTGCGCACCGCCGAAGGCCGCAAGATCAGGACCGCCTTCATCACCGACAAGAGCCACCGCCTGGTCTCGGCCGACTACAGCCAGATCGAGCTGCGGGTGCTCGCCCATGTCGCCGAGATCCCGCAATTGCGGCAGGCTTTCGCCGACGGTGCCGACATCCACGCCATCACCGCGTCGGAAATGTTCAACGTGCCCGTGGAGGGCATGCCTTCGGAAGTCCGCCGCCGCGCCAAGGCGATCAATTTCGGCATTATTTACGGCATCTCGGCCTTCGGCCTCGCCAACCAGCTGTCGATCCCGCGCGAGGAAGCCGGCAACTACATCAAGAAATATTTCGAGCGCTTCCCCGGCATCCGAGACTATATCGAGGAGACCAAGGCCTATGCCCGCGAGCATGGCTTTGTTGAAACGATCTTCGGCCGCCGCATCCATTACCCCGACATAAGATCGTCCAACCCCTCGCTCCGCGCCTTCAACGAACGCGCCTCGATCAACGCCCGCCTGCAAGGCACCGCCGCCGACATCATTCGCCGTGCCATGATCCGCATGGAGGAGGCGCTGGAAAAAGCAGGGCTTTCCGCACGCATGCTGCTGCAGGTGCATGACGAACTGATCTTCGAGACTGTCGAGGCGGAAGTCGAGGCGACGATCCCGGTCGTGCGTCACGTCATGGAAAACGCCGCGATGCCGGCGGTATCGATGTCGGTGCCGCTGCATGTCGACGCGCGGGCGGCGAACAATTGGGACGAGGCGCACTAGCGGCTGATGTGGGGTGCGCCCAGGCCGGCTAGATCGCGTTCCTTCACACCCCCCTCTGTCCTGCCGGACATCTCCCCCGCAAGGGGGTGTTTGGACCGGAGACATCGCGAACAGGTGTGCGAGGACATCGCGAACAGTTTTGTCACTTATCGTCTGCAGAGGTTGAGGTCGACTGTTTCTATTTTCTGATGTCTGAAGAAGGCTTGGAAGACGCCGTCCTTGCCGGTGGGGGTGAAGGCCACGGCTTTC
>NZ_RZRT01000036.1:0-22353 GCF_003998295.1 Mesorhizobium sp. M7A.F.Ca.US.011.01.1.1
CTGCAATTGCCCGCCCGAAACCTGGTGCGGGTAGCGCGCGCCGATCCCTTCCGGATCCGGCAGCGACAAGGCCCGGAACAGCTCGACCGCTCGCTTTCGCGCCTGCTCGGGCGGCATCAGCCCGTGGATGCGCGTAACCTCGATCACCTGCTCCATGATGGTGGACGAGGGGTTGAAGGAGGCTGCGGCACTTTGCGGAACATAGGCAATGTCGGTGCCGCGCAACTTGGCGCGCTGCTTTTCGGAAAGTGCCGCCATGTTCTTGCCGTTGACATTGATCTCGCCGCCGGTGATCCGGCAGCCAGGCCGCGCATAGCCCATCAGCGAGAGCGCGATCGTCGTCTTGCCGGAACCGCTCTCGCCAATCAGGGCGACGATCTCGCCATCGGCGATGTCGAGGCTGACGCCCTTGATGATTTCAACCACACGACCCGAATCCGTCGTCGCCTCGATCCTCAGGTTCCTGACCTCGACGAGATTGCTCATGCGTCCCTGTCCCTGATCTTCTGCGGCAGGTTGTCGATCAGCAGGTTGACGCTGATGGTGAGGCTGGCGATCGCCAGCGAGGGAACAATGACGGCCGGTGCCGCGAAGGGCAGGCCGCCGATGTTCTCGCGCACCAGCGCGCCCCAGTCGGCGAGCGGCGGCTGCAGGCCGAGGCCGAGGAAGGACAGGCCGGAGAGCAAGAGCACGATGAAGACGAAGCGCAGGCCGAAGTCGGCCAGCACCGGGCGTATGATGTTGGGCAGGATCTCGGACCCGATGAGATAGGCGGTGCTTTCGCCGCGGACGCGGGCGACGGTCATGAAGTCCATGCTGTTGATGTTGACGGCGAGCGCTCGCGCGAAGCGGTAGGCGCCGGGGATATAGATGACGGCGAGCGTCAGGATCAGCGCCGGGATCGACGAGCCGACCGCGGCGACGACGACAAGGCCGAACAGTTTGCTGGGAATGGAGTTCATGGCATCGAGGAAGCGGCTGAGGCAGCTGTCGAGCCAGCCGCCGGTGACCGCCGCAATCATCCCCAGCATCACGCCGGAGAAGCAGGCGATGGCGACGGCGGCGAGCGATATGCCGACGGTATAGCGTGCGCCCATCAGCACCCGCGAGAGCATGTCGCGCCCGAGATAATCCGAGCCGAGCCATAGGCCCTGACGCATCGGGCCGAAATAATCGTCGTCGACGATGTCGCCGATCGAATGGGGAATGATGGTGGGCGCGAAGATGGCGATCAGCGTCCAAGCCAGGATGACGAGCGAGGCCACGACGCCCACGAGATTGTAGCTGTGGCCCAGAAATGACCGTCGGGAAGCTGCCACGCGCGCCATTGTTACCTGAGCCTCGGGTTGGACATGATGGCGATGATGTCGGCGACCGTAATGAGCAAGAGGTAGCCGAGGCAGAAGATCATTGCGCAGCTCTGGATCAGCGGCAAGTCGCGGGTCGCGACCGCATCGACCATCAGCTTGGCGATGCCGGGATAATTGAAGATCGTCTCCACGATGATGACGCCGCCGACCAGATAGGACAGCGACAGCGCAACCGCGTTGACGATCGGCCCGAGCGCATTGGGAAGTGCGTGCTTGAGCACCATGCGCCCGCGTGAGGCGCCTTTGAGAAGCGCCATCTCGACATAAGGCGTGGAGAGCGTTTCGATCACCGCGGCGCGGGTCATGCGGATCATCTGGGCGGAGATGACGAAGGTGAGCGTGATCACCGGCATGGCATAGATGCGCACGAGGTCAGTCAGCGTATGCGCCTCATTGACCGAGGACAGCGCCGGCAGCCATTTGAGATAGACGGCGAAAAGCAGGACCGCCAGCGTCGCGACCATGAATTCCGGCACGGAGATGACGCCGATCGAAAGAATGGTGACGGTGCGGTCGTAGAGGGAACCGCGCAACATGGCGGAGGTGATGCCCAGCGTCAGTGCCAGCGGCACAGAGAGCAGCGTGGTGATACCGGCGAGCTCCATGGTGTTGACGAAGCGCCCGCCGATCAGCGCCGCGACCGGCATCTCGTTGGCATAGGACGTGCCGAGATCGCCGTGGAGCAGGCCGATAAGCCAGCGCAGGAAGCGCAGGATTGCCGGATCGTTGAGATGCATAGCCTCGCGCAGGCCGGCCACGGCTTCGGGTGTCGCCGCCTGGCCGAGCAGGATCGACGCGGTGTCGCCGGGCAGCATGCTGGTGGCGAAAAAAACGGCGAACAGGACGATCAGAAGCGTGATGACCGCGATTGCCAGCCGCTTCAACACGAGGTTTAGAACCCCAGACGTCATGGAAGCGCTCCTGCGGTTGCGTTCGGCCAAGCCATGTTGCGCAATCAAGGTGCCAGGGACTGGCTGTCCGGTCCCTGGCAGGCGCCTCTCAGGCTTCGAGCCAGAGATATTCCGCCATTGCGTAGCCCATCATGCCACCGAGTGGGTTCGCCTCCAAACCCTTCACCTTGCTGGAGAGGGCATCAACGTTGGAAATGTAGGCCGGGATGATGGTGCCGGCCTCCTCGGAGACCATGGTCTGCATCTGGCCGTAGATTTCCTTGCGCTTGGCCTGGTCGAGCGAGCCGCGCGCCTCGATCATCAGCTTGTCGAACTTCTCGGACTTGTACTGGCTTTCGTTCCAAGGCGCGTTGGAGGCGTAGAGCAGCGAGAACAGAATGTCCGGTGTCGGGCGTGGATTGATGTTGCCGAAATGGATCGGTGCCTTGAGCCAGTAATTGTCCCAGTAGCCGTCGGACGGGACGCGTTGGACATCGAGCTTCATGCCGATCTCCGCGCCGGCGGCCTGGATGATCGTCGCCATGTCGATGGACGAGGTCGCCGCATCGGAGGCGATCACCGGGATGGATTGGCCGAGCAAACCTGACTTCTGGAAATGGAACTTGGCCTTGTCGGGGTCGAAAGCCTTCGGCTTCAGGTCGGCATTGTGGAAGATGTTTGCCGGCGAGACGGGCTGGTCGTTGCCGACTTCTCCAAGGCCGCGCAATGCCGATTTGACGATCTGCTCACGATTGACGAGATATTTCATGCCGGCCACGAAGTCGGCCTTGTTGCCCGGATCCATGTCGAGCCGGATGTTGAGATCCGTGTAGTTGCCCGAGGTCGTCTTCGACAGTTCGAAGCCCTGCTGGCCGCCGATGAGCTTCATCGCGCGCGGATTGATCGAGGCGGCGAAATTGATGTCGCCTGAAAGCAGGGCGTTGACGCGGGCGCTGTCGTCGCTGATGGCGATGAATTCGAAAGAGTCGAGATAGGGCTTGCCCGACTTCCAGTAGTTCTTGTTCTTGGTGACCACCGAACGCACGCCGGGTTCGAAGGTTTGCAGCACGAAGGCGCCGGTGCCGTTGCCTTTGGAGAAGTCGGTGGTGCCATCGGCGATGATCATGAAGTGATGCAGCGCCAGGATGGTCGGGAGGTCGGCGTTCGGATCGGCGAGCGTGATTTCGACAGTCGACTTGTCGACTGCCTTGAAGCCGGTCATCTGGGCTGCGATCTTGGCGACTTTGGAACCGACCGCCGGATCGAGATGGCGCTTCATCGAGAAGACGACGTCGTCGGCGGTGAGGGCCTTGCCGTCGTGGAAGGTGACGCCCTTGCGCAGCTTCACCGTCCAGGTCTTGGCGTCCTTGCTGTCGAAGCTTTCAGCCAGCTCCATCTGCGTGACGCCGTCCTTGTCGAGGAAGGTCAGGCGGTTGTAGAGCGAGCAGCAGCGGACATAGTCGGTGGAGAGCGATGCCTTTGCCGGATCGAGCGTGTCGGCGGTCGATGACGACCAGCCGGCGGCCTTGAACGTTCCGCCGGAAACCGGCTCGGCGGCGACGGCATTGGTGGCGCGGCCGAGCACCACGCTGCCCGCGGCAATCGCGGCGCCGCCGGCCAGCAGCATCTTGAGGAGTTCGCGGCGGCTCGCGCCCCGCCGAATGGCGTTTTCGACCATTGCATCGTCTGCTCCGGTCCAGTTCGTGATCTTGTCGGTCATGGTATTCCCCTTTCTGATTGGTTCCCGGGATACTCGTCTTGTCGCGGCTTTCCGGGGCTTGGGCTTAGATTCGTTCCTTCAGGCTTTCCCGCACGGCCGCCGCCAACGCGGCCATTGAGGTGAAGTGGTGGTCCGGCACGGTGAAGCGCTCGGGCTCGATCGTGCCGCCATAGCCCTTCTGGGCGTGCCGGCGCTCGATCCAGCAGTTGGTCATGCCAAGCGCCCGGGATATGCCGATGTCGTGGTGCTGACTTTGGGCGACGTGCAGGATGTCGTGCTTGCTGTCGCCCCGGGAAGCCACAAAATCAAACACCTTCTGGAAAAAGGCCGGGTCCGGTTTCTCGGTGCCGGTGTCGTCAGCGGTGAAGGTCGCGAAGAAGGGCGAACCGAGCTGCTTCTCGAAATGTCGGAGCGCCCATCGCCGGGCATTGGTCATGGCAATCAGCTTGTGCGATTTCGCAAGCTCGGCCAATGCCGCCGCGCTGTCAGGGAAGCCTTGCCAGGCGCGGGCCGAGTCCCGCAGGCGGGCGCCATATTTCTCCGCGGCCGGCAGGCCGAGTTGTGACGCGATGACCATATAGACACGTGAGAGATCGTCAGGAAACAGGCCCGCATCGGGCATGTAGCGGGCTTGCCGGTACAGGGCCAGCGCGGCCTCGCTGTCGAAGGAAACACCAGCGTCGTCTGCGATCCCGGCCAGGCAGGTCGTTATACCGCCTTCGAAGTCGATTAGCGTGCCGACCACGTCGAAGGTCATGTACTTGAATTCGCTAAAGCCCTTGGGCAAGACTGGCTCTCCTCTGCGCGCGGCCGAATTGCATGAGTTGAACAGAACAAAATTCCGTGCTGTCGGGGCGCTGGCCATTTTTCAAAAGCCCGGAAACTTGAGCTTTCTGGCCTTGTCTTAACTGCAGTCTGGCACTTCCCCCGCGCTGGATTCGCCGAAAAGGCGCGGAACCGCGGCACAAAATTGCGAAATCCTCTATCCCGGCGCTATTTCGAAACGCGTGGTATTCGTCGCCCGTCATGCCAGGGCCTGGCGAACATCGGGATCGTCCAGCGTCTGGTCGAGCGTCCGGCGCGTGCGCTCGATGATCGCGTCGATGTCGCTGTCGGTGCAGCAGAGCGGCGGGGCATAGCCGAGAACCCCATGCGCAAAGGCACGGATGATCAGGCCGTTGTCCCACGCCCTGTCGAAGATGCGCCGCGCCGGCATGGCTGCCGCGGGAAGCGGCGTCTTCTTCTGCTTGTCGACCACCAATTCGATCGCGGCAAGCATGCCGCGACCGCGCACATCACCGACGAGAGGGTGGTCGCTCAAGCCAGCCAGTCCTGCCATCAGGCGAGCGCCGGCCTTGATGCCGTTCTCCAGAAGGCCGCCTTCATAGAGCTTCAACACCTCGAGTGCGACTGCGGCGCTGACGGGATGGGCGGAATAAGTGTAGCCATGACCGACCGCCGAAGCGCCTGCGGCATCGGCGATGACATCGTAGACATGATCGGACATGAATACGGCGCCCATAGGGACATAGCCCGACGTCAGCCCTTTGGCGGTCGTCATGAAATCGGGGACGATGTCCTCGTCCGTGCAGGCGAACAGAGGGCCCGTGCGGCCGAAGCCGGTAATCACCTCGTCGGCGATGAACAGGATACCGTACTCCCGGCAGAGCTCGCGCATGGCCTTGATCCAGCCCTTTGGCGGGACGATGACGCCGCCCGAGCCCTGGATCGGCTCGGCATAGAAGGCAGCGACCCGCTCCGGTCCGAGCTCCTCGATCTTGGCCTTCAGCGCGCCGAGCGATGCGGCGATGATCGCGTTGCCGTCCTCGCCCACCGGGTTGCGATAGGGATAGGGAGAAGGGATCTTGTGCTGCCATTCGAACGGGATACCGAAACCGGCGTGGAAAGCGGGGAGTGCGGTGAGGCCCGCACCGACCACCGACGACCCGTGATAACCCTGCTCGATGGATACGAACTGGTCGCGTTGCGTTTGGCCCTTGGCATTCCAGTAGTAGCGGACGAAACGGATCGTGCTGTCGACCGCATCCGACCCGCCGAGCGTGAAATAGACATGATTGAGGTCGCCTGGCGCGCGCTCGGCCAATTCCGAGGCGAGCCGGATGGCCGGCTCCGAGCCGAGGTCGAAATAGGCGGTGGCATAGGGAAGCTCACGCATCTGCCGGGCTGCGGCCTCGACGATGCTGTCGTGGCCATAGCCGGCGTTGACGCACCATAGCCCCGCAAAACCGTCGACGAGTTGCCGGCCGGACGCATCGGTCACAGTCGCGCCCTTTGCCGATTTCAGCACGCGCACGCCGTGCGCCTCATGGCCGCGATAGGACGAGACCGGATGGATGAGATGGGCGCGGTCGAGTTCGATCAGGGAATTGGCGAGCATTGTTATCCTCCGGACTAGCCGAGCGCCTGGTTGGCGAGGGCGTAAACTTTTGGCCTGGCCTGTTCCGCGACGGACTTGGGTGGACGGTCCATGGCCACGCCGCCGCCAACATGGGCGAGGCCGATGTCCTCGAGCCAGCCGGCAATGCCGCTCCCGCTGCCGGTATCCACGCGCAGGAAGGCACCGGGGCGCGACGCGGCAAAGAAGCCGATCAGGGCCTTCGCCTCCTCGATACTTCCTGCGATGACCGGACCGATCACCTCGCCGCGTCCAAACGGGCGGATCGCGGCGTAGGCCTCGATGCCGTTGCGGCGAATGACCGCGAACTGGCCGCGCTCGGCCAGCGCATCGATCAGAGCTGCACGATCGGCGCCGTAGGCGTCGCGGTCCAGCGCTTTGATTTGAGGCAGGTCGGCGGCGCCTGCAGCTTCCACGCCGTCGGGCGCACCAAGCTTGGCAACGCTGCCCTGATGTTGCAGGATCGTACCAGACGGCACGAAGCCGAGCTTTTCATAGAGAGGCATGCCGTCCACTGTGGCGACGAGCCGCAACGGGCGGTCCTGGGCAAGGACGAAGGCCTGATCCATGAGCCGGCGCCCAAGCCCCTTGCCCCGCGCATTCCTGTCGACGATCACCATGTTGATCATAGCGCAATCCGTGCCATAGGGCGTTACCAGGATGGTTCCGGTGACGCGGCCCTGGTCGTCGAGCGCGACCGCACCGCTCGAGAGCTGCAGCGCCATCCGCCAGTCCTGCGCACGATGCGGCCAATCCTCCTGGCGAGAAAGCACTACGGCCCCCTCGATATGGTCTGGCCTGAAGACCTGGAGTTCGATGTCGCCCTGCTGCATGAGGCATCCTTCCGTCTGCTGCCCAAGTTTCGACCATCGGCGCGCCACAGATCATCTGAAGGCTTTGGCTTGGACGGTATCTTTCGCCGTAGCGCAGGCGGTGCGCCGCATCTTGTGCTGGCGCTCTGCGCAGCGGAGGCGCCTCACGCCGCGCGCGGCGCCCCAATCGGCAAACCAGATGCTACAGCGTGCCAAACCAGATAGCGGATACGGAACTTTCTGCTTTCGCGAGGGCGATTTCGGTCAGGTGGATCGCCACCTGCCGTCCTATGATGAAATACATCCCTGCACGGATGTGCTTCCACCGGAGATCGACGGACATGGCTTCCTTCAGACCCAAATACATCACCTTCGACTGCTACGGCACGTTGACCTTTTTCCAGATGGCGGAAGCGGCGCGCGACCTCTATGGCAGCCGGCTCGATGAGCCGCGTATGCAGCAGTTCATCAAGGACTTCGCGGCGTATCGCCTCGACGAGATTCTGGGCGACTGGAAGCCCTATGCCGATGTGATCCACAACGCGCTCGAGCGCACCTGCAAGCGCAACGGTGTCGCCTTCAGCGCCGACGACGCTGGGATGATCTACGAGCGCGTCCCGACCTGGGGGCCGCATGCCGACGTTCCGGCCGGCCTGGCCAAGGTTGCCAAGGAAATTCCGCTGGTCATCCTTTCCAACGCCATGAACGCGCAAATCATGTCCAATGTCGACAAGCTCGGCGCGCCGTTCCATGCCGTCTACACGGCTGAGCAGGCGCAGGCCTACAAGCCCCGTTTCCAGGCCTTCGAATATATGTTCGACAGGCTGGGCTGCGGCCCGGAGGACGTTCTTCACTGCTCGTCCTCTTTCCGCTACGACCTGATGTCGGCCCACGATCTCGGCATCAAGAACAAGGTCTGGGTCAATCGCGGCCACGAACCGGCCAACCCGTACTATGGCTATGTCGAGATATCGGACATTTCGGGTCTTGCAGGCGTGGTCGGTCTTTAGAAACAGGCGGATTGCCAATGAAATTCGTCTCCTACTGGCACGACACCGCCCCGGTCTTTTCCGGCGGGGCGCAAGGCCCGGTCGAGGGGCATTACGATGCCGCCATCATCGGCGGCGGCTTCACGGGTCTGGCCGCGGCGCACCGACTGGCGAAGGCCGGCGCCAAGGTGGCCGTGCTGGAGGCGCAGCGCGTGGGCTGGGGCGCATCCGGCCGCAATGGCGGGCATCTCAACAACGGCCTCGCCCATGGGTATCTCGCCGCCAAGGCGGAGCTCGGCAAGGACCGCGCAATCGCGCTTTATCGCGCTCTGGACGACTCCGTCGACACCATCGAAGCGCTGGTCGCCGAAGAAGGCATCGACTGCAATTTCCGCCGCGCCGGCAAGCTGAAGCTCGCCTCAAAGCCACAGCATTTTGACGCGATCGCCCGCAACTTCGAAGCCCTCCATGCCGAAGTGGATCCCGATACCGCGCTGCTGTCGGCGGCCGAGCTCAAATCCGAGATTGGCTCACCCTTCCACGGCGCGATGCTGTCGAAGAAGAGCGCCATGATGCATATGGGCCGCTATGTGGCGGGTCTCGCCACGGCCGCTACCCGCCACGGTGCCGTCATTCACGAGAACGCTGCGGTGACCGACCGAAAGCAGGCCGGCGGCAGGCATGAGCTGACCACCTCACGTGGCCGGATCAGCGCCGACAATGTGCTGGTGGCGACCGGCGCCTATACCACGCCTGACTTCGGCTACTTCCGCCGCCGGATCATCTCCGTCGGCAGCTTCATCATCGCCACGCGGCCGTTGAGCGACGCCGAGATCACTGCCGCCATGCCGGGCAACCGGACATGCGTGACCTCGATGAACATCGGCAACTACTTCCGGCTTTCGCCCGACAAGCGCCTGATCTTCGGCGGCCGCGCACGCTTTTCGGCGACATCGGACCAGCGCTCCGACGCCAGGAGCGGAGAGATATTGCGGGCAGGCCTCGCGGCGATCTTTCCGCAACTCGCCAAGGTCGAGATCGATTATTGCTGGGGCGGGCTGGTCGACATGACCAAGGACCGCTTTCCGCGCGCCGGCTTTCATGACGGGGTCTGGTACGCGATGGGCTATTCCGGGCACGGCGCGCAGCTTTCCACCCATCTTGGCATGATCCTGGCCGATGCCATGCTCGGCCGCGAGGACCGCAATCCGCTGAAGGGGCTCGAATGGCCGTCCATTCCCGGTTACTCCGGCAAGCCCTGGTTCCTGCCGATGGTCGGCCTCTACTACAAGGCGCTCGACCGGATTCAGTGATCGTCGAACCGGCCCGGCTCGGCAAAAACCGCCTCAGCTGGGCCCGCCGATGTGAAAACTCTTCATCTCGAGATATTCCTCGATGCCGGCCTGAGCCCCCTCGCGCCCGAGACCGGACTGTTTGACGCCGCCGAAGGGGGCCACCTCGATCGAGACTGAGCCGGTGTTCAAGCCCACCATGCCGAATTCCAGTGCCTCGCCAACGCGCCAGGCACGTTTCAGGTTCTCGGTGTAGAAGTAGGAGGCAAGCCCGTAGGGCGTGCCATTGGCCAGCGTGATCGCTTCCGCTTCCGTCTCGAAGCGGAAAAGCGGCGCAACCGGGCCGAACGTTTCCTCGCCCGCGAGCTGCATCTCACGAGTCGCGCCAGTCAGCACCAGCGGCGCGACATATTGCGGACCGCGAGGCAAGGCCGGCCGGTCCGTGATGATCTTTGCACCTTTGGCCAGCGCATCCTCGACGTGGCGGTTGATTTTCTCGACCGCCGCCATGTTGATCATCGGCCCGATGGCGACGCCGGGCTGTGTGCCGGGTCCGACCGTCATGGCGTTGACGCGGGCGGTGAGCTTCCTGGCGAAGGTTTCGTAGACACCGGCCTGGACGAGGATGCGATTGGCGCAGACGCAGGTCTGGCCGCCATTGCGGAACTTCGAGACGAGCGCGCCCTCGATGGCGAGATCGAGATCGGCGTCGTCGAAGACGATGAAGGGGGCGTTGCCGCCGAGTTCGAGGCTGAGCCGTTTCACGCTGTCGGCCGCGCCGCGCATCAGCAGCGAACCGACCCGCGTCGAGCCGGTGAAGGAGATCTTGCGAACGGCCTCGTTCGCCATGATCTCGTTGCCGATCTCCGTGGGCATGCCGGTGACGATGTTGATGACGCCGGCGGGGATGCCAGCGCGTTCGGCAAGCACGCCGAGCGCCAGCGCCGAATAGGGCGTGAACTCGGACGGCTTGATCACCACGGTGCAGCCGGCCGCCAATGCCGGCGCGACCTTGCGGGTGATCATCGCATTGGGGAAATTCCACGGCGTGATGATGCCGCAGACGCCGACCGGTTCCTTCAGCACGATGATGCGGCGATCGGACGTGGGCGAGGGGATGGTGTGGCCGTTGATGCGGCGTGCTTCCTCGGCGAACCATTTGACGAAGGACGCGCCGTAACGGATCTCGCCTTTGGCCTCGTCCAGCGGCTTGCCCTGTTCGGTCGTCAGGATCAGCGCCAGATCGTCCAGATGCGCGAGCATCAGGCCATGCCATGCTTCCAGCAGCGAAG
Source organism: Mesorhizobium sp. M7A.F.Ca.US.011.01.1.1 (assembly GCF_003998295.1). Lineage (NCBI taxonomy): Bacteria > Pseudomonadati > Pseudomonadota > Alphaproteobacteria > Hyphomicrobiales > Phyllobacteriaceae > Mesorhizobium > Mesorhizobium sp. M7A.F.Ca.US.011.01.1.1. Next base: position 10,782 of record NZ_RZRT01000036.1, read on the forward strand.
CGCGTTCGGCGTTGGTTTTCTTCCTCCAGTCGCCAAAGGCGGAAGCCGCGGCCTCTATCGCCGCGCGGGTCTCCGGACCGGCCATGTCGGGCACTGTGCCGATCGGCGACTGGGTCGCCGGATCCAGGACATCGACCGTTTTGCCGGAGCCGGCAGCAATCCAGTTACCGGCAATCAGGCCGGCTTCGCGGAACAGACTTTCGTCTTTCAGGCTTTTCATCGGATACGACCCTGCAATCATGTGAGCGCCGCGACGATGGCGGCTGTGATGGCTTTCGTGCTGTCTTTGCCGGGAGTTGTTCCAATGCCGCGCGCGGTTGTCGCTTCGATCGCTTGCATAACCCGGTCGGCGGCGGCCTTTTCGCCGAGATGGTCGAGCATCATGGCGCCGGACCATATGGTGGCGATCGGGTTGGCGATGCCGAGATGTGCGATGTCGGGCGCGGAGCCATGCACCGGCTCGAACATGGACGGCGCCGAGCGGTCGGGATTGATGTTGGCCGAGGCGGCGAAGCCGAGCCCGCCCTGGATCGCCGCGCCGATGTCGGTGAGGATATCGCCGAACAGGTTGGAGGCGACGACCACGTCGAGGCTCTCTGGTGCCATGATCATGCGCGCGGCGAGCGCGTCGACATGATAGCTGGTCACGACAACGTCAGAGTACTCCACAGCCAGTTTTCGCGTGATCTCGTCCCAGAACACCATCGAGTATTTCTGCGCGTTGGACTTCGTGACGGAGGCAAGCTTGCGCCGACGCGACCGCGCCTGCTCGAAGCCGAAGCGCAGGATGCGTTCGACGCCGGCGCGGGTGAAGATCGAGGTCTCCACGGCGACCTCGTCAAGCGTGCCTTGATGCACGCGCCCGCCGGCACCCGAATATTCGCCTTCGGTGTTCTCGCGGATGCACAATATGTCGAAACTTTCCGCGCGCAGCGGGCCGGTCACGCCCGGCAGCAGGCGGTGCGGCCGGATGTTGGCATATTGCACGAACGCCTTGCGGATCGGCAGCAGCAGCCCGTGCAGCGAAACGGAATCCGGCACCTCCGCCGGCCAGCCAACGGCGCCGAGCAGGATGGCGTCAAAGCCGCGCAAGGTCTCGATGCCGTCCTCGGGCATCATGCGGCCGGTCTCCTTGTAGAATTTGCAGGACCAGGGGAATTCGGTCCCGGTCAAGGCAAAGCCGAAGTTTCCGGCCACCGTTTCCAGCACCGTCCAGGCGGCGGCGGTCACATCGCTGCCGATGCCGTCACCGGGGATCAGCGCGATCGAATAGGATTTCATCGGCATCTCTCTAGAGGCTGACCAGGACGCTCTTGGTCCTGCGGTTGGCAAGATAGGCGTCGCGGCCGAGGTCCTTGCCGATGCCGGAGCGCTTGTAGCCGCCGGTCGGCAGGATATGGTCGCGCGAGCGGCTGTAGCGGTTGACCCAGACAGTGCCGGCCTCAAGCTTGCGCGCGAAGCGGATGGTGCGGGAGAGGTCGGAGGTGAACAGGCCGGAAGCCAGCCCGTAAGTCGGATGGCTGGCCAGCGCCAGCGCCTCTTCCTCGGTCTCGAAGGTCTGCACGGTCAGGACCGGGCCGAAGATCTCCTCGATGATTGCCGGATTGGCCTGATCGACACTGGCGATCAGCGTCGGCTCGTAGAAATAGCCGGGGCTGTCCATGACGTTGCCACCGGTCAGGCATTCGGCGCCGGCCTCGACCGCGGAGTGCACGATGCTGTCTATGCGCGCCCGCTGCCGCTCCGAGATAACAGGCGAATACTGCGTCGCCTCGTCCCAGGTCGGGCCTGGCCGCACCGCCTTCATCTTCACCAGGATGGCGGCCGTCAGCCTGTCGGCCACACTCTTCTCGACGATCAGGCGGGTGCCGGCGACGCAGGCCTGGCCGGCATTGAAGGTGACGCTGCCGGCGATGGCCGTCGCCGCCTTGTCCAGATCGGCATCGGCAAAGACGATCTGCGGGCTCTTGCCGCCGAGCTCCAGCGTCATCGGCTTGACGCCGGTGCGGGCGACATTCTCCATGATCGCCGATCCGGCTCGGGTCGAGCCGGTGAAAGAGACCTTGGCGATCTCGGGATGGCCGGTCAGCGCCGTGCCGGTCGTCGGACCGTCTCCCAGCACCACGTTTATGAGCCCTGCCGGCAGGCCCGCTTTGACGGCGAGTTGCGCCATATAGACTGCCGAAAAGGGTGTCATTTCCGATGGCTTCAGCACGACCGCATTGCCCGCAGCCAATGCCGGACCAAGCTTCCATCCGGCCATCGAGACGGGGAAATTCCAGGGCGTGATCGCGCCGACCACGCCATAGGGCTCGCTCATGATCATGCCGAGGGTGACGTCGTCGGTCGGCACAAGCTCGCTGCCCTCCTTGTCGGCGAATTCGGCAAAGAAGCGGATCTGCTCGGCGGTTATGGCGATGTCGCCGGCGACGAGCTGGCCGACGGGCCGCGTCGAGCACAGCGCCTCGATCCTGGCCAGCGTTTCTGCCTCCGCCTCGATCAGGTCGGCCCAGGCCTGGAGTGCCTTCGTCCGTTCGCGCGGCCGAACACCACCCCAATTGCTGGCCTTCAGGGCCGCCTTGGCGCTTTCCACCGCACGGTCGACCATGTCTGAGCCAGCCACAGGGCAGGCGGCATAAGCCTTGCCGTCCGACGGTCGATGCATCTCGATCACAGCCTCGGCTGCGATCAGCTCGCCGCCAATAAAATGGCCGACGGGAAGGGAGACGGTATCCGGGTCGAAGGTCAGGCCCATGGCACCCACTCTGGAATATTCTGCAGGAGCCTAGCGCGGGCGGCAGCGCAGCATGCACCGTTCGGCGATCGGTCGCGGATGATTGTTGCGTGCTGGCGATGAGGGACGGCAAAATCTGTTGCGGGCAAGCGCCTCAGGCGGGTTGCGTTATCCGACGGTCACGTAGATCTTGCGCACTGTTTCGATGGTCTTCCAGACACCGGTGAAGCCAGGCTTCATCACGAAGCTGTCGCCGGCGCGGTAGGTCACGGGCACGCCGCCATCGGGCGTGATTTCAATCACGCCGGTAAGGATGTGGCAGAATTCGAAAGTCTCGCCCTTGATCGAGCGCGTTTCGCCCGGCGTCGCTTCCCAGACGCCGGTGTGGACGAGATCGTCCTTGGCGGCGTCCTGCGCCCAGGTCTTGAAGGCAGGGTTGCCGGCTATCAGCCGTTCGGGCAGCGCCCTGGATTCGCGTGGCGGGGCGGCAGGGCTGGTATCGACGGTCTTGAGCAGGGACAAGGGATGGCCTTTCTGGTTGGACTTCAATAGCCGCGCGACCGGTCGACGAGCCCGATGGGGTCGAGCCGGGCGCGGTGGCGGCGGATGTTTTCGATAACGGCTCGCGCAGCCGTCGCAGGCTGGGTGACGCTCGCGATATGCGGGGTCAGGATGATCTTCGGATGCGACCAGAAGGGATGGCTCGGGGGCAGCGGTTCGGGATCGGTGACATCGATCATCGCTGCCGAAAGGTGGCCGCGGTCGAGCGCGGCAAGAAGGGCTTCATGGTCGAGCTGCGGCCCCCGGCCGGTGTGGACGAGCGCTGCGCCCTTGGGCAGCTTCGCAAACAGGTCGGCGTTCAGGAAACCGCGTGTATCCTCGGTGAGCGGCAGCAGGCACACCAGTATGTCGCTCGTCGCGAGCAGCTCCTCCAGCCCAAGCTCGCCATGATAACCGGTCACGCCTTCGATCTGCCGTGGCGAGCGGCTCCAGCCGGCGAGAGGAAAGCCGAAGGGCTTCAGCCGGTCGAGGACGGCTTGGCCAAGCTGCCCGAGGCCGAGCACGCCGACCCGTCGCGACCCGGCCTGCGGCTGCGCGATATCTGCCCATTCGCCGGCGCGCTGATGCGCCAGGTAGGCTGGCAGGTTGCGGTGGAGCGCGAGCACGGCAAGCGTCACATATTCCTGCATCATGCGCACGATGCCTTCCTCGATCATGCGCACGATCTTCACGTTCGCAGGCACCGCATCGAGGTGAAACTGGTCAACGCCGGCGCCGATCGAAAACAGGACTTCCAGGTTCCGGTAGCGGACGAGGTTATCCGGCACGGTCCAGCTAATCAGGTAACGCACGGCGTCGGGATCGACCGTTGCGGTATCCATCGTGAAGGGGACGTCCGGCAGTTCTCTTGCGAAGGCATCGGCGAAGACCGCCCCGCGGTGCGCATCGGAATTGAACAGGAATGTCATTCCGGCTCTCCTTCACGTCGCGCAACGGGCGCCCAGCGCCTCGATCAATCGCTGGCAGGTGGCGAGTTCGCTGGTGAGAATGTACTCATCCGGCTTGTGGGCGCGATCGATGTCGCCGGGGCCGCAGATGATCGCATCGAATCCGGCGGCCTGGTAAAGTCCGGCCTCCGTGCCGTAGCTGACGGCGGCAAGCGGCACCTCGCCGGTCAAGGCATGCAGCAGTCCCGCAAGTGGCGCATCCGGCGGCAGCGACATCGCCGGATAGGCGCTCATCGGTGTCCATTCAATGCGAAAGCCATCGGCTCCAAGGACCTCCGCACGCGCCCTTACAGGCGCCAGCAGGCTCGCCGGGTCGATGCCAGGTATAGCGCGCGCCTCCAGGTCCAGGGCGCAGGTGTCTGGGATGATGTTGACCTGATGTCCGCCCGCCACCACGCCCGCTTGCAGCGAGGAGTAGGGCGGCTCGAAGGCAGGGTCGGACGGGCCGTGCGTCAGCCGTCCTGCCTCGTTCACGGCAACGCTCAGCACACCGGCCATGGCATGGATGGCGTTGAGCCCGAGATCGGGCCGCGAGGAATGGCCGGAGCGCCCATTGATGGTCACGCGGGCGGCCGCCTTGCCCTTGTGGCCGCGCACGGCGCGCATGCCGCTCGGCTCGCCGACGATGACGCCGAGCGGCTTGGCGCAAAGTTCGGGAAGGCGCGCGATCAAATGCGGCACACCGCGGCATCCCACCTCCTCGTCATAAGAGAAGGCGAGGTGGATCGGCCTGGCAAGTCCCAGTCCCGCCAGTGCGGGCACGGCCGCGAGCACGGCGGCAAGAAATCCCTTCATGTCCGTGGTGCCGCGTCCGTAGAGCCGTTCGCCCTGCTTGCGCAGCGCAAAAGGGTCCGAACTCCATTGCGGCTCGCCGGCGGGAACAACGTCCATGTGGCCGGACAGGATATAGCCCGGGACATTGGCGGGGCCGATCGTCGCGAACAGATTGGAACGATCGCCTTCCGGCCCTGGAAGCACGTTGACCTGGGTTCCGTGTTTTACGAGATAGGCCTTGATCCAGCCGGCGATATCGCCGTTCGGCTTGCCGGCGACCGATGGAAAGGCGACGAGACGGTCGAGGATGTCGAAGACGCCCATTCCAGCCCTCAAGGTAGTTTTCGGGTTCGCCGGGATCAGTGCCGTCGACCGTATGCTGCTCGATTTCGAGAGAGGATGTGCGCGTTCATTCGCGATTGCGTGCCGAAAGCGGAAGTGTTTCAGTTGAATCTAGCGTTGCCGCGCGGCTTTCGAGCAAATCGTACCGGTCCGCTTGTTTAGCGTTGGCAGGGGAAGAGGGCGGCCATCGGTGCGTCGCCTCGAGTACGATAATCTTTCAGGGGCATGGAATTGAAGCCGTCCGGAAGCTTGAAAATTGATACTTTCTCGATGCGGATTGGCGACATCGAAGGCGTTGAACTGGACCGCTTGCACGCGCTCTCGCTCTCTGTGGGATGGCCGCATCGCGCCGAAGACTGGCAATTCGTGCGCCAATCGGGACAGGGGTTCGTAGCGCTCGACGAGATCGGCCGGGTCCTCGGTTCGGCCATGTGGTTCGCACACGGTACCGATTTCGCAACTGTGGGCATGGTCATCACCTCACCGCGACTCCAGACGCTGGGGGCGGGGCAATGGTTGATGAAGCGGGTCTTCGAGAACGTCGTCGGCCGCGATCTGCGCCTCAACGCAACGCGCGCGGCAAGGCGGCTCTATCTCTCGCTCGGCTTCCAGCCGGAGAAGACCGTTTTCCAATGCCAGGGCATCGCCCGTGCGCAAACGAGCGTTGGGGCGGCAGGTATTCGAGGCGATATCCGCAGATTGAGCCCAAGCGATATTCCCGCCGCGATCGCGCTCGATGCGGCAGCGTTTGGCGTGAGGCGGGCGGCGCTCATCGAAAGGCTTTTCGCACACTCGGCCGGCTATGGTCTCTTCAAGGGCGATACGCTGAACGCTTTTGCGCTCTGCCGGCCGTTCGGCCGGGGCCATGTCGTGGGGCCGGTGGTCGCGGAAACCGACGCCGACGCCGTGGCGATCGTCCGGCCGCACGTGGCCGATCGTTCGGGGTCTTTCCTGCGGATCGACACCCATATGGACAATGGAGAGTTCGCCGCCTTTCTGTCGCATATCGGGTTGCCCGTTTACGACACGGTGCTGACCATGTCGCTGGGTCGACGCCTCCCCGATTTTGTCATCGGCGGTGCAACTACCCTGACGACCTATGCACTAGCCAGTCAAACTCTTGGGTAATTCAGTCTCCCCCGAACCGTTCTCTTGGGTCTCAGGCCCAGCGAACGGCGAGCGCTACAGGAGCCGCTCATCGCCTAAACCGAGCCAAAGGCGAGCGATCGCTGACGAGGTTGCAAAGGGCGGGCAGGAGCTAATGCACCAAGCCGGTTGATAGCGCCGAAGCAGGAAAACCCTATGGGCCGTGCACCTCGAGTGGCGAGCTCACGATTTGGACCTGAGCCGCGCGGATGGCATGTGGCCAGTGGCACACGAAAGGCCGCGCCTACAGGTCGGATATATGGCCGCACGAATTAGGAACTGCCGAACGACCCCCTAGCCAACGGAGAGCCGTACGTCAGACGGTCTACAATTGGCCATCGAGTTCCTGGAAGCTTTCGAACTTCTGTCTTACTCCAGCCGAATTACACGTGCTGATGAAGATATTGGTACGTCCGGTTACGCCGTGGGACAGACTTGATCATGGAGGCGTCCGCTCACAATCGGGGGTTCGAGTCGCTAGACCGCTACATCGTGAGACCCACTATCGAAGAAGCACTCTTCTGCTATCGCCGGCGCTCTGCATAACCGTAACGCCGCCCCGAAGATCGATCGAAATTAGGTGGCAGGGCCTCCACGGGCTCGATAGACCAACTGCCCCTCGCAGTGCACCCGAGGGCGCTGCTTGAACCACAATCGTGCGCACATCGCACATAGATGCTATCAATGAAGATGCGCAGGGAGGGCGAACAATCGAATGGAGAATGAGGACAGGTCGCGAACCAGATCTGATCGGCGAATCGCCTTGCTCATCGATGCTGACAATGTGTCCCACGGCAAGATCGCAGCGATACTGGCGGAACTTTCAAAATACGGCACGGCCAATATCCGCCGCGCCTATGGCGATTGGGCAAGCGCCAATCTCAGGAACTGGAAAGACAAGCTGCACAATTTTGCAATTCGGCCCATTCAACAGTTCACCTATTCGGCCGGCAAAAACGCCACCGATATTGCGCTTGTGATCGATGCAATGGAGCTTCTCTACACGCAAAAGCTTGACGCTTTCTGTTTGGCTTCCAGCGACGCCGATTTCACACCATTAGTGATGCAGTTGAAGGCCAATGGACACGAAGTCTACGGATTTGGGGAACGCAACACGCCCACTCCCTTCATCAATGCCTGCACGACTTTCCTCTACCTCGATAGCCTGGACGATGCTGAGCAACCGACAACTCCCGAAGCCCCCGGCGAGAAACCAAAGACCAAAGCGGAATCGGCGGCCAAATCTAAAACGCCCGCCGAAAAGTCGGCCGACAAGCGAACGGGCAAATCTCTGTCGCAAGATACGACCCTCGTGACGATCCTGCGTGGCGCTGTGGAAGCCACGGCGCAAGACGATGGATGGGCAGCTATGTCATCGGCAGGAAGCGCAGCGAAGCGACAGGCGCCCATCGATCCACGAAACTATGGGGTCAAGAACTTTCCGGCACTCTTCGCGGCGACGGGCCTCTTCGACATAATGAAGATGGAGAATGGGCAGAGCTACGTCGCAGACAAGCGGAACAAGGACCGCTCACCACTGCCGAGCCGATAGGGATAAGAAATTCCATCATTGCCGTTGATGGCAAAGGCGCCGGCGTGCGCTTTTCTTGCATTCCAGCGCCACTACCAACGACAGGCCGAAGCTTACATCTCTCCTCTGGGTATCGCAGTCCGGTTGCCGTCGAGAAGCGCCGCAAGCTGATGCGAGTATGGGCTAACTACGTCAACCCGGTCAAAGCCGAGAATGTGGTGTCTATTTACAAACGTATCTCTGTATCAGATTTTCGTCGCCCGCCCCGAAGCGGCTTAGGGGTGCGTCTCCCGCGGGCGGCTCGATGAGGAGGTCAGTCGCGACCTATCTCAAGCGCGTCCCCGCAACCAATTCTATCATAAATCAATAACACTCCCGGTCTAGCCGGGGCGATCTTTTGCGTTTTGAAGGCCCGGTCTCCTGCCTATTGCTCTGTTCGCTCTACTTCGCACTTATCGCGAAATTGGAGAGGTACAGGAACCACTGAGCTTCATTGCTTTAGTTGCAAAAATTCGCAGTTTTTGCTAATTAACGCAAATGGCGAAAAGTCCTCCCCGTCTTCCCCGAGGTCGTTCCCAACTTGTCCGTGTGCTGTCCGCGGCGGGTGACGTAATTCACGTCGATAATGTAGTGGCTGCGCTCCAACTCGACCGCACCGCCGCCGCCCAGCGATTGTCGCGCTGGGTCGAGCAGGGATGGCTGAGCCGGGTGGGCCGCGGCGCCTATGTTGCAGCGTCAATTGATACGATGGGGTCGGATCGCGTCCTTGATGATCCTTGGGTGCTCGTCCCCGCGCTCTTCGCGCCAGCCTATATCGGGGGTCGCACCGCGGCCGAGCATTGGGACCTCACCGAACAAATCTTCAAGGACATACTCGTGATGACCGCACAGGCTGTGCGGCAGAAGCGCCAAGAGAGACACGGCACGCTTTTTTCGTTGAAGCACATCGATGAGCGGAAGCTCTTTGGCACGAAGAGCGTCTGGCGCCATCAGACGCGTGTGCCCGTATCGGACGTGCACCGTACGATCATCGATATGCTGGATGACCCAGCGATCGGCGGCGGAATCCAGCACCTGGCCGATTGCCTCGCTGCCTACCTACGCCGTGGCGACCGCGACGACGAGAAGCTCATCGAGTACGCGGTGCGTCTCGCCAATGGTGCCGTTTTCAAGCGCCTGGGCTTTCTTGCGGAACGCTCCCCCGAAGGAGCGGCGCTGGCGCGCCTTTGCGAACACCATCTCAGCGGCGGCCACGCCAAGCTCGACCCCGCTCAGGATGGGCCGCACGTTGTGACAAAATGGCGACTGCGCGTTCCCCCGAGCTGGGCTCGCGAGGGAAAGACATGATCGAAAAGCGCGAAATCCTCGCCATCGCCCAGCAGACATCCCTCACGCCACATGTCGTTGAGAAGGACTACGTCCTCGGATGGATGCTCGCCGGTATCTACCAACACGAGGATCTCGTGGAGAATTGGGTGTTCAAGGGCGGCACGTGCCTGAAGAAATGTTTCTTCGAGACCTATCGCTTTTCCGAAGATCTCGATTTTACGCTTATCAAGCCCGACCAACTCGACGCCGACTTTTTGAAGAGCACGTTTTCTGAAATCGGTGAATGGATCTACGAACAAACCGGCATCGAGATTCCAGCCGACAAGCAAGAGTTCGAGGTTTATCAGAATCCCCGTGGACAAATCTCTTGTCAGGGTAAGATCAGCTATAAGGGGCCTGTCTCATCAACCCACGCGCTTCCGCGCATAAAACTCGACCTGACTGCTGACGAACGTGTCGTTCTACCGCCTGTCCGCGCGCAGATATTCCACCCGTACAGCGACGTTCCAGAAGACGGTATTGAGGTCTTGGCGTATGACTACGTCGAGGCCTTCGCCGAAAAATTCCGGGCGCTCGCAGAGCGGACACGCCCACGCGACCTCTATGACGTCGTGCACCTCTACAGAAATGCCGAGGCACGCCCTGACCCGCAGCGCTTTATGGAAGTCCTGCGCGCCAAATGTGAATTCAAGGGCATCGAAATTCCGCGCATAGCTGACCTCGAGCCGCACCGCACGGATCTTGAATCGGGCTGGATTCACATGCTGCAGCACCAGCTCCCGGCGCTCCTGCCGGTCGCGATCTTCTGGGGGGCGCTCCCGGAAATTTTCGCCTGGCTCGAAGGCGCCGTCACGCAACCACTCGCGGCGATGCCTATCGGCGCTGGTGAGACGCTCATCCGTGAACGCATCATCAGTTTGCCTGCGGGCGTTCGAGGCCAAACCTACATTGAGATGATCCGCTTCGCTGCGGCTAACCGGCTGCTTGTAGAAATCGATTACCGGGACAAGCAAGGCAACCGTTCCACACGCGCAATCGAAGCTTACTCCCTCCGCCGCTCGCAGGCAGGAGACGTGCTGCTCATGGCGGTGCGCGCAGACAACGGGCAGCCGCGCAGTTATCTCGTCGATAGCATTCTTGGGGTCAAAGCCATCCAGACGCCCTTCGCACCGCGCTACCCAATTGAACTTACGCCATCTGGCCTTCAAAGCATTCCACGGACTGCGAGTTCGGGTTCAGGAGCAATTTTCGCGGTGCGCCGCGCGCCAGTTGTTCGGCGTTTGCCCGCTCTTCGATCGACCCGAAGCTCGGGTTTCACGGCGGCAAATGGCCCAACCTACGTCTTCAGGTGCTCCGTCTGCGGAAAGACTTTCAACAAAAAGAGCTACGACGCGACTTTGAACACGCACAAGAACAATCGGACAGGTTACGAATGCTACGGCACGTTTGGTACGTATGTAACAACGAAATACTAGTTGCCGGAAACGCCCCGGGTTCGGTAATGCTCGCTGGCCGGTGATGTTGATTGATGAAGCCAACGCTGTGCCATTCTCCGCATCAATCCTCGTTCGCATCGCCTCCAACCTTGTGTTCACGAAACGCGCTTGCCCGGCCACGGCGCGTATCCGGCAAGGGATCGCTCTCAATCGCCTTGGACCAGGCGGCGCGCATGGCCGGATCGCCGCGGTTGTTTCGGTCCATCGCGCTGACCAAAGCGGCGCCAAAATACCTCGCGAGGAATGGGTCGTAGCGCAGTTGCTCAGCCGGGCCGGTCATCTCGGTTTCTTCGAGGATCCGTGCGAGGCCGATGCTCAATACGTCATCGATTTTGGCTGGCACTCGCGCCGGCTCCTTGCGCATTGCGGATGCCAAGAACCGAAGGGCCGACATTAATGGTGAAGGCGCTCGCACCACTACCACCTGCGCGATCTCGGGCCAGAGTGCCGCTTCAAAGTCGGCGTCGCAGCCTTTCGACCAGAAAATCTGATCTAGCAGGGCCGAGAGAACCAGCACATCGGTCTCATCGCCACTTCCGATCAACGCTCGCAGCCCCTTCGTGGCAGCATCCACCGTTACAATGCCCAGATCGAGGAGGCAGGGGTAGGCACCTTCCAGACGAAGCGGATATTGAGCGAGTGTCGCCAGGGACCGCAATTTCTTGGTCGCGGCGGGGCTTGATTTTGCGCGCATCGCGAGGCTCGCTACTAT
>NZ_RZRT01000036.1:22363-61494 GCF_003998295.1 Mesorhizobium sp. M7A.F.Ca.US.011.01.1.1
CTAAGTTGCGGTCATTGCTGCTGAATAGGTCTGGTCTTGCCGATACGGCAGCGTGATTTGCAATATAAACGTGAACGCGCTCGATCAGCGCAACGAGTTGAGCCTCGTCGATCAGAAATTGGTTCTCTCTGAGCAGGTTTGCCAACGCACCGCTCTTGAGATTTGCATCCGTGAGCGGCGTGTCGGAAAGAAACTTGGCACACAAAGCTCCTTGCGCATCGGCGCTGGCTGGCTTTGGAAATGAGAGGAAGGCACCGGGGTAAAAGACAGTCCCGTTGGGCAGCCCATCTTCAACATAAGCTGGATCCCACAATGCTTCGCCAAATACCTGTAAGTCTTTTCCGTAGAGCAGCTTTGCATTGAACAGCCATGCCGCCCGCGAGGAGGCCGGGAGCCGTGTATCGGCCTGACGCAACGCCGCGAGTGTATCTGAGACTATCTTCCGCCATTTCGGATCGGTTTTTCCGATTTTCACGTCGCTAGGGAGATTCTCCTCCGGATCGCTAACGCCATGGGCGAAAGTGCCGGGGTTCTTGGTGATCGGATGCTCGAAGACTGCGAGCAACATCGCATCGTGCGCGGGGATTTCCGCAGCTTCAAAGCAGCGGCTCACCATCTGGCGTAGCTGATCGCCTAGATCAATGCTGCGGGGAAATCGTGGATCAGCATGTAGGGCAAGTCCAATCTCTAGCAACTTTGGAGCGCGATACGGCGTGCGCAGGACCACGCGCGAAGCGATTTCGAGCGCGGATTTGAGCCGTTCCATCCAAAAGCGCCGCTCCATATTTCCCGCATCGACACGCACCTTCGCCGCATCGATCAGGCGGAGAGCACGATCGATTAGACGGTCCGCCTCGCCCGCGTTGATCCTGGCGATCGTCGAACGGGGAAAAAAAGTGTCGAACTCCTTGATCGTGGATCCAGGTGAGGCCCGAAGAAAAGCATCGATCGCCCTTGTTGGTGACACATCCATCAGCCATCTCGCAGATTCTAACACGACTCGCCTGGCGACCGTTGCATGTCCAATGCGGAGCGGCAGGCCCCCCTCTTCCTGGAAACGGAGCGCCTGATAGGCAAGAAGACGGTCAACGCGTGGATCTAGTGGTCCAAAATTGAAGGTTCGATGTATCGAGCCCAGATCAAATCGCCGCGTGCTTTCGGTCTCTCGCTTGAGGGGCGGCGCTGCCTGAATGAGCCGCTCCATCAAGTTGAAGAAGTCGCTGCGACCAGGGCAGCCGCGCGCCTGCAGTTCCTCTTGGCGCATGTCGAATCGGTCGCGCACGGGCTTGTTTTCGTGCAAATCGCCGATCGTGCCGTACAGTACGGAGCTGCGGAACAAGAGGGCGAAGCTCTCACGCGACCAGGACGCGATGTCCTTGGCGCCGCTCTCAGTTTGATCGCGGATCACGTTAAGCGCCTGCGCCGACAGTTGCGATGCTTCCTGGTCTCGCCCCAGATCTGCGAGCAGTGCGGCTTTGCGCAGCAGCCAGAAGCTGTCGCCCTGGACACTCCACTTCTTAAGCGCCGCTTCCAACCCATCGATATCAAAATCTGCGCGAAGGCGCAGGCACCTGTCATAGGTCAGGCGTTCGAGCCCTTCCGTATCCTCCGCAAGCCTGGACGCCAGCCAATCCGACCAGCGTTTGTGCAAGCCGGCGTCGTTTTCTTCGCGTGCGTGGCGCAAGATCGCCAGCGCAAGGGCCCGAAATTGTCTTGCCGGCTCGGGGGGTAGTTGTTCGTAACGACCGATCAGAGCGTCCAGAAGTTCCAGAACTACATCATCGACAGTCAACGTCAGCGGAACGAGCGCGGCCTCCTGTTGCCAATTGAGCTCGAACAATGCATCGAGCCGTTCGTCCTCGTCGAGAGCGCGCAATCCGCTAACAATGTCGTCGAGACGCATCGATAGACGTCGCCAGAGCAATTGGCTCGTATCGAAGGGTGGCACAATCCAACCGGGGTAGATGGTACGGTTCTGCCGCCACTGTAAGACCAGCTCGCGAACCTTTTGGACAGGAGTGTTAATGTCACTCGACTGCGGATCCGGCATCGGTGATCTTGAATCGGCAACAGGGCTCACATGCACGAGCGGGGGTACAAAACCTGCAGCTGGTCGCGGCCAGCGCTTCGCTTGATACGGTTCAGCCGCACGCAAGCATTCGAGGAACCACTGATGGGCATTCTCCATCTGCTGGCTCTTCGGCCAGGTCTCGAACATCTCAAGTTTCGCGAGATCGATTGGCTGGATGCGCCGACTTTCGAGCATCTTGCGTTTCGGTGCGCTTAATCCAAGCGCGCCCACCAGATAGATAAGAGGGGCCTTCGGCCCTAGCCGATCGCGCACCCAGCCAGACCAGAACAGAAAGTTCGGGTCGTCGCCCGAGAATCCCAGCAGAACCAGTGTATTTTCCATCGCAAGCTGCTGCGCTAGATTGACGAACGCCCCAAAACGCGCCGGATAGGTTCTGAAATCCTCTTCCGTGAAGATGAACGGGCGATGGGAGGGGAAACTGCCGTGCAGCTTGATTACTCTCGGTGCCCGTGCCTCCGGAATCTCCTCGACTGTGTGCAAGACGTCATAGACGCGCTCTTCTGCCCTTTCAGCCGCCCGTTCCAGCAGCGTGTCCCAGTTGGTCGTCATGATATCCGCCCAGGGGAGCTGGACGAGCATCTTGTGCAGTTTGCCGGGCTCAAACTGGCGGTCGGGGACATTAGCCAATATCAATTTGTCGAGCGCGCCGCGTCCGAACTGTGCCTCGAACTCTTCTGCAACTCGGAGGTACGCGCTGGTCGCGCCACTCTGTTTCAACAGCCGTTCGCGTTGTTGGTTTTGGTCTGTCGCCTGGCCGGAGTTTGCCGGGTAAAGCTGGTTTACCATCGTTCCGTAGATGTCGTTCCAATCTGGCATCGTGCCCCCGGAGGCTCGCACCGAAGTAGCGTTGCGGCTGAATCCGGCACCAACCAATAAGGCAGCAGACCCCACAGGCTCTCGCGCCCAAAGGGCTTCGGCGATCCGCGCGACATGCGGTGCATCCGAAAAGGTATTCATCATCTAGATCCCATCCCTTGACGTAACTGCAATCCGCAGGAATGGAGCGCCGCGGTTCCCCGGACTGGGATAGCTTCGAAGCGAAATTCTTGCCGGTAATTTGAGTCAGTGAGCAACGGTTTAGAAGGAAAAATGAATCTTGCTCTTTCCTTATTATCACAGAAACTGGTCCCATGACGTTCGGAACTGATGAACGCTTGAAAAGCTATCTGGACACAAACCAGTTGCAACGGGAACGTATGTGCACTGCCGTCCTTGCCTTGGACAAGCGGTTCACCAATGTTCGACCACGTCACCCACGGGGCGGGCCTGATGGCGGTCGAGACATTGAAGCTATCTTGAATGGGGAACAGAAAACCTATGGTGCTATCGGGTTCGTCAATCAAGCTAGCGATTCAACGGATCACAAGAAGAAAGCCCAGAAAAAGTTCTCGACGGATTTGGCGAGTGCGACCGCAGCCGATCCTGAAATCAAGGCTTTTGTCTTCTTCACAAACGTGAATCTTACAGCCGGCGAAAAGAATGCCCTGGTTGAGAAGGCCACGAAAAGCGGGTTGGCTTATTGCGAAATCTTCGATCGAGAAAGAATTCGCTTGGTTCTTGACGGTGCCGACGGAATGGCGATCCGATTTCAGTCACTCGGCATCCCAATGTCTGACGCAGAACAGGCGACATTCTTCGCGCGATGGGGCGACGATATCCAAAGTGTGATTGCTGATGGATTCAGCGAAATAAAGAGATCGCTTAACCGAATGCAATTTCTGCATGAAATGAATGCTCCTCTTGAGCAGTTCCTCGTCCTCTTAGAGCTGGACCGCGAATACAATGGTAGTGAAATCGGCCACTTGCGGTTTTTTGTGAGCATGAGTCTCGCCGAACCGCGAGATGGGCTCCTTATGGTAACGTTTGGAACATCGGACCGTGCTGACAGAGCGCGGGCAAAATCTGTGGCCGACGTTGAGGCCATGCGCGCGGGAATCTTACACGGAATGATGGGTGCCAAGTGGGAGCGACGTATTCCGACGTCGGAAGATGAGCCGGAAGAGGATGCTGCCGACTCAGATGAGAGCGTCGATGACGGAGAGGGCACCAGCGTCGGCACATTCACGTCAGTCGGGTTGGAGAATGTACGCTTTTTGCGTGCTGAGTTTGGGTATGGAGGAGGAAGCTTTCGGTTCGGTCCCTACCTCCGTCTCTCTGACATTGACGACAGCATGATTGCTCTGTTCATGAACAAGTCATTGGCGGAAAAGGTCAAAGCCATTCATTTTTTCGGCAATCAATACAAGCTTGCCGAATACGAACGTGACGGTTTTCGAATTGACACGCACGGCAAATTCGAGCCGAATCTGATCTTTACGCCGTCTGAGCTAACTGACGAATGGCGCCGAATCATGAGGAATTTCGGTCCATTTAGCATTCGATATTCAGAGATGACTCCCATCAGACTCTTCGAACCAGTCGAGGTGAGCAACTCCCTGCCAGTACGCCGGTCGAGGATGGCGAAAAGTTAGCATAACGGTCCGAGTCGAATCTCAACTGGAAACGTTAGCGTGCCTTTGAATGGCCGGATGTGTTAGCGGCCAAAAAGACGCGAGAAGAAGCCACGCTTGGACTCCTTGTGAGTGGCATGTTGCGATTGCGCCTGTTGGCGATTTTGTTTGGGCGGCTCCGTCCAGTCGACTGGTTGGGCGAATACAGTCTCAGTCGACCCTGGAGTCGTCTGCCGCGATGATCTCGCCGAAGCCCGCAGTGGCTCGGCTTTATCGCCCATTGCAGGGATCTCGATCGCCTCCTTTGCGCGCGTGACCGCAACGTAGAAAAGTCTAAGTTCCGCCGCGTCCTCCCGCTCTCGATCGGCGCCCTCTTCATGCCCCTTTGCTGCGCGAGTCTTCAGGAAGTCGTCCATAAGTCTAACGTTCTTCCATTCTCGTCCCTTAGCCTTATGTGCTGTCGAGATGACGATATCGGCCTGGTCCTCACCCACGGATTGATTGATAGCCCATAAAAGGCGCTTCTCGCCCTTGCTCTGTACCAGGTTGACGAACATGGTTAGGTGCTCGCCTTCCGCGGTTTTGGCGAAGTCGACCACCGACTCCCAGCTGTTGAAACCGAAAAAATCGGCGACGTCTGTTGGGCGCCCTTCCTTCAAGTCTCGCACCCCCCACAACAACTCCTTCAGGTCGTTGTTGTCGCCAACGAGATGGGGTTTGCGACCTTCGTCAATGCACTCGATCAGCGCGGTCATGACGTTCGCATTGGTTCTCGCCAGAATGGCGTTAGGCTTGCAAGTCCCAATCCTGCTCGACAAAGCCGGGTTGCCGGTCAGTGGCACGCTTTCGCCGAGTCGCTGCAGGATGCGGGATGCCTCGTGGGCAATCTCAGGACCAAATCGAAACGATCGCGTTAAGCTCACGACGGCATCGGTCTCGATCGCCTCCATCGCATTAATCGCGCCACGCCATTCGTAGATCTGCTGATAGCGATCCCCAACGTAGATAAGTTGAGCGTTTTGCCTCTTCAGAACGTCCAGGACCACGGGGTTGGTGTCCTGTGCCTCATCAAGAAGAATGTAGTCGGCCGCAATTTGCGGCTTGGACAGACTCCAAAGCTTTAGAAATCCGTCAAAACCCAGCGGGATCGCGTCCTTCGCATCGCACATGCGCCCCCACAGATGCTTGGCGTTGTTGCGCGCAAACTCGTTCACTGCATTTAACGTTTCATCGCTCGCTGCAAGCAGCGATCCGTGACGCGGTACATGCGCGTCAGAGATTTCCTCGTCGCCGCTTTGGGCAAAACGTCTTAAAGTCTGCTGGATCAAATAGGCTTGCGACACCGGCTGTAGGGAGTGGTCACGGTCGACACGCCATGCCTTCTTGAGTTCAAGTATCTCTGCGAGTTGCTTTGCGCTGACCTTTCCGGCAAACTTGTCCTTGGTTTTCTTGTAGTCAGAGTGAAGTGACTTCAGCGCCAGGCTGTGGGTTGTCGAGCAATCCACTGTGGAAGGAAATTTCTCGCGGGCGTCCCCCACAATAGCCTTGTTAAAAGCAATGTATTGCCCACGACTGCGGGTTCCGTGAGCAAGGAACTGCAGGGTTGAGGTCTTCCCTGTGCCGGCATAGGCATTGATGCGGAGCGATCCGCCAGAGAGGAACGCGTCGATTGCCTGTTCCTGCTCCGCGGTGGGTTTGCGATTCCCTCGCTTGGCCGGAGCCTTCGTGTGCATAACGCCGGCATGTTTCTTGGGGGCTTTTTCGAAAAGATCCGCTTGCTTGACATCGAGTGCAGATTTGGCTCGGACCAATAGCTTTCCCGCCCGAGAGGTACTCCTGACTGCTGCTTCACTCGCGATGGCCTTAATAGCCTTACTGTCTCCGTTCGCCGTGGCCTTTTCCAGCATCGTCTCTAGCTGGTCGATTCTCAACGAAATAAAAGGTCGCTTCATGCCAAATCCCCTCGCTAGAATTCGTACCTAAATGGGATCGAAGTCAAGATCGAGGCCAGCGCTGTCTTGCGACAGTGAGTCTGGAAAGTTGACGGTTTCAGCAATGTAGGAGGTGATACGGTCTGGTACCGAGAGCCGATCAGGATTAACCAGATCGGTGAAACTTGAGCTTCCGGACTGTCAGAAGGGCGCGCCAGTCTAGACTTTGCTATGCTGCTGGTCGGCCACGCATAGGTTGAGCGCCTTCCGTCTGCTCAGCGATCGGAATTGTCCGGAGGTCCATCACCATTGAGGTGGCATCGGCGGGACTGGAAGCCTGTGGTCTGGGATACTCTTCTCGATGGCACAAGAACGAAGCCTTGAAGACCGCCTCGGTTTGGTCTCCCCCAAGTTACTGGCGGCCGAGGTCTGGCTCCCGATACTGGTGTCCCTGGACAAGGTCGAACTGCGTCATGCGCTACGGCGGGAACTCTTCCAGGTCGGCGACCTCGCTTTGAGGGCCATTGCGGTCGGCAAGACGCAGCAAGCGGTGAACTGGCTTGCGCTCGGATTCTATTGTGATCAGTTGATCGCGAGAGAGGCTTTGGGAACCTCGGGGGCCTTTCGCAGCTCGAAATATGGCTACAAGGTCAAGAGCCTCTTGGACGTTTTGGCCGCTCTTGAGCAGACAGACGCGGAGTTGCCTTTGTCTGAGGAGGTTCGCACATATCTTGCGTCGGTGAGGGCGCTAGCCAATCTGGCCACACCGATTCACCATTTGGACCAGACGCTTCGGCAGTTTCTAAGGCGCAATGCCGACACTGCGTTAAAATCGGTCATAGCCAGGGTAGATGCCATATTCATGACTGGCCACCAGGCCGACCGCGGAGCAAACACGGAGGGTATCGGCTTCTATTCGAAGGAAGATTTGGCTGAAGGCGCGTCCTACATCGTTCATTGCATCGACACCGAGATCGGCATCCAAACGAAACAGTTTAACAAGATGGCCGAATCGAAGATCTCGCACGGACTTTTCGACAAGGTGCTCGTAAAGGCTTGTAAGATACGCCGGTATGGTGAGGCAGAAATACTTGTCGATGCATTCAACTACCGAGTTCTAATGAGTAAAAGGAATTTTATCGTATCAGCGCCAACGCCTGAATTGGAAAAGAGTATACGTTTAGGATATATACAAGAGAATCAAGCGCGTGGCCGGATGCAATTTGAAAGAATAAAGACTATTAAAGGAGGTGCTGTTTCGGTATTTGATATCGCTGATAAATTCTACGATCGGACGCGCGAAGATGTTGTAAAGCTCATCGAGAAGCCTTTTAGTCGTTATACATTTCATCTGCCGGATGTTCCGCCCTTGCGGGCGCTGTTTTCTAATGATGCTTTTACAGCTGAGGAAGTCGTTTATCTTCGTGATGTCGTAAATACAGAACTGGTAACATGGGAAGAGCTGGAGCGCTTCGAACTTCGCCCCGGCTTGTCGCTTCTCGACATTGCAAAAGTCTATCGACTTTTCCTGTTTGTCGCCCGCCTTGCGACGAGGCAATTAGAGCCTCTGTTGAGCCATGACCCCGCCATTGCTTACCGCTCGTTGATTCCGGTGTTTAAAGAAGGGGTGTTGAGAGGGCTTTTGGGTTGGTGTCTGAGACCCGAACAAATCGACGATGTGCTAGGCCTTTTGTCCTGGAAGCCAGGGAGCGCAGGCGTGTTTGATCTTCAGTATCGGCCGATGATCCGAGGAGAGGATGGCCATCTCCTTGTGCCTATGCATATCGCAGGGATGGCCAACTGGTACCGAAACCTCGTTCATACCGGAAAAATTCGCCTCACTGACTCGGTTGAACAAGAAGCCGCTTCTCGTGCGTTGACGCATGCCCTGCAGCGCCATTGCGAACACGTGCGAGCGGAATATGAGACCGTACTCAACGGTCAACGCATCGAGATTGATGCAGTCTGTCGGTTTGGGGAATACCTATTTCTGTTTGAGTGCAAACATTCACTGCTGCCCTGCAACGTGCACGAATTGCGAACTTCGTTCAAACACGTTCGTACAGGCGCTGGCCAACTCGACCGCGTAAGCCATTTGCTCTCGGATCCGAAAGTCGAGGCCGAATTCTATCGTCGGTTGGGATGGAGCGTTAGTCCTGCGGAGGAGATTGTAACCTGTATCGTCTCCTGCAATGGCATGTTCTCCGGCCTCCGCGTCGACGGACACCCTGTGAGACGATGGGCTGAGTTGCTGAACATGATTGAAAAGGGGGTTGTCAGAACCGTAGAGGTGTCGGTGGTCGACGACGGCTCCGGACTAGATGTCCGCACTGAGAATGTCGTTGAGCGGAACCTTTGGAAGGCTGCCCAGCTTGATCCCAAATTCCTCTATCAATACCTCAAGGGGGATAGCCTCTCTGCGATGCTCTTCGACGCGATGGTCGAACATGAAGAGGCCTATTCAGTGGGGGATACGGTACTCTCGTTTCGCAGCTACGCTCTCGATGCGAACGCGATCACGGATTCGATTGCCGAACTCTCGGACAACTCTTCAGCGTAGCTTGGAATAAGCCGGTGTGGCCGCATAATGCCAGACCAGACTGCGGTAGAAGGTTGCGCGGCGATCCTGGACGGCTCCACCTTGTTGGCCACTAGTAGGCGGGATCGTTGTCGCCCTGGCTGCATCGGGAGCTGACTCCGGCGATCTGCCTGGCGACGGTGCATCCGTGCACCCCGATGTTGCGCAGCGCTACAAGACCGACAAAGCCGATGGGCTCGGCACCGCCATTTGACGCGCGCCGGCGGGTCCCGCCACGCCCACATCAAAAACGCACAGCTGCTTCCGAACGGAGCTTCTCTTGACCCACCGCTGCAACTTGAAAGACAGGTTCCTCGACCTGGAGAACGCCCATCCATCATTCGCGGAAGGCGTTTGGCATCCGCTTGAGCAAAAGTCGGTCGCGGTGCGTTCGAGCAGGCTGTGGCTGACGATCCGCTGTCGGCGAGCTGATGGACGCCATGCTGCTGTCACGCGCGGGGCTGTGGCGATAGTATCGCCAGCTGCACGATCTCATCGTAACGATCGTCGCGCGCAGCGAGCCGTGCCGGCGCTTCGTGGCCATCCCCGGCGTCGGCCCGGTGACGGCACTCTCGTTCATAACGGCCATCGATGACCCGTGGCGCTTCCGCCGCTCACGCGATGTCGCGGCCTACTTCGGACTGACTCGCGGCGTTCGCAGTCGGGCACCTCGATCGACGTTCAGGGTCGCATATCAAACGCCGGCGCTTTACGAGGCGGCTTCGGGGCTGATGACGCGCTTCAAAGGCTCCGACAAGGCCAAGAGCTGGGGCCAGGCGATCGCCAAACGTCCCTGCCACCGCAAGGCCTGTGTCGCCGTGGCGCGCAAGCTGGCGGTGATCATGCACGCCATGTGGAGCGACGGCACGTTCTATGTCGGCGATTCCACGGCGAACCGAAGCGATGCCGCCCCGCGCGCTCATCGGCAGGATCGCTCGTTGCTGGAGCGCATCGATGAACGGCGCAACGGAAGTTGACGCGCATGGCGCCGGCACGCTGACGGGCGCCACCTGACACAAGGGATTCGCTCCGGCGGATGAGGACCGATGCAGACCAGGAACGACGGAACGCACGTTATCTTGCCTGCGGCCGCGCCGATCGCGAGACGGCCGGACCGCGCCGGATGGCCTGTGATGATGTTCCGTCACTCCGATGGAAAATTGCGCCACGACGATTCCCGAGCTGCAAATAAGCAGCGCTGCTACCCCGTCGCAAAGCGTGGAAGACTGCACGGCGCATCGGACCTCGACGCCAGAGTACGGAATCGTAGTATAGAGCATAGAATCTTGTATCGTCGTAGTTTAGAAGGGGAACGACGATGGCAAAAAATTCTCTCAAAATACGACCGATTAAGACGGCAAGATAAAAGGGCGCACATTGTGCGGCCGTCGGTTGGTTGTATTCGCTGGGTTTTTCGCCGCTTCCCGCACATTGCGACGTTCTCGCGCAATGTGCGGTTTAGTGCCAAGCGATTGATGTTATTTCGGAATTGGCAGATTGTGACGGGCTTTCCCTGCTTTCCAGGAGCTAGGTTAGACGTCGAGGTTGGCTATGATTGCGTTTATCGCAAGGGCAACCACGATGCACCCAAAGCCCGTGCGTTCCGGAACTAAGTGGCCGACGAAGTGCGGAAGCTCACGTCCGTCAAGACCTTTTAATGAACGACCGCGTTGGGTGGGAAGAGACTGGTCGTTTTTGGCAAGCTACGTCAAGAAGGCGCCCGCGCGCTACTTTGCAAACACGCAATCGGGTTCTGGTCCCTATGACGCGCCAGTTGAAAGCCTTTGGTTTGTATGTACTGTCATATGAAATTGCCGGCCTGGGATGTCGCTTTCCTGAAGTATCAAATCGAGTCATTCTGAACCACCGCATCTATTGAACTCGTTACTAAAATGGGGCCGTCACGACGTCGTGTTGGCGATTTCCCTCGTCAGAAAGCCACCCTAAAGCGTCCAAAATATTTGACGACCAACAAACACAGAAGCGCGCTCAGGATAGCGCGGCCGAGGTATGATCGCCCCTAATGGTATTTGATGCAGACAGGTTGACCAAACTACTGGGAGCGATCGAGACCGACACCCTTGTGTTTCTATGCGGCGCCGGGCTTTCTATGTCCGATCCGAGCAAATTGCCAAGCGCTGCGAGGGTGGCGGAAATTTGCTACGAAAATTGGTTTCCGATCGAACCGTTGGACCCCGCGTTGAAATGGGATATCGACAAGCTATCCGGCCATTTTCACGCGCGCGGCGATTTCAAGACACAATTCATCCCGCTCGTACCTTGGAACGAGCTCACCGGCATTCCCAACAAGGGACATGCAGCTGTTGCCGATATGCTGGTAAGTCGTGCTGCGCACGCAGCGCTGTCGGCCAACTTCGATTGTATGATCGAACGCTGGGCGGGTGAGCGAAAAATCTCCTTGCGAGGCGCGCTCACCGGTCAGGAAGCAGTGAACTTCACTGCCGCGACAAACCCGCTCGTCAAATTCCATGGATGCATGGATCGCGGACCTATGGACACCTTATGGACACAAGGGCAACTCGGTGAAGCGGATGTTCAGGAGAAAATTGAGAGCTGTTCACAGTGGATGACACTGAACCTTCCTGGTCGTCATCTCGTTGTCGTCGGTTTCTGGACCGACTGGGGCTATTTGAACAACGTCCTCGCAAATGCCCTCACAGTCTCAAACGCGCTATCGGTCACTGTCATCAATCCAGAGACTTCCGTCGCTCTTCAGGGGAAGGCGGCGGACCTTTGGGCGAAGCTCAATTCGCTGAGCGCGAGCTTTGTTCATGTGCAGGCATCCGCGGACGAGGCGCTAGAGGAGTTGCGAGCCGCCTACTCCATGACGTGGGCCAAGAGGTTTTACGCGTTGGGT
Source organism: Mesorhizobium sp. M7A.F.Ca.US.011.01.1.1 (assembly GCF_003998295.1). Lineage (NCBI taxonomy): Bacteria > Pseudomonadati > Pseudomonadota > Alphaproteobacteria > Hyphomicrobiales > Phyllobacteriaceae > Mesorhizobium > Mesorhizobium sp. M7A.F.Ca.US.011.01.1.1. The sequence goes on from NZ_RZRT01000036.1 coordinate 34,293, forward strand.
GCTCCGCTGGCGAAAGATGCGGGCCTCACCGCGACACCAACCCCAGACTCACTGGCGATGGACGATCTCTACAGGTTGCGCCAAGACGTAGAAGGCAAGCCTTACCTGCGCGCCGCAACCGGCAAACGGCCTCCATCAGATGCGGCGGCCGCAGCGTATTTCCATATAGACCTAATGGGTGCGGGCGCGACGCAAACCGGAGCCTGGCTCAATTTTAGCGGGAGATCGATACGCGTTGTGAATGGAGCCGGTCGCGGGCTGAATGATGTTCGGGAGACCAATGTTGAGCCATCAACGTTTCCGCAAGCGGATATCGTTGTTTGCGCTGGATCACTCGATTTGGGCGTACCCGCCAAGCTGATAGCCACGGGAAAGGCGGCGAGTATTGTCAGCCCTGCGCCAGGCGGTGGCGCGAAATGGCTCACGCATGAACAGGCGAAAACGGAGTTCGGATTATGATCGACCTCCTATCCATGACACAAGTCCTGCTGAAAGAAGCGGGGTTTGACGCACGCCTTGTTTCATTGAACAAGGCCCCGCTACTTTGCTTCGAAGACAGCGCCCTTTTGGGTTTTTGCTATACGTTCGAAAGCGCGGATCAATTGCTGCGAGAGTGGCAAAAGGTCGAGACCGACGTCTTGATCAGGTTCGCCCCGAATTTTCGCGCAGCGGGCGATAAGGCTTGGAATGTGTACTGCGCATTTCTCTCCGAAGACGCGCCAACGGACGAGCAAGCCCGAGAAATCGGATGGATTGAAGAGGACTTGCAACGGACGAGAAAAATTGCCGCTTGCGGCATTGCGGATAGGCGCGCGCTTATCGCCTCGCTTTTGCCGCTCCTTCCCGTTCAGTACCAGCCGATCCTGCCGGACAGCGATGTCACTGAACGTTTAAAACGCCGTGTCGCCGACATATCGCCAAATGTTGTGCAAACCGCGCTCGACGAGAGCGTAAGTGTCGCCGAGGTTGTGCGACGGATGGGAGAGCGATAATGCGTGTTAGCTACGTCGAGCTTTCTGGTTTTCGCGGCTTTAAGAATCGCATCAAGTTGGATTTTCCCGCTGGCTTTGTGGTCCTAACCGGCCGAAACGGCGCCGGGAAAAGCACGGTACTCGACGCGATCGATTTTGCGCTCACCGGAACGATCGACAAGTACGTCGTGACCACTGCAAAAAAGGGCGGCCTTGATAGCCATATTTGGTGGGTGGGAGACGGTTCGCCGGAGGATCACTTTGTTAGGGTGGGGTTTATAGACGAAAACGGTCATGAGTTTGCGATTACACGATCGAGGGATCAGGGCGCTTCGCATTCCGACGAAGAGATTGGGCGTGTCCTGATTCAGGGTCCGATGCCTGTCGATTGGCCGAGGACTCTCGTCAAAACCTCGCTGATACGAGATGAAACGATCGCCAGCCTGAGTATGGACCTACCTGGCCAAAGCCGGTTCGAGGCGGTGAGGGCGGCGATTGGCAGTTTAACTGGCCCTGACTACTCCACTCGTACTGGCAACCTCGTGAAGGCTGCGGAAAGCGCCCGCGTTGAACTAGAGGAGAAATTAGAGCAGCAACAGGCCGACCTAGGGCGCCTACTCACTAATTTGACGGAGGCTAGGAGTGCTCTGGATCGCCAGGCCGACTCAGCGCAGGCCGAGACGATAATCAAACGCCTTATCCCGACCTTCATTCTGGGCGCGCGCGATGCGGGGGAGAATCTTCGTCGTGTTATCGCTGCTCGGAAACAGACCGCTCAAGTAATCGAGGCGGCACTCAACGAAGCCGAAGAGTTGATTGGTCTACTACAGATATCTGAATCTCCGGAGGGGCGGGCCGACCGCCAGACACGCCAACAGCGAGTGGCCGATCTGGCTGAGTTACACGCTGCCGCAAAGCGTGAGCAAGAAAGTTCTCAAGCACTTGCGGATAGCGAGCGTGCGTCCGATGAATTCGCGACGCACATGGTCATGCTCCTCGAACACGGTCAGCATGTCGGCCTTTTGGATGGCCGGTGTCCCCTTTGCGATGCTGCTAGATCGAATGAGCAGTTCGCAGAAGGGATCGTCAAAGCGCGATCCCGGCTTGAGAAACGTGGTCAAGCTGCGGCGCAAGCGGCGGCTCTGCTGACAGCAGCGATACAGCGATCTGACGAAACTCAGAACGAATGGTTGAAGGCTAGGGCTGAATTCGAAACGAGGAGCCTAAGGGAACGCTCGTTGGAGCAGCGACTGTCGCAAATCGCGGAATTATTCGAACGCCATAGCTTTGAGCCCGGACCGCGTGAACCGGAGATCGCACGAAACGCACTCTTTAAGTATCAGGAAAACACCGCTGACATCGAACGCGCGCTCTTTATCCTGGAAGCGTCGGGCGCACACGACCGTGTTGCGTCTTTACAGGCTCGCATCGATCAAACGAGATCGATGATCGACGCGCAGACCGTCCAGCTCACCGCGTCTGAACGAGCGCTTGAGGCTGCTCGGCAGATAGACAAGGCAGCGAAAACAGTCGCCAATCAAATTCTCACAGAGCAGTTCGATACCGTCCTGCCGCTCTTGAAAGAATTGTACAAGCGGCTTCGTCCGCATGCGAATTGGAAAGAAATCGATGCGGATTTCGGCGGCCAGATACGGGCCACGCTTAATTTCACAGTTGGCGAAGGCAAGAACCCGCAGTTCCTATTCAGCAGCGGCCAGCGCCGCGCCGCTGGAATGGCATTTCTCCTCGCGATCCACCTGTCGAGACCATGGTCGACATGGAAATCGCTACTCTTGGATGACCCTGTGCAGCACATCGATGATTATCGGGCACTAAACCTCGTCGAAGTTCTTGCCGCCATACGCAGAGTGGGACGCCAGGTTGTAGTCGCTGTCGAAGATTCGTCGCTGGCGGACCTACTGGGTCGCCGCTTGCGCAGCGCGCCAAATGAGCTTGGGAGAAGGTTTGACCTAGCGATGGGTAGTGACGGCTCGGCTCTTATTGAGCGCCAACTCGATTTGCTACCTCTTCCCCAAGAGGTCATTCGGCTGTCGCAGGCTTCCTAGAAGCGCTCGAGCTGACCGTTGGCTAGTTTCGACAGAGCGAGAGGAAATCACGTAGACTTCCTCTGTTCGGAGATGGAGCCGAACGCTCCACCTGGTTCGAAAGTAACGTCGTCCTGTCCGAGTGTTTGAAATACCTCACGGTTAATCAGATCGGTGACCAACTGGAAGGCTTCGCGAAGTTCGTCGATCGAAGCGCTCGTGGTCATGGCGCTTTCGTTAGTCAGGTGTGCGGAGACCTTGTTGCCAGTAACGAAGCAGAGTTTCAGGAGATCGTCAGCCCGAACGGATGCGACGGTCCAGCCGGACACTGCTCGTGTGGGCGATACGGCGGCGAGATTCAGGTCAGGCATACTCAGGTCGCCCTGCCGCCAAGGGGCGGCCTTTAGAGCATCGTGCTTGGCATCGTACCCAATTCCAAGGAAATGCAATAATGATCGCGCCATCAATGCCGCGCTGTCCGCAAGCGGGTGCAGAAGAAAGCGAGGATCTGACATCTCAAAGACAACTGCATCGACTTTCAGTGTTACGTTGCCGGCGCCTTCGAGTTTGTCAGCCAGTCTGATGAACGCGTTCAATTCTCTCATTCTAGCCGGGATACGGTGTTGGAGGATGACGTTTTTGCTCATGTCTGACTCTCCGATGCTTAGCTGCCTGCTACTGAGGCTTCCTTACACCATCTATTTCCCTCTCGCTTCGTCACCTGCACGGTCTGCTGCGATCAATCTTCTGATAGAGCTTCTGGCACCGTCGAACGAGCGGTGAAACCGATCTCGAAACGACAGAGGAAGATATCGACCTCGGCAAAGCGGTATTAAACCCTGACGTGGGAACTTCCGCGTCCGGCGAATGCTGTAACAGCCGAAATGAGGCGCACAGCCGCCGCTCGCTCGCTACGGCGCTATTCATGGCGCGCTCGCGAGCGGCTAGGCGGAGACCTATTGTGCATGACTGCTTTTCGATTTGCGAATGAGTGCTTCCGGCTCCATTCCTAGCGCATCGGCGATGCGTCCGAGAACTGTCACACTGGCCGAAACGTCAGCGCGTTCAATCGCTCCTATGTAGCGAGAGCTCAAACCCGAGCGCTCAGCTAATTCCTCTTGCGTCAGATGCCGCCTGTTTCTGGCGTGTCGCAAATTGATGGCGAAAATTTCCTTTAGGTCCATCCCGAGAGATAACTCGCGAATGGAACGATCATTCCAGGAACGATAGTTCCTATTCGTCGTTCTGTATGCTATGAATTGGACCCCCTTCGTCAGCATGATGGTCATCTGAAATGAATGACGCCTTTGAGGTTCCAATCGATAGCAGCCGCTCTCTCGATCTCGTTCTGGCCCTGTGGAGGCAGTGGCAACAGGCTCGATATGTTTCACTGATGCTATGTCGGGTGCAGCAGCGACTGGAGGCGCGAATGATGGTCGATACCGGAATTCAGGTATTGACTGCTGGCGCGTCCGCGCCGCGTCGACGATCAGCAGCGACGTCCGACGCAGCCTCTCAATATGCTGTGGCTTGTGAAGCGGAAGCCTTAGCCATGACCGAGGCGCTCAAAATTCAGGACACTATACCTGACCTCTCAGCCGCATCGCTCCTCGGCATTGTGGCTAAGTTGGAGATGATCGTCGGTGCCGACCGGGATATCGGTGACCCAACCGATTTCCCATGGCCCCATATCACCTCCGTCCTACGAGATTTGAAGGCGATCACAGGGGACTTACATCAAAGTCGACCAGAGCGCCGCATCACGCGCGCTGATCTAGCGCGACACTGGAACCAAGCCACCCACCTTACGATGGCGCTTTCGAACGAGGATATTCGGCGGAGTTCGCCTGTCTTGTGACCTTCTCATCGCTGTCTTAGGCGTGGATGCCCCGCCTAAAGCACTCTCCCTTGAGGAGTGAAGTGGATGGGAGCAGCCTAGAAAGCTCGGCACTGCCGGAAGGGTGCTTCGCTATATGCGCAATAACGAAACCACATCGCCGTCCAAACTCGTCAAGTTGACCCTTGTCCTATTTCTACGCTGCAGCGTGCCAACTGCACGATTGATGGGAAATATCTCTTTGCTCGTCGCTCGTCATCGCGAAGCTAGCTTTCGTGAAGTCGGCATCAGACACAGGCGACGGTTCTTATCTCCCCGAAACGGCTCCTGCGGTGGCGCCGGAGAAACTTCGCAAAGCCATGCTTGAATTTGTAGAAGCGCTTGCTGTTGCTGACGCCAGACGCGATCATCTCATCGCCACCGGCTCTCCGGTTGACCGAACCTCGGTGATTGATTCGGAGAACGTCCAGAAGGCTCCGAAGATATGAAGCGGGCCCCTATATACGCTCGTTTTTCGACCGAACTCCAAAATGAGAGATCCACCGCAGATCAAATTGCCCTCTGCCGCGCTTATGCGGTTCGCAACGGTCTCAATATCGTCGCCGTATATGAAGACAAAGCGCGCTCGGGGTCTTCGGTGTTAGGTCGGGATGGGCTTATGAACTTGATGGAGGCAGCACAGCGCTCCATGTTCGACGCGATTGTTGTCGAAGCACTCGATCGCCTGTCGCGCGATATGGCGGATCTCGCCGGCCTTCACAAACGGCTTTCATTTCTCGGTATCGAAATTCAAGCTGTTCATGACGGCATAGCCGATGCAGTCCTCATTGGTATTCGTGGCCTCGTCGGTCAGATGCAAAGGGAGGACGGTGCCAAGAAGGTGCGAAGGGGCATGGCCGGCGTGGTCCGTGACGGACGTCATGCCGGAGGCCGGGCCTACGGTTATCGACCTGTCTTGGGCCGTCCTGGCGAACTGGAGATCGTTGAACAGGAGGCAGAAGTTGTCCGGCGCATTTTTGCCGCGTATGCGGCGGGTCGAACTCCACGAGACCTAGCGGGTGATCTCAACCGGGATGGAATAGCGCCACCGCGAGGAATTCGCTGGAACGGTTCTACCATCAATGGAAATGCGCAACGCGGGGTAGGGCTACTTTTTAACGAACTCTATGTGGGTCGGATCGTCTGGAACAAGGTCCGGATGCTCAAGAACCCTGATACTGGCAAACGCGTCTCCAGGCCAAATCCGCAAGACCAATGGCAAACGAACGAAGTTCCGCATTTGCGCATTATCGATGACGAAGTCTGGCGCAAGGCACAGGCGCTCAAAGCGGCGAGGATGAATGCGTCGTCTCATATTAAGCGTCGCCCGGCACACCTGTTATCCGGCCTACTCCGCTGCGGCGTCTGCGGATCGGGCATGTCAGTTCACGATCGGGATAAGACAGGCAAGACCCGCATTAGGTGCTCGGCAGTTCGCGAAAGCGGGAGTTGTTCCAACCGACGCATCATTTACCTTCCGGAGATCGAGAGGGCAGTCCTTGATGGCATGCGCGAGCAGTTGAAAGCGCCGGACCTCATCGAGGCATACATCCGCAAATACAACCAGGAGCGCCGAGAATTGGCCGCGCAGGCGAATTCGATGCGCACAGGCCTGGAAGGCAAGCGCGATCGGACAGAAGGCGAGCTTAAGCGCACCATCGACCTCGTGATCAGAAACGTCATTGCTGAGGAAGATGCCAAGCAGCGGATCTCAGAGCTCAAGACACAGCTTTCGCTGATCGAGGCACAACTCTGCGGTCTCGATGAGCCGCCATCTACTGTGGCGCTCCACCCAGCCACGGTACGGAGGTACATCGAAACCGTCGATGATCTTTCAAAGGCGTTGGCCGACCACGCGACTGCCCCAGATGACCGCGGCCCACTCACCCAAAACTTCCGGGAGCTTGTTCACAGCGTCACTGTGCACCCAAAACCTGCCCGCAAAGGCTTCGAAATTGAGGTTAAGGGCAAACTTGCTGCTCTCATTGGCGGGGCCGCATTCCCCACTTCACGGCATATTGGAAAGCCTGCCCAGTTGGGCCGTCGCTATTCTGCGGCCGTTGGACACGATAGTGGGTTTGAAATGGTAGCGGGAGAGCGCTACCGCCTTTCCCCCCACTCGTCGAACTACCGGTTCCTGCTTAGGTGCTGCGGCTGAGCTGTGTCGCTGCAATCTGCCGCCAGACATGCGCGCCAGCATGACATATGATGAACGTGACAACCCAAGGAGTGGGAGTCGACTCGATGTCTGGACGCCCCGGGTTCGGAACTGCGCTGCGGATGGCCAACGCATGGAAAAGGAGTGCCTGTCAGTTCAGGGTTCTGCCGTTCCCTGCCGCGCTGCCCAGTCGAATGGGTAAAGGCAATAGAAATAGCCGGTACGCTCGGTGGCGATGTATTTCAGGTGGGTGCCGTTTGGCAGCCAGACGATATCGCCGGGATTGCACTCATGGCGACCGTCGTCCAGTTCGATCGTCAAGGTGCCCTCATGGATGAACAGCACCTCGTCGTAGGTCACGGTCCAGTCGATCGAGGCGTTCTCGAGATACTCGATGCCGCCGCCCATGGTCCGACTGATATCGGCATTGATGACGCGGGCAATCGAGGATGTGCCGGTCGGTGTGATGGACGGCTTCAGGGTCAATTCGCTGTGCTTGAAGATCTTGGCCTTGGACACCGTTTATCCTTTCCTTGCGCGGAGGTTGGCTTTCGAAGGGGTGACGCCGGACGGGGCCAGTCCCGCGAGCCATCTGGTCAAGAGGTCGGGTTTTCGGCCGGCATGTTCGAGATCGTCGCGCCGCCGCACCGCGCCACGAACGAAATGCGCGCCGACGAAACGGAATGGTTCGGGTGGGAAGCCTCGCGTCACCGGACGCACGAGCGCCGAATGGGTTAGTTCGGATTCGCCTGCGGTCAACAGGGTGGTCAGGATCTTGCCGCCGAGATAAGCCATCGTCGTACCGTTGCCTGAAAAGCCGTAGCCGTAAATGATGTCGCGGTTAGAGGGCAGGGCGCCGAACAGCGGCACGCCGCTGACGGTCCGGTCGATGGGTCCGTTCCACGATGTCTCGAGCGGAAAGCCGGCGAGCGCCGGGTGACCGTCCCGCAACACGCGGCGCATGTCGGCAACCCGTGGCGATTGGTCATGAAATCGCTGGTCGACGATGCCGCCGAGGCCGATGACGCCGCCACTTACGCCAACAGACAGCCGGCCATCGCGGGTCGGCGACCAACCGCCAACGAAGACGCGGGAATCGATCATCAGCGGCGCGCGGCGGTAGCCGACCTTGTCGAGAAGGTCTGGAATGGGCTTCGACATGGCGTCGTCGCTGGAGATGTTGAAGATTGCCGGCGCAAGTTCGGCAATGGCGCCGGACCATGCATTCATGGCAAGCACGATCTTGCCGCAGGACACAGTTCCTCTCGCCGTTTCCACCTTGAGCTTGCCGCCGCGTGAAAAACGCGTCATCGGCGATTTCTCGTAGATGCGCACGCCGCGCTTCAGTGCTGCCCGGCGCAGGCCGCGCACCAGGTAGCCGGGGTGCACGGTTGCCGACGAAGCGTCGAACGCACCGCCGAAGTGGCTCGTCGTGCCGGCGATCGCTGCGATCTCGTCGCGCGAAACTCGTCGCGCCGGCACGTAGCCATGCGCCGCCAGCTTGTTCAACGCGTCGTCCCAGGCGCCAAGCTGGGCTTCGCACGTCGCACCCCAGATCCAGCCGATGCGATCAAACCAACTGTCTATTCCCTCGGCCTTGCAGAAAGCCTCGATGCCGCCGATTGCGGCTTCGGATGCCTTGATGATCGAAAGTGCATCGTTTCCGTCGCGCAGCGCGGCGAGCGCGCTGTATTTCGTCCATGCCGAGAGCACCATGCCGGAGTTGCGGCCGCTCGGGCCACCGCCGCAAATGTCGCGCTCGACGATGACAACATCGAAGGCGGGATTGTGCTCCTTGAGGCGTGTAGCGGTCCACAGGCCCAGATAGCCGCCGCCGACGATGCAGATGTCAGCCTGCGTCGCCTCTTCGAGCGGAGGCGCAAGGTCTGGGTCCTCGGGCAGGGCCTGCCGCAGCCAATGGCTTCGCCAGACGATGTCCTTTTCCGTCAGTAGCATCACGATGCGCCTCTGGCTGATAGGCGGCGCTCCACGAGCCTGACCCAAAGGCTCGCGCCAATCGGCAGGATTGCGTCGTTGAAATCGTAGTTGGTGTCGTGAGCCGCGGCCTGGTGCGCATCGTCGGCCTGGCCGAGCAGGAAATAGCAGCCGGGCCGCTGTTCCAGCATGTAGCAGAAATCTTCAGAACCCATCTCGGGAGGCGGATCGATGACGAGACTTGCCGGTCCCATCACCTCGTTCACAATCGCGATCATCGCGTCGGCTTGCGCCGCAGTGTTTATCGTCGGTGCGAAGGGCGTTTCGTAGCGGATGTCGACGCCGGCGCCAAAAGCTTCAGCTTCGTTTTTCGCGATGCGGCGGATTGCCGTCTCCAGCGTCTTTTGAACCTGGTGGTCGAAGGTGCGCACGGTGCCGGTCAGAAACGCCGTATCGGGGATGGTGTTGAAGGCTTCGCCTGCGCGCAGGCTGCCAACGGTGACGATTGCGGGAGAATGCACATCGGTGACGCGGCCGGGCAGGGCTTCGATTGCCAGCAGGATGCGCGCGGCGATGGGGAGTGGATTGATCGCCAGATGCGGCATCGCCGCATGGCCGCCCCTTCCGTGGACGACGATCTCGAAGCGATCGGCCGCCGCGGCCACCGTTCCGCGGTGGACGGCGATCTCGCCGAGCGGCCGTTCGCAATTGTGCAGCGCGTAGACTTCATCGCAGGGGAAACGCTCGAAAAGGCCCTCGTTCAGCATGGCAAGCGCCCCACCTCGACCCTCCTCGGCCGGCTGGAAGATGAAATGCACCGTGCCGGCGAAGTCGGGCGAGCGAACAAGCGCCGAGGCTGCGCCGAGCAGCATAGTGGTATGGCCGTCATGGCCGCAGCCATGCATCCGCCCGGGGGTGCGGGACGCATGCGCCAGCGGCCGTGCCTCAGTCATCGGCAGGGCATCCATGTCGGCGCGGATGCCAAGGCTGCGACCAGCGCCGAGCCTGCCCCTGAGCGTGCCGACGACACCTGTGCGTCCGACGCCTTCGGTCGTCTCGATGCCCCACGCGCGCAGTTTGTCCGCCACGAAACGGGCCGTCTCGAACTCTTCGAAACCGAGCTCGGGATTGGCATGGAGATGCCGCCGCCACGCCGTCATCTCGGTCTCGAGTTGCTGCACCGACGGAACCAGTTTCATGCCGATGCCTTTGCGCGGAGAGCTTGCGAGCGGCTCTGCAGGATGGCGATGACCCCAAGCAGGATCGCCGAGAAAGCGATCAGCAGCACGGCGACGGCCGCGATGGCAGGGCTGATGGACTCGCGCACCCCGGAGAATATCATGCGGGGCAAGGTTCGCTCCGCGCCCGTCGAGAGGAAGCTTGCGACGACGACTTCGTCGAAAGAAATGATGAAGGCGATGATGGCCCCTGTAACGACGCCCGGCCCTATCAGCGGCAGCACCACCTTGAAGAAGGTGCGCATGGCGCCGGCGCCCAGCGATGCCGCCGCACGAACCAACGTCCGGTCGAAGGTCGAAAGGCTGGCGACGACGGTGGTTAGCATCACAGGCACGGCCATCGCCGTGTGCACCAGAATGATCGATAGCTTGCTGCCAACGAGTCCCAGCGTGGCGAAGAATGAAAAGGCCGCGACGCCGACGATGACGACCGGCGTCACCAAAGGCGCGGCGATGATCGCGTAGAGGATCCGTTTCCCGGCAAAATCACCCCAGGCGAGCCCGATCGCCGCAGGTATGCCGAGCAGCAAAGCCAGAACCGTGGTGGATAGCCCGATGACGACCGAGTTCCACAGCGCGTTCGGCCAGCGCTCGTCGACCCACAGCTCGGCATACCAGCGCAACGACCAGCCCGGCGTTGGAAATGCCAGCGAATTGCTCGAGGTCAGTGACATGGGGACCACGATCAGCAGGGGCAGGATGATGAAAGCCAGCAACGTCGCCGCATAGGCAAACATCAGCCATTTCCGGAAGCGGTCGGCGCTCATGCGACATGCGCCTTGCTGCGGAAGAGGACGGATGCCGTCCAGAACAGGAACGCAAACAATACAAGGATCATCAGCAGTTGCAGGGAAAGCGCTGCGCCCATGCCCCAGTTCAGCGTGCTGTTGGTGTAGAAGGCTATGTAGCTGGAGATCATCTGGTCTGTCGGCCCGCCGACAAGCGTCGGGGTGATGTAATAGCCGAGCGCGAAGACAAAAACGATCGCCCCGCCGGACAGGATCCCGGGCAGGATCAACGGCAACTGCACGCGGCGCCACGCCGTGAGCCACGGCGCACCCAACGACAGCGCCGCGCGCATGTAGGTGGTCGGAACCCGCCGCATGACGGCGACGACGGAGAGGACCATCATGGGCAGCAGAACCTGAACCATCGCCAGGTACAGCGAAAAGCGAGTGTAGATGAGGTCGAGGGGTTCGCTGACGATACCCAATCCGAGCAGTGTGGAATTCACGGGGCCGTTCTTCTGCAGCACGATGATCCAGATGACGGTGCGCACCAGCAGCGATGTCCAGAGCGGAAACAGGATCAGCGCGAACATCAGCTTCGACCAGGCAGGCGGCGCGCTGACGATCGCCTGCGCCAGCGGCACGGCGAGCACCGCGCAGATGACCGTCACCACTATGCTGATCCAGATCGTACGCAGCAGCGCGTCGACGAAGATGGCGCGGTCGGCCGAAACGGCTTCGATCGAATTGTCGGCGCCGCGCTTCAGGTCGAGGCTCGCAAGCAGATAATAGTCCGTTCGCGCGCTTTGCTGACGCGCTATGACCTGCCAGAGATCGATGTTTTTCCAGCCGGCCTGTTTGGCGACCACCTCGTCGCGCACGGGGCGCATGCCGAGCTTGCCGTCGGCCGCGTCCTTTGCCGTCTTGATGACGAGGAAACGACTACCGACGACGCGCTGGTTCACGAGTTGCGCCAGGACGCCTTCCTTCCCGGCGCGCCGCGCGTCGGCCAGGTCCTCGACGAGTGCTGCAAAGACGGGTTCGCCAGGCAGGCCGCTCTCTGCTTTCCAGCCGGCCAGAGCGGCAATTGTGCGCGGCAGGTTGTTCGAGAAATCCGAGTTGTCGACGGCCAGAGCCAGGAAGCGCGCCACCGGCCACAGAAACAGAATGACGACGAATAATATAAGCGGAGCGGTCAACAGGGCGAGCATGCCGCCCCGTTGGCGTCGCTTCATAGCCGGTTTTGTCCCGACCAACATGCCCAAGTTACTTCGCGAGCCAGGCCTTGAAGCGTTCTTCCAGCGCTTCCTTGTGCTCGGTCCAGAAGTCGTTGTCATAGGCGGCGCCGTACTGGAGGTGCTCCGGCGACGTCGGCAGGTTGGCCTTCCAGTCCGCGGGAATGAGGTCGGCGGCTTCCTTGCGGCCGGTGCCATAGGCATAGAGCTTGGAGAAGCCGGCCTGATTTTCAGGGATGGAGAACCACTTGAGGAGATCCAGCCCGCCTTGCTGGTGCGGTGCGCCCTTCACCACGGCCCAGTAGTCGGTGCCGTAGAAGAAGCCGGCGTCCCATGCGATGGCGTAAGGCTTCTTCTCGTTGATGGCTTCGTTGGTGATGCGTGCATTGAACGCGTCGCTGAGCGTCACTTCGCCGCTGTCCAGGTTCTGGATGCCCTGCGTCGTGGTGGACCACCAGACGACGTTCGGCTTGATCTTGTCGAGCATGGCGAAAGACCGGTCGACGCCTTCCGGCGTGGCCAGCACCTTGTACATGTCCTCGCGTTTCACGCCGTCGGCCATCAGCGCATTTTCCAGTGTGAACTGCGCTTGCTGGTAGAGGCCGCGCTTTCCTGGAAATTTCTCGACGTTCCAGAAGTCCGCCCAACTCTTTGGCGCGGCGTCGCCCTTATAGACATCCGTGTTGTAGGCAAGAACCGTTGCCCATGTGTCGGACGCGACACCGCATTCATGCAGGGTGCCTGGGAGATAATTCGCCGCGTCGCCGGTGATCTCGGGCGTCAGCGGGACGAACAGGCCTTCGGCGCAGCCGACTTCCATGGCGGGCGCTTCCACCGAGACGACGTCGTAGGTAATGTTGCCCGCCTGCACCTGGGCACGCACCTTGGCGACCTCGCCGCCCCACTCTTCCATGATGATCGGGACGCCCGTCTTTTCGGTATACTTGTCCCAGACTCCATCCTTGTAGGCCTTGTCCCATGTACCACCCCAGCCGACCACCGTGACGGGATCGGCCGCGGACGCGGCAAAAGTCGAGGTCGCGAGGCAGATCGCGGCGGCAGATACGGCTTGCAGATAAGTCCTCATCGCAGTTCCCCTTTCTTATCGTTGTGGATTTGATCAAATTTCAAACGCAAAATGGATTGATTAGCAACAGGAATTTGCGATAGGGTGCAAAAAAGTTAAAAAGACAAGGGGATTTGATCGAATGCTGCAAGGCACTAGAGACGTGCGCGCCAATGTCAGTCTCGCTGCTGTTCTGGACGAGGCGCGACAGCGTTTCGCTGACGCCAACCCGAACAGCCTGGCGCGTCAGAACGAGGCCGCGGCATCGTTGCCGGGCGGCAATACGAGGGCCGTTCTATGGTACCCGCCATTCCCTGTTTCGTTCGTCTCCGGCGAGGGCTGCAGGGTCACCGATCTCGACGGCCATACCTATGTCGACTTGGTCTCGGAATACAGCGCCGGCTTCTACGGCCACTCCGACAAGGCGATTTCGGCGGCCCTTGTGGACGTCATACAGGGCGGCATCATGCTGGGTGCACCCAACCGCTACGAGGCGCGCCTGGCAGCGGCGGTGGTCGAGCGTTTTCCAGCCATCGAGCGCGTGCGCTTCTGCAACTCGGGCACCGAGGCGAACATCATGGCGATTTCCGCCGCTCGCGCCATCACGAAGCGTTCGAAGATACTCGCCTTCCGGGAAGGCTATCACGGCGGCGTACTGACTTTTGCGCATGGCGGCTCACCGCTCAATTTGCCTTTCCCCTTTGTCTTCGCCGACTACAACGATATTGCAGGCGCCGTGGCGCTCATCAAGGAACAGGGCGACGAGCTTGCCGCCGTCATCGTCGAACCGATGATGGGCGGCGGCGGCTGCATCCCGGCGACCCGCGAGTTCCTGCAGGCGCTGCGCACAGCGACGAAGGAGACCGGCGCGCTGCTGATCTTCGACGAGGTCATGACCTCGCGCCTCGACTATCGAGCGCTCCATGGCGCGCACGGAATTTTTCCCGATTTCGTGACGCTCGGAAAGTACATCGGCGGCGGTGCGAGTTTTGGCGCATTCGGTGGACGCGCGGACCTCGTCGACCGCTTCGATCCGGCCTTGCCTGGTGCGTTCTCGCATGGCGGGACGTTCAACAACAATATTCTCAGCATGGCTGCTGGTTTCACCGGTCTGACGCAGGTGCTGACGCAAGAGGCGAGCCGCGCCATCAATGCGCGCGGAGATCGCTTGCGTGAAGCGATGAACGTCTCCCTTGAGCGGCATGGCGTCGACGGTATCGTCATAGGGCGCGGGTCGTTGATGAACCTGCATTTCGTCAGGGGGCCGGTGGACACGCCGGCGCGGCTCGACGATGCCGATCCATCGGTGATTGCGCTGTGGCATATCGAGATGCTGTTTCGAGGGTACTACGTGACGCCGCGCGGCATGCTGGCGTTGTCACTGCCATTTGGCGACGCCGAACTCGACGGCTTCGCCGCCGCATTCGACGATTTCCTGTCGAGCAACCTCAAAATACTGCCCCGCCGGACAAACTGATGCTCGATCGCAAGGATGCCACCGCCGGCTCGGCCGCGCAAAAGACAGCTCATGTTCGTGTCCATACGGGCTTGAAGGAAGCACTGATGAACGGTGACTTCCTGCCCGGCCAAAGACTGATCGTGCGACAGCTTGCCGAACAGTACCGGACCAGCGCCATGCCGGTGCGCGAGGCCTTGCGGCAACTCGTCAGCGACGAGGCGATGTTCGACCACCCAAACCGGGGCGTCATCGTCCCCGAGGCCACGGTGGCGCGTATTTCGGATCTCGTGCGTGTGCGCTGCAGCGTCGAAGGGACGGCGGCCGAATGGGCTGCGACGACCATCACGCCCGAAGAGCTCGATGAATTGGCGAAGCTGAACAGCCTGATGCGCGAGTGCGTCGAGAGCAACGTCATGGCTAACTATCTCGGCCTGAACAGGCGGTTCCATTTCACGATGTACCATGCCGCGCGGTCACCTCTCATTCAGCAGATCATCGAGAAATTGTGGCTGCAGGCAGGACCGTTCTTGAACATCGTCCGCTCGGACGTGACCTACGGCCTGGGCCTGGACCATCACGACGAAATGCTCGCGGCGCTGCGTCGCGCCGATGGCGCGGCTGCGCGCAAGGCCCTGGTGGCCGATCTGCGCGAGGCCGCCGACATCATTCTTCGCGCCGCGGCGGCGGCTGAAGCGCAGCCTGCTCGAAAGCGCCCGACTTCGGTGCGCCGTGATCCGAAGGCGCAGGCGCGGTGATGGGCGGATCTCCGCGTGGGCCGGTTCACGTCGAGTTTCGCGGCGTCAGCAAGCGCTACGGGCATGCGGTCCAAGCGGTGCGCCAGCTCGACCTGGAAATCATGCGCGGCGAATTCCTGACGCTGCTAGGCCCTTCCGGGTCCGGCAAGACGACGGCGTTGATGATGCTGGCAGGATTCGAAGATACGACCGAGGGCGATATTCTCATTGACGGTCAGCGCATCGACAACGTTCCCGCCAATCGTCGCGGCATCGGCATGGTGTTCCAGAACTACGCGCTTTTCCCGCACATGACGGTCGCCGAAAATCTGGCTTTCCCGCTCGAGGTCCGCAAACTTGGCCGCGAGGAGGTCAGGCGACGTGTCGGGAACGTTCTCGACATGGTCCAGTTGCCCGAATTCGGCAATCGGCGGCCAGCGCAGCTTTCGGGCGGGCAGCAACAACGTGTGGCGGTTGCCCGCGCCCTGATTTTCGAACCAAATCTTGTCTTGATGGACGAACCGCTTGGCGCCCTCGACAAGCAGCTGCGCGAGCAGATGCAGTTCGAGATCAAGGATATTCACGCCCGGCTGGGCGTGACCTTCGTCTACGTCACGCACGACCAGACCGAAGCGCTAACCATGTCGGACCGGATCGCGGTGTTCAGCGCCGGCCGCATCGAGCAACTGTCGACGCCGCGCGAACTGTACGAGCGTCCCGCGGCGAGCTTTGTCGCAAGCTTCATCGGTGAGAACAACCGCATGTTCGGCGCCGTGCTGGCCGGGAGCGAGGATGGCGGCGTATCCGTCCGTCTCGACGACGGCGACGTTGTGTTGAACGCCATGTCCTGCGGCGCTGCGCTTGCCGCGGGCACCAAGATAACGCTGTCGATAAGGCCCGAGCGCCTGTCCGTTCTGCAGGACGGCGTCACGGCACTCAACGAGATCCCGTCGACGGTCGTTCAGTCAATCTATGTCGGCGATCATGTCCGGCTCATCGCCGCGACCGCGAGCGGCCAGAAACTCATCGTCAAGCTAGCCACTTCATCGTCTCAACCGAAGCTCGATCCGGGTACGGCGATCCGGCTGGGTTGTGGCCGCGAGGATTGCCTCGCGCTCGATCGATAACAACAAAACGCAGACAAGGGAGGCTCCAGCTATGAAGAAATCGCCGAAAGTCGTCATCACCTGTGCGGTTACCGGATCGATCCACACGCCGACCATGAGTCCCTATTTGCCGATAACGCCGAGCGAGATCGTCGATGCCGCTGTCGGCGCAGCCGAAGCTGGCGCCTCGGTAATCCATCTACATGCCCGCGACCCCGAGACGGGCAAACCCACCCCCGATCCCAGGCTTTTCATGGACTTCCTGCCCCGCATCAAGCAGCAAACCAACGCAGTGATGAACATCTCCACCGGTGGCGGCCTCAAGATGACGCTCGACGAACGTCTCGAAGCCGCCCATGCCGCCAAGCCCGAACTCTGCTCGCTCAACATGGGATCGATGAATTTCGCCCTGCACCACATCGCGCCGAAATACACCGACTGGAAGTACGACTGGGAGAAGGGCTACCTGGAAGACACGAAGAAGGGCATCGTCTCCAACACGTTCGAGCAGATCGAGCGCATCATCCTCGAGGTTGGCCAGGCCTACGGCACCAAGTTCGAGTTCGAGTGCTATGACGTCAGTCACCTCTACACGCTGGCGCACTTTCTCGACCGCAAGCTGCTGAAGCCGCCGCTTTTCGTCCAGACGATCTTCGGACTTCTGGGCGGAATCGGCGCCGACGCCGAAGACATGATGCACATGCGCAGGACGGCGGACAGGCTGTTCGGAGACGACTATCTCTGGTCGATCCTTGCCGCCGGCAAGCACCAGATGAACCTCTGCACGATGGGTGCGATCATGGGTGGCAATGTGCGTGTCGGGCTGGAAGACAGTCTCTATATCGGCAAGGGCGCGCTTGCCAAGAGCAATGCGGAGCAGGTCGCCAAGATCAAGCGCATCCTTGGCGAACTGTCGCTTGAAATCGCAACCCCCGACGAAGCCCGCCAGTTGCTGGATCTCAAGGGCGGAAACGAGGTCGGGTTTTGACGCGCCCGATTGAAACCTATGTCGGCGTCGTCCATCCTTGGATGTGTGACGCGATGGGCCATCTCAACGTCCGTCACTACGTCGCTATGTTCGACGACGCCGGTTTCCAGCTGCTCGGCAGGATCGCCGATCCCCGTTTGACGCCGACGCTCGGCTGGGCGGATGTGAGGATGGAGATCGACTACGTGCACGAAACCGAGGTGGGAACTCTGGTCACCGTTCGCACCGTTATAGAAAAGCTTGGGAAGTCGTCGCTGACCTATCTGCATGAAATGCGCGGCACGCTGGATGATGTGCTGCATGCACGCATGCGTACCGTAACGGTGCGCTTCGATCTTCAAGCGCGGAGCAAGATCGAGATCGAAGGCGAAGCCCGACAGGCGTGCGCGAAACTCCCGAGCGGTGAAGTCGATACGCGTCGGGTGACGGCGAGAATGTCTGGTGAGGGCATCGTTAGCGGCATTGGCGTGACTTGAGCGAGATGCTCTAGGTCGCGGAAGGATTCTACTCGCCATAGGAACGGCAAAATATAGCCGCTATTGCACAGACACCGCATTGGGCGGCCGCCACAATCGGGTCGCGTCCCCACAGGTGGTGTAGCTCGGCGGTAGCGAAGCCGCTCGCGAGCGCGCTCTCGATAGCGCTGTAGCGAGCGAGTGGCTTTGCGGTGGTCATCGACGGTTCGCCGGTAAGGTCGGGTTGCTGACACCAACCTGATTCGAAGGAACCATCGATGACCGACGACATGATGAACCTGCGCGCGCTCGTGGAGAAGACTCCGGATTCCGATCTCTTGCGCGAGATGATCGGCTTTGCCGCCGAGCGGCTGATGGAGCTGGAGGTTGGGGCCGCCACCGGCGCCGCCTATGGCGAGAAGAACCCATTGCGCACGGCCCAGCGCAACGGCTATCGCGAGCGCGACTGGAGACGCGGGCCGGCACCGTCGAGCTGCGCATCCCCAAGCTCAGGAAGGGCTCCTACTTCCCCGGTTTTCTCGAACCGCGCCGCATGGCCGAGAAGGCGCTGACCGCTGTCATCCAGGAGGCCTACTGTTGATTTTCACTGAGAACTGACCCGGCATTTCCACCGAGATTTGACCCGCCTTTTATGTATGTTTCGGTTCGGGGTTGAGGGTCAAGGTCCTGGCTTTCTCCTTCGCTTTTTTAGGCTCGTGGGCAGAGCTGTTCTTGAATCGGAAGCTGTCGTTTCCGGTTTCCAGGATGTGGCAATGATGGGTCAGCCGGTCGAGAAGCGCGGTTGTCATCTTTGCATCGCCGAAGACACTGGCCCACTCGCTGAAGCTGAGGTTTGTGGTGATGATGACGCTTGTGCGTTCGTAGAGTTTGCTCAGCAGATGGAAGAGCAATGCTCCACCTGATGCACTGAACGGCAGATAGCCAAGCTCGTCCAGGATGACGAGATCGGAATGCACGAGGCGATTGGCGATCTGGCCCGATCGTCCCTGTGCCTTCTCCTGTTCCAGCGCATTGACCAGCTCGACAGTCGAGAAGAAGCGAACCCGCTTGTGATGATGCTCGATGGCCTGCACGCCGAGGGCCGTGGCAACATGGGTTTTGCCTGTGCCAGGGCCGCCGACGAGCACGATGTTGTGGGCTTCATCGACGAACTCGCAACGATGAAGCTGCCGCACGAGCGCCTCGTTTATCTCGCTGCTGGCGAAGTCAAAGCCGTTGAGATCGCGATAGGCTGGAAAGCGTGCGGTCTTGAGCTGGTAGGCTGTGGACCTGACCTCACGTTCCGCCGTCTCAGCCTTCAGCAGTTGCGACAGGATCGGAATGGCGGCCTCAAACGCTGGCGCTCCCTGTTCGGTGAGTTCGCCTACAGCTTGCGCCATGCCGTGCATCTTCAGGCTCCGGAGCATGATGACGATTGCGCCGCTGGCGGGATTATGACGCATGGCGGACCTCCGCGGTCTTCCTCAAAGCATCGTAGCGTTCGACATTGGCCTTCGGCTCATTGGTGAGCGTCAAAGCCTGAGGAGCACTGATGGTCGGGGGCGTGAGCGATTTGCCGTCGACGAGCGATGGAGAAGGTTCAGCACATGGGTTTTGGTTGGAACGCCGGCCTCCAACGCCATCTCCACGGCCAGAAGCACGGCCTGCTCGTCGTGTTGCAGCACAAGTGCCAGGATGTCGACCATCTCGCGATCACCGCCCGGCTTCTTGAGCAAATGCTGCTGCAACGACCTGAATGCATCGGGAAGTTCGGCAAAGGGTGCTCCGTTGCGTAGGGCGCCTGGTTGGCGCTGAACAACAGCCAGATAGTGCCGCCAGTCATAGACGGTCTGCCCTGGTCGGTCATGCGAGCGATCGATGACGCGGCGATGCTCACAGATGATCAAACCTTCCGCGGCAACCACGACACGATCCGGATAGACCCGCAGGCTCACGGGCCGGTTGGCAAAGGACGCCGGAACGCTGTAGCGGTTACGCTCCAGATGCACGAGGCAGGTTGGGGAGACCCGCTTGGTGTATTCGACAAAGCCGTCGAAGAGACGGGACGCCGGCATGAGAGCCTGGGCTTCCTCAGCCCAGATATCGGCAATGGTGCCGCGCATTTTTCCATGCGGGGTCTTGTGCCAAAACTCCTTGCATCGAAGCTCCAGCCAGTCGTTCAGGGCTTCCAGTGATGGAAAGCGCGGCATGGGTTGCCACAGTCGGTGACGCGCATCCTGGACGTTCTTCTCGACCTGTCCCTTCTCCCAGCCAGAGGCCGGATTGCAGAACTCAGGCTCGTAGAGGTAGTGGCTGGCCATGGCCATGAAACGGACATTGACGTCGCGCTCCTTGCCGCGCCCGACCTTGTCGATCGCTGTCCGCATATTGTCGTAGATGCCGCGCCGGGGAACGCCGCCAAACACACGGAAGGCATGATTGTGGGCGTCAAACAGCATCTCGTGCGTCTGCAACAGATAGGCCCGAACGATGAAGGCCCTAGAGTAGCTTAGCTTCGTATGAGCCACCTGCAACTTGGTGCGTTCATTGCCGATGATCGCCCAGTCTTCCGACCAGTCAAACTGGAATGCTTCACCCGGATCGAACGCAAGCGGCACGAATGTCCCGCGCCCTGTCGTCTGTAATTCCCTCTGCAGATCCGCCTTCCACTCCCGAACGAAAGCCGCAGCACGACCGTAAGACCCCTCATAGCCAAGGCTCAGCAGATCGGCATGAAGCTGCTTCACCGTACGTTTCTGTTTGCGATTCCTTTTGGCTTCCGTCCTCAGCCAGGCCGACAAACGGTCGGCAAAAGGGTCAAGCTTGCTCGGCCGCTCGGGAACCTTGAACTTCGGCTCCACCCCATCCACACGCAGGTATTTGTGCACGGTATTCCGCGACAGGCCGGTCCTACGGCTAATCTCACGGATCGATAGATGCTCTCGAAAATGCCAGCGTCGGATCACGCTCAGTAATGCCATGTCGATCACTCCGTAGCCCCCGCTGAAAAACGCAGGGCAAGGTTCAAACATGGGTCAATTCTCGGTGGAAATATCCTGTGTTGCCGGGTCAGTTCTCAGTGGCAATCAACAGACGTCCCACAACGTCCTCGACACCGCTCTCCAGGCCAAGGTCGAAATCCTTGAGTCGCAGGCGCGACAGTAGTTCAACCCGGCATCTCTCTTGCCTGGAAACTGGAAAGGCACGACCCAGCCGGGAAATGGTCGCTCGCCTTTCCGAATTCCTCGATATTCCGTTGCGGGATCGCAACAGCCTGTTTTTCGCGGCCGGCTTTGCTCCGGCGTTCCGCGAGAGCACCTTAGATGGTTTAAGTGCAGCCAAGGCGGCGATGGATCGCGTCCTGCAGGCCCACAAGCCGTATCCCGCCTTCGCGGTAGATCGGCATTGGACAGTGGTAATGTCAAACGCTGCGCTGCCGCAGCTAAACGAAGGATGTTCAGCGGATTTGATGCAGACTCCGGTGAACGCGATGCGCCTCATTCTGCATCCCGCCGGCATGAGCCAGCGGATCCTCACTACGCGGCTTGGCGCGCCTACAGTCTTGGCCTGCTCCGCCGCCAGGTTGAGGCCAACGCTGACTGGTTTTTCATCGTTGCGATGGTGTTCCGGTCCTACGCGCTCTACCTGACCACGTCGTGGCCGAGAACATTGCCTTCCCGCCGAAGATGCCCCGGGCTCCACCGCAAGACATCAGGCGAAAAGGTCGCCGCGGTGGCAAAGCTGCTGCAGATCGAACCCTTGCTGGGTCGCAAGCCACGTGAGCTATCCGGCGGTCAACGGCAGCGCGTCGCCATCGGCCCGGGCGCTGGTGCGCGATCCCCGGTCGTTCCTGTTCGACGAGCCGCTGTCCAACCTCGACGCGGCGCTACCTGCGGAGCTCAGGGCCGAGATCAAGCGCCTGCACCAGTCGATCCGCCGGGCCATGGTCTATATGACGCACGACCAGACTGAGGCGCTGACGCTGGCCGACAAGATTGGCGGTCAAAGGCTGAGGCGAGGACAAGTGCCGACGAAGAATCCGCTCTCATCCTCAGGTCCAGGCCGCGAAATCCTTGAAACCATGTCCGGTCACAATGCAGACCACGGTGTCCGTCGATCCGATCGTGCCTTTCACGAACAGATCGCGGGCCGCGGCCAGCGAGGCAGCCCCCGTCGGTTCGCAGAAAAGACCGGCTTTGCGCGCCAGTTCGATCATCGCCTCGCGAATGTCGGCATCGCCGACGGCGTGAGCAACGCCCTTGCTCGCGCGGACGAGTGAAAGCGTCAGACTGCCTTCCTCGGGATAGGCAAGCAACGGGTCCGAAATGCCCGAAGCGATCGTTTTGGGGGTCTCCCAGCCATCAACGTCGTTTTTTCCTTCCCTGAAGGCTCTCGCTATCGGAGCACAGCCTTCGGACTGCGCCGCGATCAGGCGCGGCACCTTGCCAGCCCTGTCCATGAAGCCCTGAAAGACGCCTTTGACCAACGGCCCGGAACTCGTCGGGATGGCGATCCAGTCGGGTCCGACGCCTTCCATCTGCTCATGGAGTTCCTGCCCGATCAGCCGCAAGGCATCCACGCCATAAGGGTTCAGATAGGTCGTCGTCAGATTTGCATAGCCGGTTTCGGCGCAGATTAGTCTGGCATGTTCAAACGCATTTCCGTAATGGCCCGGCACCTGCTCCAGCGTGGCGCCATAGGCGACAATCTGCGCCAGCTTGCCACGCGGCGTCGCGTCCGGGCAAACGATGATGGCGGGAATTCCGGCGTTCGCGGCATAGCAGGCGGCAGCGGCACCGGCGTTGCCGCTCGACGCGCTGACGATACCCGTCGCGCCAAGCGCAATCGCCCGGCTCAACGCCGCTGCCACAAGGCGATCCTTGAAGGAGCCGGATGGGTTGCGGGTTTCGTCCTTGGCGAGCAGCCGGCCTTTGAAGCCGGCGTGGAGGAGATCGGGTCTGAGTTCTCGAAGCGGCGTGCCGCCTTCTCCAAGCGTGATATCATCTGCGACGAAGTCAGCCCTGAGCCAACTGCGGCCCTCCGGTTTTTGATGGACAACTTCCAGTATGCCGCCGCAATCGGGGCAGCGGTAGACCAGGGTCGGCGGCAGGATGGCGTTGCAAGCGATGCAGCGCAGCGTCAGTTTCCGGGATGAGGTTTCGGCCTCTGGAAGTACCGCGAGCGTCATTGCATCATTCCGCGCGCCGCGACAGGAAAGACGCATTCGACCCGTTTGCCCCGCATGCCGACATACCAGTCATAGCGGTCGACCGTTGGATCGCAATGGCCGGGAACGAGACGCAGCGTTTCTCCGGTGGCAAGGCTTCCGGGGCCCGAACGCAGGATGAGCGAACCGTGCTCATCGGATGCGCCGGCATAGTCGATATCCTGTCTGGCATGAATGAGAGGAAGACCGCTGTCGATGGCAATCCCCTTGTGTCCGCAATCCAGAACCGCGATTCCGTGACGGGCAGCGCTCATGACGGTGCTCAACACGAACAGCGATTGTTCGAAATCGGGAGCAGGACGATTTCGCGCATAGTCGGCATCCATGAACACATAGGAGCCGGCCTGCAGCTCGTTGTAGACGCCGCTGGCCGCCTCGTGGGCGAAAGTTCCCGTGCCTGCGCCGCCGACAATCGCGCATTCCAGCTTTTGCTTTCTGATTGCGGCGACCGTATCCATCGTTCGCGCCGCGGCCTGGCGTATCGCGTCGTGCCGCTCCTGCTCGGTGCGCATATGCTGGGCGCGCCCGTGATAGGATTGCAGGCCGCCGAACACCAGATGGCGGCTTCTCGCTATGCGTGCCGCCAGTGCCGCCGCGGGCTCGCCGGGCTCTACACCGCAGCGGCCGCCGCTGACGTCGACCTCGACCAGCACGGTCAACCGCGTGGCGAGGGATTCGGCCACTGCGTCGATCTGGTCGACCACAGCCGCGCTGTCGGCACAAAGCGAGATATTCGACATGCTGGACAGTGCGGCCAGTCGCGCCAGCTTGCGGGGAGAGACAACCTCGTTCGAAACGAGAACGTCACTGACGCCGCCCCAGGCAAGAACCTCGGCCTCAGCCGTTTTTTGCACGCATTGGCCGACGGCCCCCCTGGAGATCTGCCAGTGGGCGATGACGGGGGACTTGTGGGTTTTCGCGTGAGCGCGCAACCGCACGCCTGCATTGCGGCAGAACGCGGCCATTCGGTCGAGATTGCGTTCCATTGCATCGAGATCGATGACGAGGGCAGGGGTATCGATATCCGCTTCGCTCATTCCGGGCTCGGCAGGCGGGCGTTGGAGCATTTTGTCTTTCTCTGATCGCGATGATGCCAATCATGACCATGCGGGCAGTAGATCGTCTTTGCTTGGCATGCGAGACGATTGGACGAAGAGCCCGCTTCGTTTGCGTCAGGCGGCTATCGATGGCCGCGTCTGCTGCGACAGGGTTTCGAAATTGTCGCGGATATAGGCCGCGGCACGCAAGGCGAGCGCCGAGATGGTCGCCGTCGGATTGACGACGCCGCCAGTGGCGAGCACGCTTCCGTCGACAATGAAGAGGTTTGGAACCTCCCAGGTCTGGTTCCATTGGTTGACGACGGATGTCGACGGATCGCTGCCCATGCGGCAGGTGCCGATCATGTGCCAGGCGGGTGTGCGATAAACGCCTTCCTTGTCGCGATAATCATGCAGCCGATATTCGAAGGCGCCGCAGGCTCTTGCAAGCTCTTCGAGACGGTCGAGCATGTAGTTCATCATGCGCTTGTCGTTTTCACCTGGCGCGTAGCGGGTCCTTGCCGCGGGCACGCCATCGGAATCCTTGAGCACCGGATCCAGCGTCACGCGATTTTCCGGATTGGGCAGATCGTCGCCAATGCCGAAAACACCGATGGAATGGCCGAAGTGACGTTCGAACCATTGGTGATGGTCGCGGCCCCATGGCGCGCGCGCCGGCGTGAACCAGCCTGCCGCAAGCTCTCCCGCGGAGGGCGTGGAGGTGATGCAGTTGAAATTGAAGCCGTTGACGAAACCGCGCGACGGGTCCGTTTCGGCAAACTGCCGCGACAGCAGGGATGCGACGTAACCGATATGACCATCAACCGGCTCGTCGACCCACATCTCGCAGGCAACCAGGGTGTGATGCAGGAGATAGCGTCCGACCTGATCGTTGGCGTTGGCAAGATTGTCGGATGCAAGAAGAATCCGTGGCGTTCCGATGCCGTTCGCGGCCACGATAACCAGTTTCGCCCGCTGGAAATGTTTCATCCCGGTGTTACGGTCGACATAGAGAGCGCCACTTGCGCGGCCATCTTGGTCCTTCTCGATCTTGAGCACACGGGCATTGATGCGCAGTTCGCAACCGGCGTTCAATGCCTTCGGCCAGATGGACAGCGAATATTTGCTCATCGATCCGCGCGGGCAGCCGTTGCATGTGCCGCAATTGTTGCAGGCCGGCCGACCGTCGTAATCCTCGGAGATCGCCGCGGCCTCGACCGGCCACCAGTGCCAGTCAAGCGCATCGAAACCGGAAGCAAGGCGCTTGGCCACCTTGGACACAGGCATTGGCGGGGTCGGACAGCGGTCTCGCGGTGGCATGGCCAGATCGCCGGCAAGCCCCGACACGCCGACGAGCTTGTCGGCTTGCTCGTAAAAGGGAGCGATATCCTCATAGGTGATCGGCCAATCCGGCTGAAGACCATGCTCCGTGCCCTTGCGGAAATCGGAAGGACGATAGCGCGGCCAGATTGCGCCATAGACGTTGGTCGATCCGCCGACGGCGTTCCACATCAGGATTTGCGAGGAGTCCGAATTGACGGGGAAATCGTCCGGGTGGCTGCGTTTGTTGACGTCCGGGCTCCAGTTGGTCCGGCGCTGCCACGACCAGTCCGCATGGAGATGCGCATGATCTTTCGCCTCCACCCAGGATCCCTGCTCCAGGCAGACGACATCGAGACCGGCTTCCGCCAATGTCAGCGCCGCGAGCGATCCCGTCGCACCGGCGCCCACGATCAATACGTCACAGATGCGATCCGTCGTCATCTTTCCAGTCCCCAGCGATTTGTCTTTTCCGTGTCCAGCCCGAGCGACGACGTGTCGACGGGTCTAACCTTTTCGGTTTCCAGGTAATGGCCACGTCGATGGGCTGGCAGGTCCCTGTTGAAATCGAAGGGCGCCATCTCATAGCCGGTCAGATGAGGCCGGTGGGAGTATGGACGCCCCGTGTTCCGAATGGCTTCGATGACGAAGGGCGTTTCGTAATAGGCAAGCGTCACGGCCGTGTAGATCTTGTCGAAAAGCTCCGTGTCGGCTTCCTCGAAGGCCTTGACGGACGCGATGCGGATTTCACCATTGGCGCTTGAAAGGCCGTCCTTTTCCCAACCCAGCAGATCGGCCAGCGCCGTAATCTGCATATCGCTCCAGTCCGCAAAGAGACGCATCGCGACGATGCCATGCGCGCCGGCCTCGGATGCGGAGGGCCAGCCCTCGCTGCCGGGGATCAGTTCATCGACAAGAGCGCGGATCATCCGCGTTCTCTCGGGTGGGGAAAGGGGCGAATTTCGTTCGCCGGCAAACGCAAGCGATTGAGGGCTCATGCGGCACGTGCCTTTCTGTCGATCGTCACCGTGATCATCTTGAGTTCCGTCATGGCTTCCATCGTGTGCACGCCGCCCAGCCGGCCGATGCCGCTCTTGGTGCCGGTCCCGCCTCCGAAGGGCAGGTGAATTTCCCACCAGGTGCTGCCGGCGTTGACGTTGACGATCCCTGCGGGGATCGCCCTGGCGACCGAAACACCCCGCGCCACATCCGCCGTGAAGACGCCCACCGACAGGCCATATTCGCTGTCGAGCGCCAGATCGAGCGCTTCGTTTTCGTCCTTGAAAGCGAGTACCGGTACGACGGGGCCGAAAGTTTCCTCGCGATTGATTTTCATCTCGCGCGTGACGCCGGTGATGATCGTCGGTTCGAAAAACAGTTCGCTGCCGAGATCGGGGCGCGGCTTGCCGCCAAAGAGCACCTTGGCACCCTGCGCGATTGCGTCATCGACATGCTCTTTGACCTTGGCCGCGACCTTGGCGTTGTTCAGCGGCCCCATGGTCGTTCCCTGATGGAAGGGATCGCCAAGCACATGTTTTTGGGCATGGGCGACGAGCTTTTCGCACAGGCTTTCGGCAATCGAATGATGCGCGAGTACACGGCCTGTCGCGGCACAGACCTGACC
>NZ_RZRT01000037.1:0-60753 GCF_003998295.1 Mesorhizobium sp. M7A.F.Ca.US.011.01.1.1
ACTTCACCAAGGTCGTGCAGCGCGTTCCGGCCCGCATCGATGTGCCCGCCGATGCGCTGAAGAGCGGCAAGCTGCGCGCCGGCCTGAGCGTCGTCGTCGCCGTCGACAGCCGTACCGCCCCGACGGGGTCGGCATCAGCGGCAGCGTCGAACTGAGCGGCCGCCAGGGAGCAATGCCATGGCAACCGCAACCCTGACAGCAGGAGCACCGCCGGCGAGGCCGGCTGTGCCTGACACCATCTCGACGCGGCGCGTCATCGCCTTCCTGGCGATGGTGTTCGGCATGTTCATGGCCATCCTGGACATCCAGATCGTCTCCGCCTCGCTGTCCGAGATCCAGGCCGGCCTGAGCGCCAGCTCCGACGAAATCCCGTGGGTGCAGACCGCCTATCTGATCGCCGAAGTGGTGATGATCCCGCTGTCGGGCTTCCTCAGCCGGATGCTGTCGACGCGCGTGCTGTTCACCATCTCGGCGGCAGGCTTCACCGCGGCCAGTGCGCTGGCGGCGACCGCCACCAACATCGACCAGATGATCGTCTACCGCGCCGTCCAGGGCTTCATCGGCGGCGGCATGATACCGAGCGTCTTCGCCGCTGCCTTCACCATCTTCCCGCCCTCGCGCCGCGCCTTCGTCTCGCCGATGATCGGCCTGGTGGCGACGTTGGCGCCGACCATCGGCCCGACTGTCGGCGGCTACATCAGCCATGCCATGTCCTGGCACTGGCTGTTCCTGGTCAATGTCGTGCCCGGCATCCTGGTCACAGCGGCGGCCTGGACGCTGATCGACTTCGACAAACCCAACCTCAAGCTGTTCAGCAAGTTCGACTGGTGGGGCCTCGCCGGCATGGCGGCTTTCCTGGGCTGCATGGAATATGTGCTCGAGGAAGGCCCCAACAATGACTGGATGCAGGACCAGGGCGTCTTCATCTGCGCCATTGTCATGACCATCGGCGCGGTGCTGTTCTTCTGGCGGGCGTTCACCGCCGAGGAGCCGATCGTCGACCTGAAGGCCTTCACCAACATCAACTTCGCCTTCGGCTCGCTGTTCTCCTTCGTCATAGGCATCGGCCTTTACGGCCTGACCTATCTCTACCCGGTGTATCTCGGGCGCATCCGTGGCTACGATTCGATGATGATCGGCGAGGCGCTGTTCGTCAGCGGCCTGGCCATGTTCTTCACCGCGCCGATCTCGGGCATCCTGTCGAATAAGATGGACCCGCGGCTGATGATGATGATCGGGTTCTTCGGTTTCGCCACCGGCACCTGGTGGATGACGCATCTGACCGCCGACTGGGATTTCTATGAGCTGCTCATCCCGCAAATCCTGCGCGGTTGTTCGATGATGCTGTGCATGGTGCCGATCAACAACATCGCGCTCGGCACCTTGCCGCCCGAGCGGCTGAAGAACGCTTCAGGCCTGTTCAACCTCACCCGCAACCTTGGCGGTGCGGTTGGCCTCGCCCTGATCAATACCGTGCTGATCGACCGCAATGCCTTCCACTACGCAAGGCTCTCCGAACATGTGCAATGGGGTAGTGAAGCCGCGCAGACCAAGCTGCAGAACATGACGCTCAATTTCGAGCAGACCCCCGGCCTCGACGCGACAAGTGCTGCGATTTCCAAGCTGTCGGGCATGGTGCAGCAGCAGGCGGCGCTGCTGTCTTTCATGGATGTGTTCTTCATGCTGACGGTGCTGTTTGCGACGCTTGGCATGTTCACCATGTTGATCCGCAAGCCGGCCGCGGCGGGTGGAGGTGGTGGAGGCGGCCACTGATACCGGAGCATTCCAGGAAAAGTGTAAGGCGCTTTCCCTTGGAATTGCGACAAGGCAGAGATACGTGGGCAGCTGTTTCGGGAAGCTCCTCCAGTCCACGCCCGAAAAAGCTCTGACCGCGCAAAAAACTCCGGGCCGCAAGCCCGGAGTTTTTCATATCCAGTTGGAATTTGTCAGGCTGTGGCGGGCTTGAAGGTCAGCGCGACGCCGTTGATGCAGTGGCGCAGGCCGGTCGGCGCCGGACCGTCGTCGAAGACGTGGCCGAGATGGCCGCCGCAGCGGCGGCAATGCGCCTCGGTCCGCGTCATGCCGAGCGACCTGTCCACGGTCGTGCCGATCGCCTTGGGGATCTCTTGCCAGAAGCTCGGCCAGCCGGTGCCGGAATCGAATTTCGTCTCGGACGAATAGACCGGCAGGTCGCAGCCGGCACAGGCGAAGATGCCCTTGCGGTGTTCGTTGAGCAGCGGGCTGGTGCCGGGATACTCCGTGCCTTCCTTGCGCAGCACGTCGAAGGCGGCAGGCGACAGGATGGCTTTCCACTCGGCGTCGGTCTTGGTGACTTCGAATTTTTCGGCGGCCTGTGCTGCCTGCGGATCGCCCATGCGCAGCATCGTTGCCGCGATCCCGACGACGCCGATGGCGGCGGCACCGCTCAAAAGAAAGTCGCGACGGTTCATGACCAGTTCCTCCTGATGTCCTTTTGCCAAACTATACCGTCGCGCGGAAATCAAAAGCCGGTGACGGTAGCCCCTCGAACGAACACTCCGCGCCCGCCCACATCCGAATGTGGGAGGCGCGGAGTGCGCGGGTCAATTGCGGATCACAGAGCGGGATCGTGCAATCGACGGAGGGCCCTTGCTGCCAGTTCGCCGGCAGCAAGCCCCTTGTTACATCTTCGGCAAAAGAACCTTGTCGATGACGTGGATGACGCCATTGGACTGTTCGACATCGGCGATCGTCACATTGGCGACATTGCCGTTCTCGTCTGTGACGGTGACCTTGCCGCCGTCGGCCTTGAGCGACAGCTCGCAGCCGCCGGCCGTCTTGACCTTGTGGGTGCCGCCGTCAGCCTTGGCCATCGCGGCCACGTCCGCCCCCATCGCTTTGGCGCCGATGACATGGCAGGTCAGGATCTTGGTGAGCTTGTCCTTGTTTTCAGGCTTGAGCAGCGTCTCGACCGTGCCGGCCGGAAGGGCTGCGAAGGCTTCGTTGGTCGGCGCGAACACGGTGAACGGACCGGCGCCCTGCAGGGTTTCGACAAGGCCGGCGGCCTTCACGGCGGCGACCAGCGTGGTGTGATCCTTCGAGTTTACGGCGTTCTCGACGATGTTCTTGTTGGCATACATCGCGGCGCCGCCAACCATCGGGTTTTCGGCATAGGCGGCGGTGGCAAGAGCCGAAACGGCGATCGTACCGGCGAGCAAAAGGGTGGCGTATCTACGCATGATGTCGAACTCCTCGGGTTTTTCTCTTCCCATTTTTGGGGACGCGAGGAGATACGGGACAAAATCGCCCGAGTTTCAGAAATATCGTGATTTTTTATTTTATCTAACGCGCCCGGCGGATTTCCCAAGCAATCGGTCGCGGCCGACATGCTGTCTATGGGCATGTTCAGTGAGGGATAGACTTATGATAGTCTTTTGTGATTTTTCAGGTGCGCGGAGCCGGTTAGATGCTCTTCAGGTCGCCGGCGGCGACCACCGGTCCGGTCGGCTGTCCGGTCGGCGAACCGCCTGACGGCTCGAGGCTGACGGCAAGCACCGCGCCTTGGGCAAGCTTCTGCTGGGCCGCCGGCGAGACGACAATATGTGCCGTAGCACCGGCCGGAATGACGCCTATCGAGACCGGCGGGTTCTTGCCCTCGATCATCCACAGCTCGAAGTCCTTGCCGGAAGCACGCTCACCGGAGACATGCGACAGGCCGATTTCGTGATGCGCGGCATCATAGACGGCGAGATATCTGACGTCGCTGCCTTCGGCGGCCAGCGA
Source organism: Mesorhizobium sp. M7A.F.Ca.US.011.01.1.1 (assembly GCF_003998295.1). Taxonomy (NCBI): domain Bacteria; kingdom Pseudomonadati; phylum Pseudomonadota; class Alphaproteobacteria; order Hyphomicrobiales; family Phyllobacteriaceae; genus Mesorhizobium; species Mesorhizobium sp. M7A.F.Ca.US.011.01.1.1. Next base: position 3,763 of record NZ_RZRT01000037.1, read on the forward strand.
AGCGACGAGGCGCGCCTGCGGCTGCTCGACCGGCGGGTTGAGAGTGGGCACGACGATGTAAATCGCCAGTGCCGCAACCGCGGCTGCGGCAAAGCCGCGCCAGAAGGCCAGGCTGGACCAAAGGCCGCCGCGCGATTCGGCGGGCGTGGTCGCCGCGGCAGCGTTGGCGAACAGGCGGCGGTCGACAGCGGTCTTCACCGAAACCGGCGGCTCGACTTCCGAATAGGCGGCGGCAAGCGGTGAGAGACTGACCTCCCAACTCTCGACAAGACGAGCGAAAACGGTATCCGCATCGATACGGCGGGAGACGATCTGGCGTTCGTCGGCATCGAGCACGCCGAGAACGTATTCGGCGGCGAGCAGGTCGTCGCCTCCACGTTCCGGTCCTGTGTCTTCTGCCAGCGTCATCTTTCCAGACATTCTCTGAGTTTCAACAGGCTGCGGCGCAGCCATGTACGCATCGTGTTCAGCGGCACGCCATGGCGCTCCGCCAGTTCGGCATAGCTCTCGCCCTTGAGATAGGCGCCCCGGACGGCGGCTGCCCGGTCCTTCTCCAATTCATCGAGACAATGGTGGATGCGTTCGGATTCGTCTCCCGCCACCGCCATCGCTTCAGGCCCCGGCGCCGGATCGGCCACGTCGAGCGCGGCATCGATGTCGGCGGCAGGCTTGCGCCGCGCTCGTATGCGATCGATCGCATGGTTGCGCGCGATTGCCACCAGCCAGGAGATCGGGCTTAGATCGGAGACCGCAAAACGATCCGCCTTCGTCCATATCTTGACGAAGACTTCCTGCAGCGCTTCTTCCGCGTCTCCCCGGTCGTTCAAGACACGAAGGCAGACGCCAAAAAGTTTCGCGCTGGTCTGCCGGTAAAGCAGATCGAACGCGGCCCGATCCTTCATCGAAGTCCGAACGATCAGCTTGGTGATGTCCTGCGGCGTCATTGCAGGCAAGTTAGGCGATTGCGATGTATTTGCAACGGCGGAAATAATCTTGTGCACGCTTAAGCTTTGTGTGTCGCCAGCCCGGATCCGTCCACCGATTGCCAATGGAATCGCCACTGGCTAGCTTGCCCTCAGTGATGGGGGAGCGCGCATGTCGGTCGAACGGATCCTTTGGGAAGAAGATGCCACGGGCCTCGCCAATCTGGTCCGCAAGGGCGACGTTTCGGCCGTCGAGCTGACCGACACCGCGATTGCCCGCGCCGAGGCCACCCGTCCCGACATCAATGCCACGGCCGAACCGCTCTACGATGCCGCCCGGGTCCGCGCCAAGACCATCGACCGCTCGCTGCCGCTGGCCGGCGTCCCGTTCGCCATCAAGGATCTCGGCATCGCCATCAAGGGCGTGCCGACGCATGGCGGCAGCCGCATTCCGGCATGGCTGGCCGATGTCAATTCGGTGCTGACCGACCGCTATCTCGCTGCCGGGCTCATCCCGATCGTCACCTCGACATCGCCGGAGCACGGGCTTCGATTGATGACCGAATCCAGGGCCTTTGGCATCACCCGCAATCCGTGGAACACCGGCCATACCAGCGGCGGCTCTTCGGGCGGTTCGGCAGCCTTGGTCGCAGCCGGCGTCGTGCCGGTGGCGCATGCCTCGGATGGCGGCGGCTCGATCCGCGTGCCCGCCGCCTGTACCGGGCTTGTCGGTCTGAAGACGTCGCGCGGCCGCACCCCGCTGACGCCCCTGGTGAGCGAAAGCTGGTACGGCATGGTCGTCGATCATGCGCTCACCCGTTCGGTGCGCGATTGCGCGCTGCTGCTCGACCTCACCCACGGACCCGATCCTCTGTCGCCCTATGCCGCGCCGTCGCCGAAGGGCACGTTCACGGCCGCTGCCGCGCGCGATCCCGGCAAGCTCAGCCTGGCCGTGTACCGCAAATCCCCGCTTGGCCTGCCGATCTCGGACGAGACGCTCAAGGCGCTCGACAAGGCGGTAGCGCTTGCCCGCGAGGGCGGCCACACGGTCGAGGAGATCGACCTGCCTTTTATCGGCCGCGATTTCTTCGCCGATTTCTGCAGGACGGTCGCCTCCGCCGTTGCCGGCACGATGCGCGCCGAAGCGCTGCGTGTCGGGCGCTCCGTTACCGGCGACATCGAGCGGGCGACGCGCGTGCTCGCCCGCTTCGGCGAACTGGTGTCGGCCGGCGAGACCTATGCCGACCTGCAGCGGCTGCATGCCGCCTCGCGACGCCTGATTTCGGAGACCGTGCAGTACGACGCCGTGCTGATGCCGGTCATTGCCCACCCACCGCTCGCCTGCGGCGCCATGGATCCGAAAGGCGCCGACGAACTCATCGAGAACCTGCTCGACAAGCTTCATCTGACGCCTTTGCTGAAGCTGAAGCCGTTCTTCGGCCAGCTGATGGACAAGAGCCTCTGGTTCACCCCTTGGCCGGCGATCCAGAATGTCAGCGGCCAGCCGTCGATCGCCCTGCCTGTGCATGTCACCGACGCCGGCCTGCCGCTCGGCGTCCAGGCGGCCGGCCGTCCGGGCGACGAGGAGACGCTTTTGTCGCTCGCCGCGCAGATGGAGAAGATCTCGGGTTGGCTGGGTCGCAGGGCGCCGCTGATGGTGCCGGCACGATGACGAGGTCGTGAAGCGCTCGAATATGACAGCAAAGCCATTTGCGGGCGACGCCAATTCCCGCTAAGACGCCGCCGTCCTCACCTGATGCATGTCGCCCAAAAGTGTCCAGCGGTTTTGGGACAACGACATGCTTAAAATAAAAAGCCGGGAACCAAGCCGATGACGGAAATAACCGCCACCGCCGAAATGCAGGCAGCCCTGTTGTCACGGGCGCTGCCCTACATGCAGCGCTACGAGCACAAGACGGTCGTGGTGAAATATGGCGGCCATGCCATGGGCGACATCGAGCTCGGCAAGGCCTTCGCGCGCGACATCGCGCTGCTCAAGCAGTCCGGCGTCAACCCGATCGTCGTCCACGGCGGCGGCCCGCAGATCGGCGCCATGCTGGCCAAGATGGGCATCGAATCGAAGTTCGAGGGCGGCCTGCGCGTCACCGACCAGAAGACGGTCGAGATCGTCGAAATGGTGCTGGCCGGTTCGATCAACAAGGAGATCGTCGCGCTGATCAACGCCGAGGGCGAATGGGCGATCGGCCTGTGCGGCAAGGACGGCAACATGGTGTTCGCCGAAAAGGCCCGCAAGACCATGATCGACCCAGACTCCAACATCGAGCGCGTGCTCGATCTCGGCTTCGTCGGCGAGCCGGTCGAGGTCGACCGCACCTTGCTCGATCTTCTGGCACGCTCCGAGATGATCCCGGTGCTGGCGCCGGTGGCGCCAGGACGCGACGGCCACACCTACAACATCAATGCCGACACCTTCGCCGGCGCCATTGCCGGCGCCTGCCAGGCGACGCGCCTGCTGTTCCTCACCGACGTGCCGGGTGTGCTCGACAAGAACAAGAAGCTGATCGACGAACTGACCGTGGCCGAGGCCAAGGCGCTGATCAAGGACGGCACGGTCTCGGGCGGCATGATCCCCAAGGTCGAGACCTGCATCGAAGCGATCGAACGCGGTGTCGAAGGCGTCGTCATCCTCAACGGCAAGACGCCGCATGCGGTGCTGCTGGAACTGTTCACCGAGCATGGTGCCGGCACGCTGATCGTGCCCTGAGGGGCTCGTCAGCCGGCTAACTTTTTCGCCTCGGAATCTTCAATATCGCCGATGATGGGAATGGCGGGCTTTCTGGCCGGGCGTCGAACGGACATCGATTCCTCTTCGGCGTCCTGCGGCGCGCCCCAGAATTCGGCCAGTGTGGGGCCGTCTTTCACTCTGATGTCGCGGACCAGAAAGCCCCACACCTCGCGGAACCAGACGCGGCGGCCCATCTGCGTATACCAGCGCATCGAATGGCGCTGCTCCGGATCCTTGTGGAACAGGATGCGCGCCAGCGCCTTCGGCCGCGACTGCACCGCCAACTCGATCAGCTTGACGCTGAAGAACAGCATCCAAGGTTTCAGCCGCGTCATGTGAAGCACCTGGTGCTTGTAGTCCCACAGGCGCGCGTCCTGCTGAATCACCTTGCGGTCCCGCGCGATGCGGAAGAACGGCGTCCAGCGATGCGGCGTCACATAAAGCGCCTGGATCTGGTCGGGGTCATAGGCGATAAGCTGACGAAAGCCGCGCCACAGGTCGCGAAACCCTTCGTCCTCGAAGCCGGCCACCCAGGTCGCCATAGACAGGATGCCGTTGAGGCGCAGCAGCCTTATCGCCTCGCGATCGGATGAGATGCTGCCGCCCTTGCGGATCAATTGCAGCGTCTGCTCGTCGGTGTTTTCCATGCCGAGCAGCCAGCGGATGACACCGGCCTTGCGGTAGAGATGCAGGATGTCGGCATCGCGCACGATGTCGTCGGCACGGGTCGAACCGACGATCAGCACCGGCACGTTCTCGGCGATAAGGGCGTCGAGGAAGACGCGCCAGGCCTTCTTCGAGACCGCCGGATTCTCGTCGGCGAGATTGATCAGTTCGACGCCGTGCTCGCGGTGCAGCCAGGCGATTTCTTGCGCGAATTTCACCGGATCGCGATGCCGCCAGCGGGTCCAGAAGCCGCGCTGGCCGCAATAGTTGCACAAATGCGGGCAGCCGCGCGAAAACTGCATGACCACGGCACGCTTGCCGCCCCAATAACTGTAGCGCCCGTGATCGATCAGTTCCCAGCCGACGCGGTAGGCATCGAGTTCTGCGATGGTCATGGCCGGCTGCGTGGCAAAGGGACGGCGCAGATCGTCGCGATAGGCGATGCCGGCCACGCTCGCCGGCGGCTGGTGCATTTCCAGCGCTTCGACCAGCGCCACGACAGTCGCCTCGCCCTCGCCGCGCACGATGAAGTCGAAGACGTCCGTTTCAGCCAGGATGTCGCGCCAATGATAGGTCGGGAAGACGCCGCCATAGATGATGATGGTCGCCGGTTCGCGCTGCTTGATCTGCTCAGCGATCAGCAAGGCGGTCGGATGCGCCGAGGTCGAGCCGGAATGGCCGATCAGGACGAAGTCGGGGTGATCATCGAGTGCATCGCAAACGACCCTGTCGAGCGGCATCGGCCCGAATTCGGCATCGACGAGCCGCACTTCATGGCCGGCATCGATCAGCGGGCCGCCGAGCGCCAGCAGGCCGAGCGGCGGCAGGTGGTCGTCGGGCACGCGGCTGCCGATGGCGGTGTGCGGTGGATTGATCAGGACGATTTTCATGGCGGACCTCTTGGGCATTTGGTCCGCGCAAGCTGGCCGGCGATGTGGACACGCGCTTGGCCCGTTTCAGCAGTTTGCGTGCAGCTTTTCCCCAAGGAGTGCGAAGGCAGGCATTGTCACCGCCGGAGGTGGGCGAGCGGCACGTGGCCCGGTCCCTTGATGTTCTGCAGCACGAGCTGGGTGTGGACGTCGCGCACGCCGTCGAGCCGCATCAGCCGATGCATGACGAAGGCGTTGAGCTCGTCGACCGACGGCACCATGACATGCAGCAGGAAATCGTGGTCGCCGGTCATCGTCCAGCACGAGGACACCTCGTCCATGCGCTGCACGGCGGCGATGAAGCTTTCGGGCGAGCCGTCGCTATGGCTGACCAGGCGCACCTGGATGAACACCTCGACCATCAGGCCGACCGCGCGGCGGCTGATCACCGCGGCAAATCCCTTGATGATTCCGGCCTCCTGCAGCGCCTCGAAGCGCCGCGCGCACGGCGTCGTCGACAGGCCGATCTCTTGCGCCAGTTCGGAAACCGGCTTGCGCCCGTCGCGCTGCAGGACATCGAGCATCTTGATCTCGAAATCGTCGAACTGAGGCATTTTCACTCCGATAGAGGGGCTTTGTGAGTGGATGTTATCTCGAATATTCCGTTCGAGCCATCATCAAAACCGATTTGCCTCGGCAAATCCGGGTAGCCTTTCGGCACGTCTTGCCATTCATGATTTGCGAGGAGAAAACCATGACGACAATGAGCGTTGCCGAATACGCCCGCGACTGCGCGGCGCAAGGATTGCGCGGTGACTATTCGGTCTGCCGTGCCGATTTCACCGTGTCGCAGGGTTACGATTACAGCGAAGAAGAGCAGGCGGTGTGGCGCACGCTGTGCGACCGCCAGACCAAGTTGACGCGCAAGCTCGCCCACTATTCCTATCTCGACGGCGTCGAAAAACTCGGCCTGCTCGACCGTATTCCCGATTTCGACGAGGTCAGCGCCAAGCTGCGCAAACTGACCGGTTGGCAGATCGTCGCGGTGCCGGGGCTCATTCCCGCGGCCCCGTTTTTCGACCATCTGGCCGATCGCCGCTTCCCGGTCACCAACTGGCTGCGCAACAGGCAGGAGCTTGACTACATTGTCGAGCCCGACATGTTCCATGATTTCTTCGGCCACGTGCCGGCGCTGTCGCAACCGGTGTTCGCCGACTTCATGCAGATGTATGGCGAGAAGGCCGGCGACATCATCGCGCTGGGTGGCGACGAGATGATTTCCCGGCTCTACTGGTACACGGCCGAATATGGCCTGATGCAGGAAGCCGGCCAGCCGCTAAAGGCCTTTGGCGCCGGCCTGATGTCGTCATTTACCGAGCTGCAGTTCGCGGTCGAAGGCAAGGACGCGCACCACGTGCCGTTCGACCTGGAAACGGTGATGCGCACCGGCTACGAGATCGACAAGTTCCAGCGCGCCTATTTCGTGTTGCCGTCCTTCGACGCCTTGCGCGATGCCTTCCAAACCGCCGATTTCGCGGCGATCGTCGCCCGGCGCAAGGACCAGCCGGCGCTCGACCCGGCGACGTTATAGCGAGCACGTTGCGGCAGAACCGTCAGGCGGTGACCACCTTGCTCAGATGGTCGCCGAGCCGGCAGGCCAGCGCGGTGATTGTCGTCGTCGGGTTGCATTGACCCGACGTGCAGAACACCGAGGAGCCGCCGACATAGAGATTGTCCATGCCGTGCACCTTGCAGTTGGCGTCGACCACGCTCTTGCTGACGTCGGTGCCCATGCGCGTGCCGCCCATATGGTGATGGCCCGCCGTCTCGTCATTGGTCGGATAGTCCTGACCATTGCTGATCCAGTCGGCAATGCGCACGCGGCCGAGATCCTTCTCGATCAGCGTCTTGCCGAACAGTCTGAGCCCTTCGAGCAGGGTGCGGCGCTCCATTTCCGATTTCTTCCAGTGCAGCTCGATGCGCGGTACGCCGGCGTGGTCGACATCGATCTTCGACAACTCGATCTGGTTGGAGGCCAGCGGCGCCTGTTCCCACGCGACATAGAGCTGGGCGGCGCAGCGCAGTCTCTGGCTGAGCTTGGAGGACATCCACTCGGCCATGTCGGGCGCCGTGCAGGCGAGATCGGCGATAAGGCTCTTGACGCCGGGATACGGCGTCTCGATCAGCCGGATGCCGAAATTCATGATCTGCAGCCGCTCCATGGCGGCAATTGTCGGCGAGAAGAAGGCCTCGTTGACGGCATCGACCTCGAACGCGTTGTAGTCTGCCAGGATGGCATTGCCGCCCTCGAAGGTCGGATGCTCCATCCAGTAGCGGCCAAGCGCCGTCGCATTCGGCACGACGCCGCCGTTCGAGCGCTGGTTGGACCACAGAAGCAGCCGCGAATTCTCCAGCCCGCCGGTGCAGACGATGAAATAGTCGGCGCTGAAGGAGCCGGCATCCTGCCCGTTCGACCACAGTCTCGCGCCAGTCACGCGTCTGCCATCGCCGGCAAGTTCGGTGGCACAAGTGTTGAGCACCACCGCGATGTTCGTGGCTTTGTCGAGTTCATCGCCGAACTTCTCGGCGAACCGCACGGCCGGGCTCTTGATCAGCTGCACCCAGCGAATGTCGTCCGAGATCGGCATATCGGGCCGGAGGGCCGGAAGGTCGAGAATGTCGCGCACTTCCGGCAGATAGGGTTCGATGTCGGTGCGGCGGATCGGCCAGCCCGTATCGGGTACCCAGGCCTTCGGCTCGAAATCCTGCTTGTCGAGGACGCGGCACCAGCCTGCCCAGTGGTTGGAACTGCCCCCCATGAACCGCAGCCGGGTTATGTCGAGATCGAAATAGAAATCGCCGACCGTGCTGCCCCGGTAGAAGTCCTGCGACTCGTCGCTGAATTCGCGCGGACCGGCCTCCATCACCACCACCGGAATGCCGGCCGCACCAAGCTTGCGCGCAATCGTCGTGCCGGCCGGGCCGGAGCCGAGGATGCAGACTTTTGGGGTGAAGTTCGCGGCGCGATACGCCTCGTAGCTGTCGAAGATCATGCCAGGTCGCTCCGCTTCAGGATCCAGCCATTGACCTCCACGATCTCGTTCGGGTCGGGCTTTGGACCGGCGGCATCGGCATCAGGCAGCTTGCGGAACAAAGACAGGGCAGGCAATGCGATCAACGCCTGCACGAGCGCGCGGCGTGACATTCTTTTGATGATGAAACTCATGGCTGGTTCTCGGCTGGGCTTCGGCACTGCATGGGCGTCCCCAGAACGGCAATTCCCGGAACGACACATGCATCACCGTGGAAGCCAGTATCGTGCCAAGTTTGGCCGCGAAGCAGTGAAAACCCGGCTAAGCGGTACAACCGAGTGCAAACAGGGTTAGAGTTTGCTTAACAGGCCGGTTGCGGCAGATCGGATCACGCCGCCTCGGAAATGCCGGTGTCGATGATCGTCAGGTTACGGCCCTGGTGCTTGGCCTGGTAGAGGCGCCGGTCGGCGGCGCGCATCAGCTCCGACACACTGGCTTCCTCGCTGCAGACAGTGCCGCCGATGCTGACCGTGAGCGGGATGGTCCGCTCGTCGACGGGCCGGAAGCGGATCAGCTCGACTTCGCGGCGAATGCGCTCGGCGACGCGCTTGGCCTCCTGCTCGGTGGCGCCGATCAGGAAGGCGCCGAACTCCTCGCCGCCGATGCGGCCGAGCACATCGCCGCTGCGCACGCCGCGCTGGATCGCGCTGGCGATCAAAAGCAGCGCGTCATCACCTGTCAGATGGCCAAAATTGTCGTTGATGGTCTTGAAGTGGTCGGCATCGATGATCAGCAGCGCGCCGCGATCGGACTTGCGGCGCGAACCGTCGAGCGCGGCAAAGAAGCTTTCCCGGTTGAGCATGCCGGTCATATCGTCGCGGCTCGCCTTTTCCGCCAGTCGGCGATGCGCGGCGGCGAGCTGGGCATGAGCGCGGGCGAGATCGCGATGCGCGTTTTTCAGCCTGTCGCTTTGCCAGAAAGTGCTTGCGCTGGCGGCCCACGCCAGCACCAGCGGACAGAGGGTGGAGGTCAGCCAGATCGTGCGGTTGACCGGAAATCCCATGGCCGGAACGATGATCAGGGTCAGCAGGAGAGAGGCCGCGACTGAGGCGAAAGCAACGGCGGCGGATCTCAGAATTATGCTGTTCATCGCTTGCTCCCACAAGACTGCCTCTCTGCCAGCAAGCCCTGAAGGCCACCTTTCCCAGATGCCTAAAATTTGAATCGTGAGGCGATTTACGCAACCTCAACGAGCAGAAGTTGTGGATAAAGTCGCTTTCGGAATGCGCGTTTCATGCCATAAGGAGCCCATGACCACGCTCCCTGACCCCGCCCGCTTCGCCCATGTCACCGACTGGGTCTTCGATCTCGACAACACGCTCTATCCGCATCATTCGAATCTGTTCTCGCAGATCGACGTCAAGATGACCGCCTATGTCGGCGAACTGCTGGCATTGCCGCGCGACGATGCGCGCAAGTTGCAGAAGGAACTCTACCGCGAATATGGCACGACGCTGAACGGCCTGATGACACGTCATGGCATCGACCCCGACGATTTCCTCGAGAAGGTCCACGACATCGACTATTCATGGCTGGTGCCAGATCCCGTTCTCGGCACCGCCATCCGCCAGCTTCCGGGCCGCAAGTTCATCTTCACCAATGGCGACCGCAGGCACGCCGAGCGCACCGCGCGCCAGCTCGGCATCCTCGACCATTTCGACGACATCTTTGACATCGTCGCCGCCGGGCTCAATCCCAAGCCGGCGCGCCAGACCTACGAGAAGTTCGCTGAACTGCACGCCGTCACCGGCCACAATGCGGTGATGTTCGAAGACCTTGCCCGTAACCTTTCGGTGCCGAAGTCGCTCGGCATGACCACGGTGCTTATCGTGCCGCGCAATTTCGAGCCGACCTTTGCCGAGATCTGGGAGCGCGACCCGACCAACGAGGATGACGTCGATTTCGTCACCGACGATCTGGCGGGGTTTCTGACGGCGATTGTGGAGGGGAAGGAAGAGGGGAATTGAAGAATTGAAGAATTGAAGAATGAAGGACGGTCTCCACGGATCAAGTTCCCCAGTTCTTCAATTCCCCAGCTCTTCAATTCCCCACTGCCCTACTCCCCCAGCTTGTAGAACCGGCTGATGATCCCCCAGGCTTCATCGGCGGTGTCGACGAAGTCGATGATGTCCTGGTCACCGGGACTGATCGTGCCTTGCTCGGCGAGGAAATCGAGATCGATCGCCCGCTTCCAGAAGGATTTGCCGAACAGGATCACCGGCACGCGCTCCATGCGCCCTGTCTGGATCAGGGTCAGCGTCTCGAAGAATTCGTCCATCGTGCCGAAGCCGCCCGGAAACACCGCGACCGCCTTGGCGCGCATGACGAAATGCATCTTGCGGATAGCGAAATAATGGAAGTTGAAGCAGAGCTCCGGCGTCACATAGATGTTCGGCGCCTGCTCGTGCGGCAGGACGATGTTGAGGCCGATCGACGGCGCGCCGACATCGTCGGCGCCGCGGTTTCCCGCTTCCATCACGCCGGGCCCACCGCCGGTCACCACGACATATTCGCGGTAATAGGAGGTAGCCGACTGCTGCGAGCAGAGGCGGGCGAATTTGCGCGCTTCCTCGTAGTATTTGCTGTTCTCCTCGAGGTTCTTCTTCTGCGTCTCGTTCTTGGCCGCCCAGGCCTCGCCGCCGGGTTCCGGCAGGCGCGCGCCGCCGAACAGGATCACCGTCGAACGGATGCCGCGTTCGGCCAGGATCATTTCCGGTTTCAGGAGTTCAAGCTGCAGCCGGACCGCGCGCAACTCGCGCCGCGTCAAGAAGTCAGGATCGTTCCAGGCGAGCCGGTAGGTTTCGGCACGCGTCTGCGGCGTATCCGGCACACTCTTCGACCGCTCCAGATCCTCGTCCGAATGCGGCAGTGGCGTCCAGCCCGCCTTTTCCATAGGTGTCATATGCTCTACCCGTCCAAATTCTTCACTTGCGCCGCCCCATGACGCAGCCGCGATTGACCCTCACCAAGGCTTCACATAAGCAGGTTCCGCAAAACCTGCTACATGCAAAGACCCAAGCATGCGAAGCATGCATGGGGGTCCGCGCGACTTTCAAAACAGGTTAAGGCGCAGCCCCTTAACAGCTTGGTAATGGAGCGAATTCATGTCGAAGCCCGATCTGGCGAGCCTCGAAAAGACCATCGAGAAGGCCTTCGAGGAACGCGACGCGATTTCGACTGCGACGCGCGGCGAAACGCGCGATGCCATCCAGTCGGCGCTCGACCTGCTCGATCGCGGCGCCGCCCGTGTCGCCGAGCGGCAGGTCGACGGCAAGTGGCATGTCAACCAGTGGCTGAAGAAGGCCGTGCTGTTGTCCTTCCGGCTCAACCCGATGGAGATCATCAAGGGTGGTCCCGGCGAAGCGATGTGGTGGGACAAGGTGCCGTCGAAGTTCGATGGCTGGGGCGCAGTCGATTTTGAAAAGTCGGGCTTTCGGGCCGTGCCGGGGTCGATCGTGCGTCGCTCGGCCTATATCGCGCCGGGCGCCGTGCTGATGCCGTCTTTCGTCAATGTCGGCGCCTATGTCGATACAGGCACCATGATCGACACCTGGGTCGGGGTAGGCTCCTGTGCCCAGATCGGCAAGAACGTGCATCTTTCCGGCGGCGTCGGCATCGGCGGCGTGCTGGAGCCGATGCAGGCCGGCCCGACCATCATCGAGGATAATTGTTTTATCGGCGCGCGTTCGGAAGTGGTTGAAGGTTGCATCGTGCGCGAAGGCTCGGTGCTCGGCATGGGCGTCTTTATCGGCCAGTCGACCAAGATCGTCGACCGCGCCACCGGCGAGATCTTCTATGGCGAAGTGCCGCCGAATTCCGTCGTCGTCGCCGGAACGATGCCGGGCAAGTCCTTTCCTAACGGCGAGCCAGGTCCGAGCCTCTACTGCGCCGTCATCGTCAAGCGTGTCGACGCCAAGACCCGCTCCAAGACCTCGATCAACGAATTGCTGCGCGATTGATCTTTGCGCAAAGCGAGCGCACCTTCCGCCGGCGCGACAATCGGTCGCGCTGGTTCAACATGGAGGGGTGACATGGACTGGAAGGATCTGCTCACAAGTTTTTTGATGGTCGCATAAACCGTGGCAAGTTCTGGGCCGCGATTGGCGTTTTCATCGTCATTGGCATCGTTGCCTTTGTTCTCGATGCGATTCTCGGTACACGCATCACCACCGCCAGTGGCGCCCAGATCGGCATCATCGCATTCTCATCGCTCTGGCCTCGATCTATTTCGCACTCGCAGTCTACGCCAAGCGCTGGCATGATCGCGGCAAGTCGGGCTGGTGGAGTCTGATCATGCTGGTGCCGCTCATCGGCCCGATCTGGTTTCTGGTGGAATGCGGCATTCTCGAAGGCGCCAGGGGCGCCAATCAATATGGACCGGACCCGCTTGCCTGACAGATCAGATCTCACCTGGCTTTTCTTCAAAACCTCGGGCCGCGTCAGTCGCGCGGCCTATTTTCTTGGCGGGTTGCTCGTCGCCATCATCCAGGCCTTTCCGCTCTACCGCTTCACGCTGGTGCCGGAAGGTTCGGCCGAGAGCAACATGTGGTCGTTCATCTTCTTCGTCGCCTTCATCGCCTCGCTGTGGTCGAACATCGCCCTGGCGGTGAAGCGGCTGCACGATTTGGACAAGCCGGGCATTGCCGCGCTGATCCTGTTCGTGCCGGTGGTGTCGATCGTCGCCTTCCTTGTGTTGTGCCTGTTTCCGGGGCAGCCTGGACCCAACCGCTATGGCCGGCGCACCAACGAGCCGGAACAATCCTGAGGGCCGATCGGACATGCGCTACCGCACGCTTGATCCGAAGCTGATCATCGAGACCGCGGAACGGCTGGAGACGCGTGTTGCGGAGCGTTTCCCCAAGGCCGGCCTGCGCGGCGTTGCCGCCGAACTGGTCTCGCTGTCGCGCGATCTGGCACAGGGCGCCAAGGCCTTGGAAGCGCCGATCTGGTGGCTGCGCGGCCTCATCGTCGCCGCTGTCGTTGCCGGCGCATTGATGTTCATCTTCGTCGGCACCGTCCTGCCATTCGACCGCATTTCCAAACCCGGTGATGCCGTCCAGTCGGTGCAAGGCATCGAAGCTTCGCTCAACATGTTCATCCTCGCCATTGTCGGCTTTCTCGCCTTGATCCGCTCCGAGGAACGCATCAAGCGCAAGCAGGTCTTTCGCCAGCTGCATGGCCTGCGCTCGCTGATCCACGTCATCGACATGCATCAGCTGACCAAGGATCCGGCGGCGCTGTCGGCCGATTTCAAGCCGACGTCGCATTCGCCCGCCCGCATCACCAATGCCGCCGACCTGGCCCGTTACCTCGACTATTGCTCCGAAATGCTGTCGATCACGGGCAAGATCGCCGCATTGTTCGCACAGTCGGTCAATGACGACGTGGTCATCGACGGCGTCAACGACGTCGAGAACCTGGCGTCCAACCTGTCGCGGAAAATCTGGCAGAAGATCACGTTGATCGACGGCCGGCCGGTGCAACAACCTGCTCCGGCGCCAGGCCCGGCGAGCCAAGCCGCTCCGCTTCCGCCGCGCGCACCAAAGCGGTGATCCGCTGAACCGTCGGCACGGGCGTGCGGGCTTTTTCCGCCAGCCGCAGGATGGCGCCTTGCAAGTCGTCGATCTCCGTCGGCCGGCCGCGCTGAAGATCGTCCCACATCGACGAGCGCGCCTGCGCGTGGATCGCCAGCATGCGCCGCGCCAGCAGCTTGAACAGCCAGTCAGGCAGCCTGAGCACCTTCGGCAGCAGCGCCGGCCGCAGGCCGGCGATCCGCGCCGGCTCGATGCCGGTCGCTTTCATCGCCGTGAGCGCCTCGTCGATCTGGCTGGCCAGGATCAGCCGCCAGCGCCGATCGGCCAGTTCGGCCGTCAGCGGCAGGCCGGAAAGCGCCACCAGCGCGTTGTTCAAATTCATCAGCAGCTTGCCCCACAGCACAGCCTTCATGTCGCGATGGGTTTCGACGGCAAATCCTTCGACGCCAAGCAGGTCGGCCAAGCCGGCGTCGCCATCCTCGACCATTACCGTGCCGTCGCTGGCGCGGTGAACGCGCAGCGGCAGTTCGCTGTCCGGCGACTGCACCACATTGAACGGCACCAGCCGGCCAGCACCGTACGTCCGGCAAGTTCAGCGCGCAGCCTGTCGGCATTGCCGACACCGTTCTGCAGGCTGATCACCACGGCATCGGGGCGGGCATGGGCCTTGATGAGGTCCGCCATATCCTGCGTGGCGCCGCTCTTGACCGTGACCAGGATCACGTCCGCCGGCGGCAGGGCGACGGCCGGATCGGCGGTGACGACAAGCGCCTCGGGCTTGATCGAGCGATCGCGACCCTGGAGGTCGCTGACCCGCAATCCACCCTGCCGCAACGCTGCCTCGATGCGCGGCCGAGCCAGCAGAATGACCTCTCGGCCGGCCAGCGCCAGGCAGCCGCCGGCATAGCAGCCGATGCTGCCGGCACCGGCTATGACGATCCGTTTGTCCTTGTCTGCCATCCTGTCGCCCGCGCCGGGTCGCAACTATACGACATGAAAACCATAATATCGGCGGTATCGCCAGCCATGAGGCTGGCCCCTATGTCTGGCCGTGACAGGCCCTGCGCTTTCGACTATCGCTTTTGCCATGACGCTGCCGACCGATCCCGCCGAAAACCTCGCCGCCCTTATCCGTCGCGCTTCGGTGACGCCCGCTGAGGGCGGTGCGCTGACCGCGCTGGAGACGATGCTCAAACCGCTCGGTTTCCTGGTCGATCGGCCGGTGTTTTCCGAAGACGGCACGCCCGATATCGAAAACCTCTATGCAAGGCGTTCCGGCAACGGCCCGCATCTGATGTTCGCCGGCCACACCGACGTGGTGCCGGTCGGCGACGAAGCCGCCTGGACGCATCCGCCCTTCGCCGCCGAGATCGCCAATGGCGAGATGTATGGCCGCGGAGCCGTCGACATGAAGGGCGGCATTGCCTGTTTCATCGCCGCCGTGGCGCGCCATGTCGAGGCCAATGGCGGTCCGAAAGGGTCGGTCTCGCTGCTGATCACCGGCGACGAGGAAGGCCCCGCGATCAACGGCACGGTGAAGCTGCTCGAATGGGCGGCTTCGCGGGGCGAGAAATGGGATGCCTCTGTCGTCGGCGAGCCGACCAATCCGGACGCTCTCGGCGACATGATCAAGATCGGCCGCCGCGGCTCGATGTCCGGCGCCGTCACCGTCAATGGCCGCCAGGGCCATGTCGCCTATCCCCTGCTTGCCGACAATCCGGTGCGCGGGCTGATGAGCCTGGTCGACGCCTTGCTGCATCCGGTTTTCGACAAGGGAACCAGGGATTTCCAGCCGACCAATCTGGAGATCACCTCCATCGATGTAGGCAACCCCGCCACCAATGTCATTGCGGCCAAAGCGACCGCGACCTTCAACATCCGCTTCAACGACACCTGGACGGACGAGACCCTGCAGGCCGAGATCCACAACCGGCTCGACCAGGCGGCCAGGCGCAAGAAGTACCGGCAGGGCAAGAAGACGCCGGTCGACTACGAGCTCGTCTGGCGCGACCGGCCGAGCCATGTCTTCCTGACGCGCGACGACAGGCTTATCGAAACGCTGCGCGGCTCGATCAAGTCGGCGGTCGGCAAAGAGCCGACGCTGTCCACCTCCGGTGGAACGTCCGACGCGCGTTTCATCAAGGACTATTGTCCGGTGGTCGAGTTCGGGCTGGTCGGCAAGACAATGCACATGGTCGACGAGCGCGTCGCCATTGCCGATTTGGAAACGCTGACGCAAATCTACCAGCGCTTCATAGAAGACTGGTTCGGACGGGGCTGAACAGCATGCTTTCGGCGGACGAAACCCAAGCTTCGCTGACGGGCGCCTGGCGATTGATGCTCGGCAAGGCCGACGGCCTGCGCCTGCTCGACCTGTCGGCCGACGGCTTCTGGAATTCCTTCTTCGCCATTGTCGTTGCAGCACCGGCGCTGATCGTCGGCTGGGTCGGCATCGCCAACGAAATCGGCGATCCCGACGCTTTCGCGGGGCGCTTCAGCATGCTGGTGCGCCTGGCGACGGTCGACATCGGCTCCTGGGTGCTGCCGCTGGTTGCGCTCGCTTTGATCGCGCCGCGCGCCGGCATCGGCGGCCGCTTCGTCCACTACGTCGTCGCCAGCAACTGGGCTTCGGCCATCACCGCCTGGCTGATGCTGCCCTCGGCGCTGATCCGGCTTTTCCTGTCGTCCGCAAGCCAGGCTGCGAGCCTTGTGTCGCTGTTCCTGTTTGCCCTGTCGATGGTGCTGACCTGGCGCATGACCAACGCCACGATCGGCAGGGGCGCATCGGTCGGCACCGCCGTTTTCGTCGGCATGTTCATCGCCTCGCTGCTGGTGCTGTTCGGCCTGCAGACGCTGCTCGGCATCACCGTGCCGGACGATGTCGGAGTTCAGAGCCTGTCCGGGCTCGTCTCGACTGGATAATCGACACCGGTGAGAAACAGCCCGTCGGGCGGCGCCACCTGGCCGCAGGCGGCGCGGTCGTGCGCCTCGAGCGCCGTTTTCAGGTCGGCCGCGGTCCAGCCGCCATCGCCGACGCGCTTCAGTGAGCCGACCATCGAACGCACCTGATTGTGCAGGAACGAGCGCGCCGAAGCCCTGACCTCGACTATGTCGCCCTGTCGGCTCACATCGAGCCGTTCCAGCGTCCTGATCGGGCTGTTGGCCTGACACTGGGTCGAGCGGAAGGTGGTGAAGTCATGCCGTCCGAGCAGGACTTTCGCCGCTTCGTGCATGGCGCCGGCGTCGAGCCGCTTCGGCACCCACCACACCTTGCCCTTGTCGAGCGCGGCCGGGGCACGGCGGTTTAGGACGCGGTAGAGATAGTGGCGGCCGATGGCCGAGAAGCGGGCGTCGAAGCTGTCGGAAACGACCGTCGCTTTCAAGATGGCGATGCGCGCCCCGGCCGCCTGCAGGTGGGCGTTGACGGCATCGCGCACCTTGTCGCCCGGCCACGCCTTGACGAGATCGACATGCGCCACCTGCGCTGTCGCATGCACGCCGGCATCGGTGCGGCCGGCGGCGCGCAGCCTGATCGCTTCGCCGCAGAATTTTTCGATCGCCCGCTCGATCGCCTGTTGCACCGAAGGCTGATCCGCCTGGTGCTGCCAGCCGGCAAACAGGCTGCCATCATATTCGATGTCGAGGCGAAAACGCGGCATGCCGGGCGGCTATACGCTCTCGCCTAGGCGGCGAGAGCGGTGAAGGCGGAGGCGTATACCAGCCTGCCGGCGTCAGGCACGTCGCCCCAAGCCAGCGCCTGCAGCGCTTCGCCCTGGTATTCGCTCTCGAAGTTCTCGGCACGCGTGTGGCTATATCCGAAACGCCCGTAATAGGTGGGGTCGCCGAGCACCACGGCCAGCGTTTCGCCGGCATCCCTGAGGCGGATATGCGCCTCGCGGATCAGCGCGCCGCCGATGCCGCTGCCATGGAACGAGGGCTCCACCGCCAGCGGCGCGAGCGCCACGGCGGCGAAGGTCTTGCCGCCATTCTGGACGAACAGCCGCGAAAACAGGATGTGGCCGACCACCTGGCCGTCCTCTTCCGCCACCAGTTCGGCAACAGCGTTGCCGCCGGTCACCAGCGCGTCGACCAGACCGGCCTCGGCCTGCTGGCCGAAAGCGTGTTCCTCGACGAGGCGGATGGCCTCGCGATCCCGCGGCGTTGCCGCGCGTATCGACATCATGCTCATGAGAATTTCAGTCCTTTTTCGATCTTGGCCCCGCGCAGGAATTCCGACGCGGCAGCGGGCTTTCCGCCCGCCCGTTGAACTTCGACCAGCCTGATCGCGCCTGCCCCGCAGGCGACCGTCAGCCGGTCATCGAGAATTCCTCCCGACTCGCCCAACTCTTCCCAAAGCGACAGGCCTTGCGACAGCGTCGAGCGAAGCAGTTTCAGCCGCTCCTGGCGGCCGCCAATTCCTATCTCCGACCAAGCGCCGGGAAAGGGCGACAGGCCACGAATATGATTGTGGACCTCACTTGCCGAGCGAGTCCAGTCCACGCGAGTCTCGGATTTATCGATTTTCTTGGCGTAGGTCACCCCATCCACAGCTTGTGCGGTGAATGTCAGGGTGTTCCCTTCCAACCGCGCCAGCGCTTCCACCATCAAGGCAGCACCGACACTCATCAACCGATCATGCAGATCGCCGGCTGTCATATCGGGTTCGATGGCGCATTTTTCAACCAGCCCGACCGGGCCGGTGTCCAGCCCCTCTTCCATGCGCATCACCATCATGCCGCTTTCCAGGTCACCGGCCATGATGGCGCGCTGGATCGGCGCGGCCCCGCGCCAGCGCGGCAGAAGCGAGGCATGGCCGTTGATGCAGCCGAGCCGGGTCGCCTCCAGAACCGCCTTCGGCAACAGCAAGCCATAGGCGACGACGACGGCGATATCGGCCTGCAAGGCACGGAAAACGGCCTGCTCGGCCTCGCCCTTGAGCGAAACCGGCGTCCGCACCTCGACGCCCAGCCGTTCCGCCTCGCGCTGCACCGGCGACGGTGTCAGCTCCAGCCCGCGCCGTCCGGCAGCGCGCGGCGGCTGGGTATAGACGACTGATATCTCATGGCCGGCCTCGGCGATCGCGCGCAAAGTCGGCACCGAAAACTCCGGCGTGCCCATGAAGATGACGCGAAGGGGCATTTTTCTTCCGAGACCTTCTCTCTACCTGCGCCGGGAAGTCAGATCAGGCTTCAAACGGGTTTACCAGCTTCAGGTCAAGTCCGTCGAAGTCTCGAACGTTGCGGGTGGCAAGCGTGGCGTCGTGCACCTGGCAGATAGCAGCTATCATCGCGTCCTTGGTTTCGACAGGTCTGCCAGCGAGTCGTCTTGCCGCGGCAATGCGGCCATAGTGTTCTGCGGGCAGATCCCCAAAAACCAGGATCCGACCCGAAAATTCGCCCCGGAACCTCGAAATGCTTTGGAGAAGACCATCCCGCCGGATGGCCTCCTGAACGAGGTAGGCTCCGAAATAGAGCTCTGCAAAAACAATGGTGGAGAGGAAAAGGGTCGCAGGCTCTTGGCCATTCAACCAGTTGAGAACGTGTTTGCTCCGTTGCCGCGATAGCACGTCCGATATGACGTTGGTGTCCAGTATGATCATTTCGGTCAACGGAAATCAGGCGGCCCACGATCGGCCTCACTTCGCGACCTCGCTATTTCCTGAATCTCGTCGTTTGTGAAACGATCATCGCCGACGAGCGAATAGAGGCGATCGCCGACTTTTTCGGCGCCAGCAAATTGTGTTGCAAAACCCTTCTGTATCAAGACGACCGCTTCCTCCGAAAGGCTGCGCCTGTTCAGCCGCGCACTTTCCTCGAGACGCCGTTTCAATTCCGGATTGATCCCACGGATCAGCATGTCACCCATAGACACCTCCTGCGTGATATCACTGATATCACAGCAAGTCGGTATTTTCAATCGAAGGTTCGTGAAGCTGAACCGCCGAGGCTGATCGAGGGGCCGTGCTCCGACAGAGCATGCCCTATCCGGCCAGCTTGCCCGGCGCTTTGTCCTTGGCGAGCTTCTTGAATTTCTTCACCACCATGTCGCGCTTCAGCTTCGAGATGTGGTCGATGAACAGGACGCCATTGAGGTGGTCGATCTCGTGTTGCAGGCAGGTGGCCATCAGGCCCTCGGCCTCCATCTCCTGCAGCTTGCCGTCGCGGTCGAGATATTTGACCCGTACGGCGGCCGGGCGTTCGACCTCGGCGTAATAATCCGGGATCGACAGGCAGCCTTCCTCGTAGACGGAGCGCGCATCGGCGCTCTCCAGGATTTCCGGATTGATGAAGACATGCGGCGCTGGCGTCTCGTCTTCCTTGGCGAGATCGATCACCAGCAATCGCAGCGGCTCGCCGATCTGGATTGCCGCCAAACCGATGCCCGGTGCGTCATACATGGTCGCCAGCATGTCGTCGGCTAATCTGCGCAGGGGCGCGTCGACACGCTCCACCGGTTGAGAAACCTGGCGCAGGATGGGGTCGGGAAGGATGATGAGCGGCTTGATCGGCATGGGGTTCCACGTAAGACCTCCAGCGAAAAGCGTCAACCGGTTGGCATCAGGCTCGTTCACGTTTTGATCTGTGCTATCGGGGCGAATCGTCTATGCTGTCCACATGAATGATTTGAGCACCATCCTTTCGGAGCCTGTCGCCCGGCTTGGCGCCACAACCATCACGCTCGGCCATGCGCTGGCCTTCGGCGTTTTGCTGTTTCTGGGCCTGTTCGTGGCGCTGGTCATTGCATTGTGGCGGTCGGCGAAGGCGCGCGCCGTGGCGGCCGCGGAAGCCGCCGATCATGCCCGCGATGCCGAGGCGCGGATGGCCGGCATTCTGCAAAGCCAGGCCGAAATGCAGGGTCGTATGGGCGCCATCGCCGAAGTGTTCGGCGCACGGCAGGCGGAACTGACGCAATCGATCGGCCAGCGCCTCGACGCCATGACCGGCCGGCTC
Organism: Mesorhizobium sp. M7A.F.Ca.US.011.01.1.1; assembly: GCF_003998295.1. Taxonomy (NCBI): domain Bacteria; kingdom Pseudomonadati; phylum Pseudomonadota; class Alphaproteobacteria; order Hyphomicrobiales; family Phyllobacteriaceae; genus Mesorhizobium; species Mesorhizobium sp. M7A.F.Ca.US.011.01.1.1. The sequence goes on from NZ_RZRT01000037.1 coordinate 24,543, forward strand.
GGCCAGACCATGACCGAGCAGACGAAATCGACGCATGAGAGCCTGGCCAAATTGCAGGAGCGGCTGGCCATCATCGATGTCGCGCAGGGCAACATCCAGTCGCTCGCCGGCCAGGTCGTGCAGTTGCAGGCGATCCTCTCCAACAAGCAGACGCGCGGTGCTTTCGGCCAGTCGCGCATGGAGGCGATCGTTGCCGACGGCCTGCCGCATGGCGCCTATGAATTCCAGGCGACGCTGTCGAACGGCAGCCGTCCCGACTGCCTGGTGAAGATGCCGAACGGCGCGCCGTCGCTGGCCATCGACGCCAAGTTTCCGCTCGAGGCCTGGAACGCCATCCGCGCCGCCGCCGGCGCCGACCTGCAGAAGGCCGCCTCGCAGGCCTTTCGCCGCGACATCGAGATCCATGTCCGCGATATCTCGGAAAAATACCTGATCCAGGGCGAGACGCAGGACACTGCCTTCATGTTCGTGCCCTCGGAATCGGTGTTCGCCGAGATCCACGAGAATTTCGAGGCGATCGTCCACAAGGCGCACCGTGCCCGAATCGTCATCGTCTCGCCGTCGCTGCTGATGCTGTCGATCCAGGTCATCCAGGCGATCCTCAAGGATGCCCGCATGCGCGAACAGGCGCACCTGATCCAGGGCGAGGTCATTCGGCTGATGGAGGATGTCGCGCGTGTCGATGAGCGGGTGCGCAAGCTGCAGGTCCATTTCGGCCAATCGGCCAAGGATATCGACGACATCCTGGTTTCGACGTCGAAGGTCACCAAGCGCGGCCAGAAGATCGAGGCGCTGGAATTCGGCGCGCAGCCCGACGGCGATGCCGCCGCGGACGCCGCGTCACGGGCTCCCGCCGCGAAGGTCGATACTGGCGCGCGCGTTGCCGATTCGAAAACCGGGCAGCTCAGGCTGAGGGTCGTCGAAGGCGACGATTGAGGCGCGGTGCCGGATCCGCCCTACTGCTCTTCCTTGGTCGTCATACCCGGGAATTCCGGCAACCAGGGCAGCGCCGAGCGGTGCCAGCTTTGCCGTCTCGGGACCAGCTGTTCACGTTGCCGCGCCGTGCCGACCCGGATGCCATAAACCTTCGGCCCGTCGCCAACCGATGTCGCGTAGAGATGCGAGCCGCACTCGCCGCAAAAGCCCTGCGCGCGCTTGTCGCCGCTCGATCCTGTCTTGATATAGACCTTTGGCGCACCCTTGGTGATCCGGTAGTGGCCTTCCGGCGCGCCCACGGTCACGCGAAAAGCCGTTCCGGTCAGTTGTTGGCAATCGGTGCAGTGGCAGATTCCGGTGTTCTCCGGGTCGACCTCCGCCTCGTAGGTGATGGCGCCACAATGACAGCCGCCGTCTATTCTCATCTTCGTTCCTCCAAAGTCCCGTCAATCTAGCGGGGCATGGCCGTGAGGCAATGGGGCGGCGCTAGTCCAGGGTCGGATCGGATGCGTTCTCGATCAGCCTGCGCCGCTGCTCCCAGGTGCCTGATGTCTGCGGCTTGACGAACAGCCGCGTGATCTCCGGCATCTCCTTCTTGAGCTGCGCCTCCAGGCGCTCGACGCAAGCTTCGATCTCGGGCGCCGTCAAATGGTCCTCGAACTCGATGCTGAGCCCGGCGACGATCTCTGCCGGCCCCATATGGACGGTCAGGACGCCGTTCGCCCGCTGTACCGCCGGATCCTGCTGGGCGATCGTCAGCACCTGTCTCTGGACCTCGAGCGAGGCCGGCTCGCCGATCAGCAGGCCCTTGCTTTCGCGCGCCAGGAAGATCGCCGTCGCGCCCAGGATCAGCCCAATGCCGATCGAGGCGGCGCCGTCGAGCTCCGGCATCTCCAGCAGTTCCGCCGCCAGGATGCCGGCGAATGCGACGATCAGGCCGAGAAGTGCTGCGCTGTCCTCGAACAGCACGGTGTAGACGCTCGGATCCTTGCTCGATTGCACCGCCCGCAGCCAGCCTTGCTTACCCTTCTGCTTGCGGAACTCCCTCAGCGCGACCAGCCAGGAGCTGCCCTCGAACAGAAAGGACAGGCCAAGAACGATGTAGTTGACCTTGCCGTTGGCGACCGGCTCCGGCGCCATGATATGGATCATGCCTTCGTAGAACGACACGCCTGCGCCCAGCGCGAAGACGAGGAGCGCGACGATGAAGCTCCAGAAGTAGAGTTCGCGGCCGTGACCGAGGGGATGCGTCCGGTCGGCCGGGCGGGCGGCACGGTGCATGCCGTACAGCAGCAGGCCGCCATTGCCGGTATCGACCAGCGAATGCACGCCCTCCGACAGCATCGCCGAACTGCCGGTAAAGGCGGCGGCGGCGAACTTGGTCAGCGCGATGGCGAGATTGCCGGCGAGCGCCGCGTAGATCACCTTTTTTGAGCCGCCGTGCCCGGCCATGGCATTTGTCCCCGTTCAAGGCGCAGTCTAGCGGCCAGGCCGCTAAAGCTCCACAGGCATCACCGCGCGAATGTCGGGTCGTCCAAGGCAGCGGCCATAAGAGATCGGTCTGTGGAAGACGGCGACTACTCGATGATTTCGCTGGTCCACACCTTGAAGCCGGCAAGCGTTCCCGGCCCGAATATATGGGTCAGCGGAACGTCGGCGGCGTCGCGGCCGGAGGCGATCAGGATGCGGCCGATACGCGGTGCATTGTTGCGCGGGTCGAAGACATGCCAGCGGCCGCCGAGATAGACCTCCATCCAGGCGCAGAAATCCATGCTCGCCCATGGTTTCGGCATACCGATGTCGCTGATGTAGCCGGTGCAATAGCGCGTCGGGATGTTGAGCGCCCGGCAGAAGGTGACCGCGAGATGCGCATAGTCGCGGCAGACGCCGCTCTGTTCGCGATACGCTTCCGCAGCGGTGCGTGTCGGCCGAGCATTGCCGTAGTTGAAGACGATGTGATTGTGGACGAAGTCGCAGACCGCCTGCACGCGCGGAATGCCCAGCGGCGTGTTGCCGAACAGCCGCCACGCTTCATCAGCCAGAAGGTCGCTTTCGCAAAAACGGCTGGGCAGCAGAAACAGCAGCGTGTCCGCCGGCAGGTCGCGCACCTCGTGCTGCCAGGCCATCAGGTCGCCCATCTCGAAAGTGCCGGGATCGCGGATCACCGCGTCGGTGCCGAAGGTGAAACGCCCGGGCGGCGCGACGAACCGGTTGCACCAGTTGCCGAAACTGTCGCGATAGCTTTCGATCGGCACCGGCGGGTTGGAGATCAGGAAGTCCGGCCGCTCGAGATCGGAGGCACGCGAATAGTGGACATTCAGCATCGCGATGAGCGGCGTTTCCTGCGGAAAGTCGAAGCTCATCTCGCAGCCGATATGGATTCGCATTGTCGTCCTGACGGCCTGCCTGACGATCACCGGGCGGAGGCACGGGCCGATGCTGCAGTGCGAAGACAACCATGGCATGGACCGCCATGGTTTACGAGCAAATTAGAAACCGGTTGAAAGCGAGCCGCTGACGGCGGCAGCAGTCGCTAACCCCTTGCAGTCCGGCGGTTCTCTTGTTTCACTTCGCTTCCCACATCAGGAGGAACGAATCATGGCTAAAGGTGCGATGAAGGCAGGCAAGGAAGCCCGCAAGCCGAAGAAGGACGCCAAGAAGCCCGCCCCGGCTCCGGCCCTGAAGGCGCCGCCGGTCAAGGCGATGAAGCTCAAGGACAAGTAGGTCCGGCGATCCACTTCGCAATAAGGTTACGGCCGGCGACACTGTTGCCGGTCGTTGTTGATCGAGCGCCCGAAATTCCTATATTGGCATGGCGGGGACGACCTCGCGCTTCCCCGAAAATCCGGACGGGACGACCCGCCATTGTTTGATTGATCGTCGGACTCCGAAAATCGTTTTTCGGTCCGATGCTCTGATGGAGCGTTGTCGATGTCTTGGATTCTTCTCTTTTTTGCCGGCCTGTTCGAGATCGGCTGGGCAATCGGCCTCAAATACACCGATGGCTTCTCGAAGCTCGTGCCCACCGTGCTGACCGTTGCCTCGATGGTCGTCAGCCTCACTTTGCTCGGCCTGGCGCTGAAGGCGCTGCCGGTCGGCACCGCCTATGCGGTGTGGACCGGCATCGGCACCGTCGGTACGGCATTGCTCGGCATCTGGCTGCTTGGCGAGCCGGCCACCGCGATCAGGCTGGCCTGCATCGCGCTCATTGTCTGCGGCATCATGGGATTGAAGTTCGCCGCCTGACCAATAGCGCTTCTTGTTTTTATGCATGCCGTCCTCACAAAACCGGGATCATTTTTGGGCGACATGCATGGGACAAACACGTTCAGGGCCGCTGCGAGGCGACCCTGATTCTCGAAGCAGATTGCTTCGTAGCCTGGAGGCTAGCGGGCGGAGAAGCCCGGCGGCGTCCTGCCGGTGCGCTGCTTGCGTGCCGCATAACGCGCGTCACGCTTGGCCTTGCGCTCGGCTTCATCGGCCAGAAAACGGGCGATGCGCTCGTTCTCTTCGGATTCCCGAATCTTGGCCTCAGCCTGTGCAGCTTCCTCGGCGGCGATACGTGCCGCTTCGGCTGCTGCCTCGCGCTCGGCCTTCTCGACCGCTTCGCGTGCCAGCTTCTCCTGCTTAAGCCGGGCCTTTTCGGCCTCGCGGATTTCGCGAGCCGCAAGGATAGCCTTGCGTTCAGCCTGCCGCGCCAGCACCGCGGGATCATCCGCCGCCGGCTTTGCTTTGAAGCGCTCGAGGAGCGCCTTCTTTGCCTCGTTTGCGGCATTGCGCCGCTCGAAAACGTCTTTTTCCCTGTAGATAGCCAAGTCCACTTCCCTGAAGTCAATTCGCGACGCTTACATACGCGCGAAAACCGAGAGTTCAAGCGCCAAAACGGCATGGCAGCCATGAAATTGTCGGCTGTTGCAGCCGGGAGACGCCTTTGGAGCAATTCCAGGAAAAGTGTGAAGCGGTTTTCCGTCCGGAATTGCGACGAAGAGATAGAGTCGAAAACGACATGCACTGTTCACCGTCGCCCCTCTGGCAGCGAGGTTGGCGGATGGCTACGTCTAGCGGCAAATTCCAACACCAGGATGACATTAGATGGAACTCGGTCTCTACACCTTCGCCGACGTCAGCCCGCAGCCGGGCCCCGGCGCAATCGGCCCGCATGAGCGGCTGCGCAACCTGATCGAGGAGGTCGAGCTGGCCGATCAGGTCGGCCTCGACGTCTTCGGCCTCGGCGAGCATCACCGGCCCGATTATGCCGCCTCCGCACCGGTCGTGGCCCTGGCCGCGGCGGCCGAGCGTTCGAAGCGCATCAAGCTGACCAGCGCGGTCACCGTTCTGTCTTCCGATGACCCGGTGCGCGTGTTCCAGCAGTTCGCCACGCTCGACCTTCTGTCGGGCGGCCGCGCCGAGATCATGGCCGGACGCGGCTCGTTCATCGAATCCTTCCCGCTGTTCGGTTACAACCTCGAGGACTATGACGAGCTGTTCGCCGAAAAGCTCGATCTGCTGCTTGCCATCCGCGACAGCGTGAAGGTCACCTGGTCCGGCAATCTGCGCGCGCCGATCAACGATCGCGGCGTTTATCCCCGGCCCTTCCAGGACAGGCTGCCGGTTTGGATCGCCATTGGCGGCACGCCGCAGTCTGCCGCCCGCGCTGGCGCGCTCGGCCTGCCGCTGGCGCTCGCCATCATTGGCGGCGAGCCGGCGCGTTTCGCGCCGCTGTTCGATCTCTATCGCGAAGCCGCCAAGCGCGCCGGTAGTGATCTGGCGGGCCTCGCCACCAGCATCAACGTGCACGGCTTCATCGCCGAGACGACCGAGCAGGCGGCCGACGATTTTTACGGCCCGCAGGCGGAGGTGATGAACCGCATCGGCCGCGAGCGCGGCTGGGGTCCGACATCCCAAGCGCATTTCGACCAGTCGCGCGGCCCGAACGGCGCTTTGTTCGTCGGCGGCCCCGAGCAGGTGGCCGAGAAGATCGTCGCCCAGCACAAGATCTTCAAAAACGACCGCTTCCTGCTGCAGATGGCGATCGGCACCATGCCGCATGCCAAGATCATGAAGGCGATCGAACTCTACGGCACCAGGGTCGCGCCGATCGTACGCAAGGAAACAGCCAAGGCTGAGCCGGCACTGGCAGCGCCGGTCGCCTGACCCGGAGTCCGGTGCGAGCGGCCTCAATCCCGAAGCCGGCTCATGGAACCCTCGCCCGTAACTCCGCGTTTCTTGGAGGCGGTTGCCGTGCGAAGGGGCGCCGGCTTGAGGGGTGACTATGAAAACCGAACCCACTGCCTGGGGTCAGGAGATTTCCGATGAACCGGAATCGCGTGCCGCGGCTCGCGCCGACACGCGTCTGATGCGTTCGTTGTTGATCGGCATCTTCCTGTTCATGGCCATCTACGCGCTTTATTTCGCCCGCGCCTTCTTCATGCCGGTCATGCTGGCATTCCTGCTTGCGCTGACGCTGACGCCGATCGTCCGGCTCCTGCGCAAGCACGGCATCCCCGAAGTGATTTCGGCGACCCTCCTGGTGCTGCTCTCGATCTGCGCCTTTGCCATTGTAGGCTACCTGCTCAGCGGCCCGATCATCGACCTCATCAACAACACCTCGTCGATCGGCCAGCAGCTCGCCGAACGGCTGGCGCAATTGCGCCAGCCATTCGAAAAGATCATGCAGATTTCGCACCAGCTCGAGCAGCTGACCGAGACCTCGCAGGAGTCGGGCATTCAGAAGGTGGCGGTGGCGCAGTCCGGCATCCTGTCGGCGGCCGCCAGCAACATCCTGTCGGCGGGAACAGGTCTCACCATCATCTTCGTGCTGTCGCTGTTCCTGCTCGCCTCCGGCACGATGTTTTATGAAAAGATCATCCAGTCCTTCGCCCGCCTAAGCGAAAAGAAGCGGGCGCTGCGCGTCGTCTATGACGTCGAGCGCGAAATCTCGCACTATCTGCTCACCGTCACCATCATCAATGCCGGCCTCGGCACGGTCATCGCTCTTGGTCTGTGGGCGCTCGGCATGCCAAATCCGCTGGTCTGGGGCGTCGCTGCCGCCCTGCTCAACTTCCTGCCCTATGTCGGAGCGCTGATCACCATCGTGCTGGTCACGATTATGGCGCTGATCAGCTTCGATACCATCTTCTACGCGCTTTTGGCGCCGGCCTTCGTGATCTTGTGCGACATCGTCGAAGGCCAGTTCGTCACACCGATGGTGGTCGGCAGGCGCCTCGAGATCAACGCCGTGGCGATTTTCATTGCCATCGCCTTCTGGTCATGGTTGTGGGGCTTCGTCGGCGCTCTGATGGCGGTGCCGCTGCTGGTCGTCATCAAGGTATTCTGCGATCATTTCGACGGGCTCAGCCATGTCGGCAATTTTCTCGCCGCGCAGCACACGGCCGCCCTCGAGGAGGACGACACTGTCGACATCGAAGCTCCCAAAGGCTGATCAATATTTTTGAATTTGCGGCATCGCCGGGCGCTTCCTACATGCGGTCCTGACACAGGATCCCGTTCATGACCGACCTTTCCGTTCTCGACCTGTCGCCGATCGTCGAAGGCAGCGATGCCTCGCAGTCGCTGGCCAACTCGCTCGATCTTGCCCGCCATGCCGAGCGGCTGGGCTACAAGCGCTTCTGGCTCGCCGAGCATCACAACATGCCGGGCATCGCCAGCGCCGCCACAGCAGTCGTCATTGCCCATGTCGCCGGCGGCACCAAGACCATTCGCGTCGGCGCCGGCGGCATTATGCTGCCCAACCATTCGCCGCTGGTGATTGCCGAGCAGTTCGGCACGCTGGCCGCCTTGCATCCGGGCCGCATCGATCTCGGCATCGGCCGGGCGCCCGGCACCGACATGGGCACCGCCCGTGCCTTGCGCCGCAATCTCGAGGCCGGGGTCGACAATTTCCCTCAGGATGTCGTCGAGCTGATGGGCTATTTCCAGCCGGCCGAGGAGGGCCAGCGCATCCGAGCCGTGCCCGGCGAAGGCCAGGACGTACCGGTCTGGATCCTCGGCTCCAGCCTCTACGGCGCGCAGCTCGCCGCCATGCTCGGCCTGCCCTACGCCTTCGCCTCGCATTTCGCGCCGGCGGAGCTGGATCACGCGCTGGACGTCTACCGCTCGCGCTTCCAGCCGTCGGAGCAGCTCGACAAGCCGCATGTCATGCTCGGCCTCAACGTCTTTGCCGCGCCCACCGACGCCGAGGCACGTTTGTTATTCACCTCGCTGCAACAGGCCTTCGTCAATCTGCGCACCGGTCGGGCCGGCCGGCTGCCGCCACCTGTCGAGAACTATGACCGCGATCTCGATCCGATGGCCAAGACCATGCTCGGCCAGGCACTGTCCTGCGCCGTCGTCGGCTCCCCGGAAACGGTACGGCAAGGCATCGATGCCTTCGTGCGCCGCACCGGCGCCGACGAACTGATGGTCACCGCGCAGATTTTTGATCATGCGGCGCGGGTGCGGTCGTTCGAGATCCTGGCCGAGGCGCACAAATCCCTGTCGCAGGCGGCCTGAGAAGTCCTGGTACGACTTACGCCGGGGGAAGGCTACGCGCTCACGCTCTGCGCAATCGCGCCGAGCGGACGGCATGAATTGCGGATCATCAGCCGGCCCTTGAGCAAAAGCTTGCGCGGCGGCGCGTCCCTGTTGCCGGCAAGACGGTCGAGAAGCAGATTGGCCGCCTGTTCTCCGATCGCCTGCACCGGTTGGGCCACCGTGGTCAACTGCGGCTGGAACACGTCGGACCATGGAAAGTCGTCGAAGCAGGCGACCGAAATGTCTTCCGGGCAGGACAGGCCGATGTCGCGGATCGCCTTCATGGTGCCGATCACCATCGGGTTGTTGGCCGAGAAGATAGCACTTGGCCGATCGTGCGAGGAAAGCATCTGCATGGTTTCGTTATAGCCGTCGATCTCATGGAAATTGCCGAAGCGGATCAGTTCTTCGGCGATCGGCAGGCCGGCGGCGTGAAGCGCCTCGCGATATCCCGCCATGCGGTCATGCATCGGCGAGATGTCCGAGGTGCCGGTGATGTAACCGATGCGCCGGTGGCCGAGATTGATCAGATAGGTGATGGCGTCGAACACCGCGCGCTGGTTGTCCAGCACCACGGCATCGGTGTCGACGCCTTTGCAGATACGATCGAGCAGCACGACCGGCACGTTGGCGTCGTCGACGATCCGCTTGAGGATCGCGCCGTCGCCGACGCGCGCCACGATCAGCCCGTCGACCATGCGGTCGAGCAGCAGCTTGATCTGGTCGTCCTGGGTGTTCAAATCCTCGTCCGTACAGCACAGCATGACGGCATAGCCGGCCCGGTCGAAGGCCTGCTGGATGACCGAGACGACATCGGTGAAGAACGGGTTGGTGATGTGCGGCACGGTCAGTCCGATGGTGCGGGTCGTGCCCATCTTCAGGCTGCGGGCGATCGCGTTGCGCTTGTAGCCGATATCGCGGATCGCCTGCTCGATGCGCTGGCTAAGCTCCGGGCTGACTGTCGCCGTGCCATTGATCAGCGCCGAAACGGTGGCGACAGAAACACGCGCCGCTTCAGCCACATGAAGCATGGTGGGCGCGGTGGATTTGCGGTGTCTTTTTTGCCCTGACGCTGTCATTTTCGAAACGTTTCGACACCCCTTGCTGGCCAATACGTACGGAATCCTGTCCTTTTATGCAAGAATCGAATTGCATCAAACGTCCGGCACCTTATACCGGCTTGACATGATCGAAACGTTTAGATTAGCGTTTGCGGGAAATTGACGACGACGGAGGGAGGCCGCCATTGTCATGCAAGAGAGCAATTCCTTTTCCCCGCAGCACGGTGCGGCTGATCGGTCGGACACCGTTCTGAGTGCCGAGCGCATTTCCAAGAGCTTCGGCGGCATCGCCGCGCTTGTCGATGTCGGCTTCGAGCTGCGTCGCGGCGAGGTTCATGCCTTGATGGGCGAGAACGGCGCCGGCAAGTCGACGCTGATGAAGATCCTCTCCGGCGTCTATACCGGCTATGACGGCACGGTCAGCGTCGATGGCCGCCCGGTCAGCTTCGGCGGCGTGCGCGACGCCGAGGATGCCGGCATCGCCATCATTCATCAGGAACTCAACCTGGTGCCCGAACTCAGCGTCGCCGATAACATCTTCCTCGGCCGCGAGAAGCTCATCGCCGGGCTGATCGTCGATCGCAAGGCGAGCGGCCGCGCGGCGGGCGCCCTTTTGCAGCGGCTCGGCATCGAACTCGATCCGCAAGCCCGCGTCGGCGCCTTGCGCGTCGGCGAACAGCAGTTGGTCGAGATCGCCAAGGCGCTGTCGATGTCGGCACGCATCCTGATCATGGATGAGCCGACCTCGGCGCTGTCGCCGGCCGAATGCCAGCGGCTGTTCCGCATCATCCGCCAGCTTGCCGACAGCGGTGTCGCCATCGTCTACATCTCGCATCGCATCGACGAGGTCATGCATCTGGCCAGCCGCGTCACAGTGTTTCGCGACGGGCGCCATGTGCTGACCGAGCCGATGGGCGAGCTCGACGAGGATGCGATCATTTCGGCGATGGTCGGCCGCAACCTGCTGGCTTCCTCCGAGGGGGAGCGCGGCCCCAGTGGCAGAATCGTGCTTTCAGTCGAGAACCTGTCGCTGTCGAAACCCGATGCCCATGGCTGGCGCACGGTGATCGACGGCGTCGGCTTCGATCTTGCCGCCGGAGAAATCCTTGGCATCGGCGGGCTGCTGGGCTCTGGCCGCACCGAGATCCTGGAAGCGATCTTCGGCTCGAGCGATGGCCGCACCGGTGGCGAGATCCAGGTCGACGGCAGGCCCGTGGATATCCGTTCGCCCCGCGACGCAAGGCGGCTGGGCATCGCACTGGTGACCGAGGACCGCAAGACGCAAGGCCTGCATCTGCAGGCTTCGATCACAGACAATGTCGCGCTGCCGCTGGTCGGTTCGCTGGCGCGCTTCGGCATCCGCTCGCTGGCCGGCGAGCAGGGGCTGGCGCGGCAGGCGGTCAAGGCGCTAGGCATTCGTTGCCAGGACATCGACCAACCCGCCCGCACGCTGTCGGGCGGCAACCAGCAGAAGGTCGTCATCGGCAAATGGCTGGCGACCAAGCCAAGGGTGTTGTTGTTGGACGAGCCGACGCGCGGCATCGATGTCGGCGCCAAGCGCGAGATCTACGACCTCATCTTCCAGTTGGCGCGCGACGGCCTCGCCATCGCCGTCATCAGCTCCGAACTGCCGGAGCTTCTGCATCTCTCCGACCGCATCCTGGTGATGGCCGATGGCCGCCAGACAGGCATTCTTTCCCGCGATGCGGCAAGCGAGGAGGCCATCATGCGCCTCGCCGCACCGCGCCGGACCATATCGAGACCAGCCGCATGACTGCCCTGAAACTCCTGTCCCAAACCAAGCTCTATTGGGGCCTGATTGCCATCTTCCTGATCGGCGTGCTGGGCTCGCCGATGAGCTCGAAGGGCAACAACATCTTCCTGTCCTACGGCAATCTGCTCGACGTGTTGCGCCAGGTGTCGACCACCGGCCTGATCGCTACCGGCATGACGGCGGTGATCATCACCGGCGGCATCGATCTTTCGGTCGGCTCGCTGATGGCCATCTGCACGGTGGTCTGCGCCATGCTGCTGACGGTTCCAGGCGTGACGCCCGGCGTCGTGCTGGGCATGCCGACCGTCGCACTGGTGGCGCTTTGCCTCGGTTTCGTCGTCACCCGCTTCATCTTCCAGAACCTTGCGAAATCCCGTGCCGGTGCCGATCTCGTCCGCGACATCAGGCTGGACGGTATTCGCGGCCTAGTCACGCCCGCCGTCGTCGGCGTGGTCCTGTGCTGCCTGTCGCTCTGGTACCTGCTGCCGCAGATCGAGCCGAAATTCGGCGTGCTCGGCGTGCTGCTGGTGGCGCCATGCGTCGGGTTGTTGTTCGGCGCGCTCAACGGCTTCATCATCGTTGCCGGACGCCTGCAGCCCTTCATCGTCACGCTGGCGATGATGGTGACGGCGCTCGGCATCGCCCGGCTGACCGCAGGCCAGAACAATGCGGTGCTGCCGGTCTATACCGGCTCCAACGCCACCGCCGATTTCGAGATATTGCGCTCGCTGGTGTTCGGCATCATCCCGATGCCCGGCCTGTTCTTCCTCGGCGCCATCGTGATCTACGGCGCGGTGCTGCGCTTCACGCCGTTCGGCCGCTATGTCTATGCCATTGGCGGCAATGAGGAGGCGGCGCGGCTTTCGGGCATCGCCGCCGGCCGCGTCAAGATCGCCACCTATGCCGTCTCCGGGCTGCTCGCCGGCATCGCCGCCGTGCTCTATGTCGCGCAATACCGGCAGGGAAAGCCGGATGCCGGCGCAGGGCTGGAGCTTGACGCCATCGCCGCTGTCGTCATCGGCGGCACCAGCCTGATGGGCGGGCGCGGCAGCCTCACCGGCACGTTCTGCGGTGTGCTGATCTTCGGGCTGCTCTCCAACATCCTGCAGCTTCACAACATCAATTCGAACCTTCAGCTGGTGCTGAAGGGGATGATCATCATCGGCACCGTGCTCGTGCAGGAGCGCAATGCCGGTGATCTCCTGGCCTATCTGCGCCTGCCAGGCGGGCAAACGGCGCGCAAGGAAACGGCCGCGGCAAAGCGGCCGTCACAAGAGACATCGTCTCTCAATCTCGGAGGAAACAAAAATGAAACGACGTGACATGCTGAAGCTTGCTGCCATGACCGCGGCATTGCTGACCACCACCGCACTGCTGACCAGCGGCAATGCCTTCGCCCAGGACAAGAAGTGGAAGATCGGCTTCTCGCAGGTGACGACCATCGAGCCCTGGCGTGCGCAGTTCAACAAGGACATCCTGGCCGAAGCCGCCAAGCATCCCGAGGTCGAGCTGATCATCACCGACGGCGAGGACAAGACGGAGAAGCAGGTCGCCGATGTCGAGAACCTGATCCGTCAGGAGGTCGACGCACTGTTGGTATCGCCGAAGGAATCCGCCGGCCTGACCGGTGTCGTGCAGCAGGCGATCGACGCCAAGATTCCGGTCTTCGTGCTCGACCGCAATGTCGACACCAAGGACTACACGCAGTTCGTCGGCGGCGACAACGCACTGATCGGCCGCGCGGCCGGCGAATATGCCGTCGAACTGCTTGGCGGCAAGGGCAAGGCATCAGGTAACGTCGTCGAGATCTGGGGCGGCATGGGCACCCAGCCGGCGCATGACCGCCATGACGGCTTCCATGAATTCACCGACAAGGAACCGGGCATCAAATATCTGCTCGACCAGCAGTCGGGCGACTGGAAGCAGGACCAGGCCTACAATTTGATGGCCAATGCGCTGAAGAGCAACGAGAAGATCGATCTCGTCTATGGCCACAACGACCCGATGGCCTATGGCGCCTATCTCGCCGCCAAGGATGTCGGCCGTGAGAAGGACATCAAGTTCATCGGCATCGACGGTCTGCCAAACGAAGGTGTGCAGATGGTGAACAAGGGCGAACTGACGGCAACCTTCACCTATGTCACCCCCGGCGCCGAAGGCTTGCGCCAAGCGATCAAGTTCCTCAATGGCGAAAAGGTCGAAAAGACCATCACCTTGCCGACCGAGAAGATCACCAAGGAAAACGCCGCTCAGGTGCTGAAGGACAACGGCCTCTGAGTTTTCGCCGGGGATAAGTGCCGGCCCAAGGTCCAGGTTCTTCGTCCCAGGGACAGCTTGGCACCCTTCCTCTCCCCCGTCGATCGGGGGAGAGGTATCGAGCGCAGCTCGACGGAGTGGGGGTCGACCCTTGGCGCGGTGCAGGAAGATTCTTGCGCCCTGGTCCCCTTTCAATATTCGTTGGCGGCGGTTGCCAGGTGGTTCCCCCACTCCGTCGCTGCTTCGCAGCGCCACCTCTCCCCCCTCCGGAGGTAGAGGAAAGGACCATGCCGCCGCTCTAAGCCAGCTTCGCCAGCAGCTTCATGAAGGTGGCGATCTCCTTGGCCGAGAGCGGCGCTAGCGTTTCCTGGGTGATCTCGCGGGCCAGCGGAATCAGGCGCTCGATGGCGTCGCGGCCTTCCGCGGTCAGGTTGACCAGCAGCCGCCTCTTGTCGACCTCGTGCTTGGAAAGCTCGACCAGGCCACGTGCCTTCAGCCGGTCGATGACGCCTTTCACAGTCGCCGCGTCCATGGCGATCAGCGTGCCGAGCTGGTTCTGCGAGGTCTCGCCGACGTCGCGCAGCTTGGCCAGCGCCGCGAATTGCGGCGGCGTCAGATCGCCGATATGCGCGGCAAAGATCGAGACATGGCGCTGATGCGCCTTGCGCAGGATGAAGCCGACCTGCTCCTGCAGGAGGTAATCGTGTTCCTCAGGCTCTTCGACCTCGACGAGCTTGAGCAGATTGTCCTCGGCGCTCACCGCAGCCCGTCCCAGGCCTTGATGTCCTTGGCTGCCAGCCCGCCCATGCGGTCGTGCACGCGTGGGCCGCAGGTCATGGCGAGGCAGAACAGAATTTCGTCGGGGCGCGGCCCATCATTGATGCCGACTTCCATGGCGTCGAAATGGCTGCGCACATAGGCGGCGTTGATGTGGCCGAGCGGCACATCGAGCCTTGAACCGAAAGCACCGACCTTCTTGGCCGACGGCACGATCGCCTTGGCGTCGCCGAGCCGTTCGCGCATGGCGTAGCCGCCGGGCACATGCCAGAGCGCACCGTGCTCGAGTTCACCTGACGTGCCGACAATGGCGCCCTTGCCATAGCCGTCGATCTGTTTGACGTCGCCGCCGAGCGCCGCGATCAGCCGGTCGGCGAGCAGCAGCCCGAGTGGCTTCAGATCGTCCATGGCGCTCTGCAAGTCTTCCACGTAGCGACCGGCAAACGGGTTCTTCACCAGCGCCATGGCGGCGGCGCGGCGGCGCGGCACTTGGGCCACCGGCCCGCCTTCGTGAAAGATTTCCTCGGTCAGAACCGCGATCTTGCGGATCGGAAACTCAGGCATGCGCAACTTCCTTCCCTGGGATTTTGTTGGGCGCGGCAAGCGCCATGGAACCACTGATGCGGGTCTGGCCGGCAAGGAACAGGGCCGATGCGGCGATCAATCCCCTGCGGCGGAAATCTTCGGCGACGGCAAGCCCGCTGTCCAGCGCCGTGGCAATCTCCAAAGAAGAAAGCCGGCCGACTTCTTGCGTCACCAGGCGGCCGCCAAGGTCACTGTCCGGCGCCAGATCGCGCGCCGGCACACGCCGGATGGCCATATGGCCGGGCAGATCGACGGCATTGGCAATCAGCGTCGCGGCGGCATCGGCTTCGGCTCCGGTCTTCGCCAGCACGGTCACCGCATCCGCGATGCCCAGCGAAAACGAGCGTCCGCGCCAGCCGCTGGTGGCAACGCCGTGCACGCCATCCTCGGCGCGGATGACGATGCGGTCGGCCAGACCGTGTCCGGTGCCGGCGATGGCAAGCGTCATCGACTGGCCGGCGCCGAGATGGATGGCGCTATCGCCGCCATTGTTGACATAGGCGCGATCGAGTTGGCGACCCGCCAGCAGCGCATCAAGCATTTCGTCGGCCACCGAACCGGCGACGGCGGCCATCGGCGTGATGAATTTTTCCGCCAGCGGCACGACCGCCGCCTCCATGCGTCGTGCCGTCGACCCGGAGAACAGGCGAGGGCGCAACGACGCAGGACGGCGCAGTTCGGGAAGTTCATCAACCAGCTCGGTCAAAATGGTCTGGAAGCGCGACGCCGCCTGCTCATAGGCCAGGCGGCGTTCGTGCACCTCGCCGAAGGCCTCGACGATCAGGTCGATCGGCCCGTGGTTGAGATGCAGCCGCTTGCCGTCCTGCAGCCAATGCGCTTGTGGGCCGTCCATCACCCAGCCCCGTTGGAACCCGCGCGGCGCAGTTGCGCCAGCGGCGGCCATGGATTGCTGGCCGCGGCACCGGTGCCGCGGCGCGGATTGAGGTATTCGCCACCCTTGGCAACGATGTCCTCGACGCTGCGGATCTCGGCCTCATAGCCGCCGAGCCTGATATAGTCGTCGCGGCGCAAGGTGAATTCGATCGGCGCCACAAGTGCGGGGGTCGGCACATAGCCGAAGGCGCCTTCGGGTACCCTGATAACATCGACCATCAGCGTGATGCCGCCGCCCGGCCAGACATAGACCGGCGCGCCGCCGACCGTGACATAGGTGGTCAGGCCCTGCACGGAACGGGTCAGGTTGACCGGGTTCTCGGTGACGCCGGCGCGCAGTGAACCACCGGCGCCGCCGATGAAGAGCACCGTGCACAGCGCCGGCTCGCAATTGTCCTCGATTAGCCCGACGGACTTTTGCAGCCGTTCGGGAAACGGTTTTTGGACCGGCTTCAATTCGTCGTCGAGTTCGTAGTAGGCGAATTGCTCGCCGGTGGTCGACACCATCAGCAGCGACAGGCCCGGCCGTGCGCCCTTCTTGGCATTCCATTCGCCGAGGATCGACAGCGGGTCGGAGATGCTGGTGCCGCCCCAGCCGAGGCCGGGTTCGGAAACTTTGAAATAGCGGCCCGGCGTCGAACGGCGGCCGATGATTTTAATCCCGGTGTCCTGCCAGCCCAGCACCTTGCCGGCCTGATGCTCGGAAACGACGCCGGTGATGTGGTCGTCGACCACCACCACCTCGTCGACAAGGCCGCGCCATTGCGTGGCGAACATGCCGATGGTGGCCGAGCCGCAGCCGACGCGCATGCGGTGTTCCTGCTTGCCATCGATAACAGGCGGTTTGCCGGCTTCGACGATGATGGTGGCGCCGCCGTCGATGGCCAGTTCCACCGGCTTGCGGTTGCACAGATTGAGCAGCGCGTCGCAGGTGGCGCGGCCCTCTGCCTTGGAGCCGCCGGTCAGATGATGCACGCCGCCCAGCGACAGCATCTGCGAGCCATATTCACCCGTCGTGACATGGCCGATCGCCTCGCCTTGCGATCTCACCACAGCCGTTTCGGGCCCGATATGGCGGTCGGTGTCGATCTTCACCTTGACGCCGCAGTAGGAGAAAATGCCCTCGGTAACGACCGTGACGAGATCGATGCCCTCGACCTCCTGGCTGACGATGAACGGGGCCGGCTTGTAGTCGGGATAGGTGGTGCCTGCACCGATGGCGGTGACGAAGCGGCGGCCGGTGTTGATAAGTTCGCCGTCCCATGCCTCGCCCTCGGCAACGAACGGCACGATTGCCGCGCCGGCCTCCGCCGCATGGTCGAGGATGGTCAGCGGGTCCATCCGCACGATGCTGCCGCCGACATTGCCGTAGCGGTCGCAGGCGCCGGTGCGCCCGTCGGCGATGTAGCACATCACCGGACAGGCATCGCAGCGGATCTTCTCCGCCACCAGCTTCTCACCGGGATCGTGGGTTTCGAAGCGCTCGGCAAGCTCGCTCATCGGCGTGCCTCCTTTTCGCGAATGGCGGCGCGGATACGCGTCGGTGTCGCCGGAATCTTGGTGACCAGGACGCCGGTGGCGTGGCGGATGGCGTTGAGGATCGCAGGCGCCGTCGAGATCAGCACATGCTCGCCCAGCCCCTTGGCGCCAAAGGGTCCTTCCGGGTCCGGAACTTCTATCAGGATGGTTTCGATCGGCGGCACGTCGCCGATGGTCGGAATGAGATAGTCGTGCAAATTCTCGGTGCGGCCGGGAATATACTCCTCCATCAGCGCCATGCCGATGCCTTGCGCGATACCGCCTTCGATCTGGCCTTCGACCAGCAGCGGGTTGATCGCCTTGCCGACATCGTGCGCGGCGGTGATCTTGATCAGCTTCACCGTGCCGAGCTTGAGATCGACCTCAAGTTCCGCAATCTGCGCGCCATAGCCATAGACGGCGTAGGGTTTGCCCTGTCCCTTGGCATCGAGCGGCAGCGTCGGCGGGTCGTAGGTTTCCTCGGCGCGGAAGACGAAGCCTTCGGCATCCACGTCGAGCGAGGCGAGGTCGATACGGCGCGTGGCTTCACCTTCGCGGATGGCGATCGCCGGGCCGTCGAGTTGCAGCGATGCCATTTCGGACACATTGGCGAAACGCAGGATCTTTTCGCGCAAGGCGCGGCCGGCCTTTTCGGCCGCCTTGCCGGTGACGAAGGTCTGGCGCGAGGCCGATGTCTTGCCGGCGTCGGGAGTGATTGACGTATCGGCGCTCTTCAGCTGGAATTTCTCCAGCGGCAGGCCAAGCGCGTCGGCGCAGATCTGGGCGATGACGGTGTTCGAACCCTGGCCGATATCGACGGCGCCTTGGTGTAGGATGACAGTGCCGTCAGCCGCGATGCCGACGCGGATGGTCGACGGGTTGGGCAGCGAGGTGTTGCCGCAGCCATACCAGCAGGAGGCGATGCCTACGCCGCGCTTTTTGTCTCTGTTGGCACCGTTGAACGCATCCGCGTCGGCTTTCGCGCGCGCCCAATGCGGCCGCAGCGATTCGAGGCATTCGGCGATGCCGACGCCTGAGTCCAGCCGCTGCCCGGTAACCGTTTCGGACCCGTTCCGAAGGCAGTTCCTCATCCGAAAGTCGAGCCGATCCATGCCGAGCTTGCCGGCCAGCTCGTCATAGAGCGTCTCCTGCATGATCGTCGCCTGCGGCACACCGAAGCCGCGGAAGGCGCCGGAGATCGGCCCATGCGTGTGGATGGCGCGGCCTTCGGCACGGTAATTCGGCGTCGCGTAGGGTCCCGAGGCGTGCACCGGCACGCGGTTGGCCACGGTAGGGCCCCAGCTTGCATAGGCGCCGGTGTTGAAGTCACCTTCGAAGATCATGCCGGTGACAAGGCCATCGGCATCGGCGCCGATGGTCGCTTTCATCTCGGCCGGATGGCGCTTGGTGGTCGACATCATCGATTCGTTGCGGGTGTAGGCCAATGCTGCCGGCCGCCCGGTCTTCAGCGCCACCAGGCCGATCAGCGGCTGCAGCGAGACGTCGAGTTTCGAACCGAAACCACCACCGGTCGCGGTCGGCACGATACGCACCTTGTCGACGGCAAGGCCGAGCACCTTCGCCGTCTCGTCGCGATCCATATAGGGTGCCTGGGTGCAGGCGACGACGACCAGCGTGTCGCCGTCCAGATAGGCATAGCCGGCTTCCGGTTCGATATAGGCGTGCTCGACATAGGCGGTGTGGATGGTGCCGGACACGGTGAAAGCAGAACCGGCAATCGCCGTCTCGGGGTCGCCGCGCTCGACCAGGCCGGAGGTGAGCAGGTTCGCCGAGCGGTTTTCGTGGATCAGCGCCGCACCTTCGGCCTGCGCTTCGGCGGGTTGCAGAAAATGCGGCAGTTCGCTCCAGCGGATAGGAAAATCCGACAGGTCGAGATCGAGGATCGCCTCGCGCTCGCCGGCGACCAGCGCCACCGCCTCGCCGCGAAGACGAGTAAAACCTTCGGCCAGCGCCGGCTGGTCGGCGAATGGGCCGATAGCGCCGAAACAGTTTTTTCCCGGAATGTCGGCGGCGGTGAAGACCCCGGCGATGCCAGGATGCTGTTTCGCCCAGCCGTCGAGGTCGCCGAAGGCGAAAGCGGCGTGATAATGCGGCGAGCGGACCACCAGCACGGCCAGCGCATCGGCGGGGAAGGAATCGCCGCCGAATTTCTCAGCCCCGGTGACCTTCGGCAAGCCGTCGAGTCGGACCGGCGAGGAGCCGATCGCGTGGCCGGATGGAGGCAAGCGGAAATCCAGGCTTGCTGCCTGCCCGGAGGCATCGATCACTGCGGCAATGATCTTCCGGTAGCCGGTGCAGCGGCACAGAATTCCGCCGAGCGCGTCCTGTACCTCGACCTCGGTCGGGCTCGCCTTCTTCTCCAGCAACGCCGTCGCCACAACCAACAGAGCGGGCGTGCAGATCCCGCACTGCGCGGCGCCGTGGGCGAGGAAAGAGGCCTGCAGCGCCGACAGCCGGCCGTTGGAAAGCCCTTCGACTGTCGTCACCGATGCGCCGGCAGCGGAAGCCGCCGGCATCAGGCAGGCGCAGACGGGATCGCCGTCGACCAGCACCGTACAGGCGCCACAGTCGCCGGCGTCGCAGCCGACCTTGGTGCCGGTCAACAGCAATTCATCGCGCAGCACCAGCGACAGCCGGCGCAGCGGCGGCACATTGACCGAGACGGCGGCGCCGTTGACCTCGAAGACGATATCGGTGCGCGCAGCGCCGTAGCCTGGCTGGACGCTGTCCAGGTCGGGCACCGCTTCACGCACGTCAGGCTGAATTTGGCTCATGCCGCCACCTCTTCGCCAGTCGTCCGCCCCACAGCCGCGAGCACGGCGCGGGCAACGATCTCGCGCACCGCATCGAGCCGGTATTCGGCGCTGCCGCGCACATCGGCGATCGGCGACAGTTCGCTCATCGGCGCGGACAGGACCGCATAGGCAAGCTCGCCATCCGCCGGCAGCCCGCACAACGCGGCTTCGACGCCTGCCAGCCGCTTGGCCACCACCGAACAGGAGCCGGCGGCGACGGCCGCTTGCCGGACGGTGCCATTGTCGACGACCAGACGCGCCGCCACCATGGCGATGGAAATGACGAGATAACGGCGCGCGCCGAGCTTGATGAAAGCCGACATGCCGGTAGGGGCGGTTCTCGGCACGCGGATGGCCGTGACCATCTCACCGGGCAACAGAGCCGTGCGGCGGCTGCCGAGAATGAAGTCCTGCAGCGGCAGGTGCCGCGTCGCGGCAACTGAGCGCAGCTCGACCTCGGCGTCGAGGACCAGCAGGGCCGGCACGCCGTCGGCGGCAGGCGAGGCGTTGCAGAGATTGCCGGCGACCGAGGCGACGTTCTGGATCTGCGCCGAGCCGACCTCCCGCGCCGCCTGCTTCAGGGCGTCGAAGGCCGGCGGCAAGGGATAGCGGACGATGTCGGTCCAGGTCGTGCGCGCGCCGATGACGAAATGATCGCTCGTCTCGGCAATGCCGCGCAGCGAACCCAGGCCGTTAATGTCGAGAACATTGTCGCGGAAGGGTTTGCTGCCCTGTGCGGGATAAAAATCGGTGCCGCCGGCAAGGATGCGCCAGGCGCCCTCGCCAAGCAAAGCGAGCGCTTCGTCGACCGAGGTGGGTTTCGCGTAACGGATCACGCTTTGCCTTCCAGAAAAGGAACTTTCCGAATCCGGTATTTCCGGCGTTCAGCCGAGAAATTCATTCGTATGCAAATGATATCAAGCCCGCAGGATTTGTCAAAGCCGGAGTTTGCAGCGACCCGGCCGGCACGCATTTGTTATGTCGCGAGAGGTTGACGCCGCCGGCCATCTGGTCAAGTTTCTGCGTCCGGTCGCGTCAGCGGCATTTTCCACTGGAGCCTGCATACGGAAGAGGAAAGCCCATGGCCGACGAAGCGCTTGTCGTCATCGACCTGCAGAACGATTTTTGTCCGGGCGGCGCGCTGGCGGTTGCTGGCGGCGATGAGATCGTGCCGCTGGTCAACGACCTGATCCGGCGAACCGACCATGTCGTGCTGACGCAGGACTGGCATCCCGCCGGTCACTCCAGCTTTGCTTCGAGCCATCCGGGCGCGCATCCCTTCACCATGATCGAGATGCCGTACGGCCAGCAGACGCTGTGGCCGGATCATTGCATTCAGGGCAGCCTGGGCTCGGATTTCCATTCCGGCCTCGCCTGGACCAAGGCCGAACTCGTTATCCGCAAGGGGTTTCGCCCTGATATCGACAGCTACTCGGCCTTCTTCGAAAACGATCGCACGACACAGACCGGCCTTGCCGGCTATCTCCGGGAGCGCGGCATCGACACGCTGACCCTGGTCGGACTGGCAACCGATTTCTGCGTCGGCTTTTCGGCGCTGGATGCCGTCAGCCAGGGCTTTAAAACCACAGTGCGGCTCGATGCCTGCCGCGGCATCGATCTCAACGGCTCGCTCCATGCCATGCTGCAGCGCATGCGCGACGCCGGCGTGATGCTCGAAGACCCTTTGTCGGATTGAACGGATCGTGGGGCAACAGGTAAAGATCCGATTTTTAAAGGCAGGATTGTTGCCTTCGGTGAAGCTTCCCCTCACCCGGATTGCCAACCGAATTGCGAAGAGCAATTCGGGTCAATCCGACCTCTCCCCGAGGGGAGAGGAGGTTGCCGGCACCGAAGCTCGTCTCTTCTCCCCAACGGGGAGAAGGTGGCCGCGTAGCGGCCGGATGAGGGGGCCTTTTTCATATCCGATTCCCCTGTTGGCTGCATGCGCTGCGATAATTGCCGCTATGCTGTTTCCGGCACAGGCTTTCGCGGCGGAGGAACACGGCCTGCCCGGCGCTTCGATGTCGCTGTGGTGGGCGCTGCCCTTTGCCGGGCTGTTGTTGTCGATCGCCACCGGTCCGCTGCTGTTTCCTCATGCCTGGGAGCATCACTACGGCAAGATCGCGGCCCTTTGGGGCGCTCTGGTGGTCCTGCCGCTGGCGGTTGCCTTCGGTGTCCCCACAGCGACCGAAGCGGTGCTGCATGCGTTGCTCACCGAATACATGTCGTTCATCATCCTGCTGTTTGCGCTGTTCACCATTTCGGGCGGCATTCTCATTGCCGGCAACATTCACGGCACGCCGCTGGTGAATGCCGGCCTGCTGCTGGTCGGCGCGCTGCTGGCCTCGGTGATCGGCACGACCGGTGCCTCGATGATCCTGATCCGGCCGATCATCCGCGCCAATGATAACAGGCCGTTCAACGCCCATGTCGTCATCTTCTTCATCTTCCTCGTCTCCAACATCGGCGGCTCGCTGACACCTTTGGGTGACCCGCCTTTGTTCGTCGGCTTCCTCAGAGGCGTCGATTTCTTCTGGACGACCGCCAACCTCTGGCGCGAAACGCTGTTCGTCGGCGGCGTCGTGCTGGCCGTCTTCCTGGGCATCGACATCATCCTGCACCGGCGCGAGGCCGGCGCGCCGAAGATCAAGGATCCGACACCGGATACCAAGGTGCGTCTGCGCGGCCTGGCCAACCTTCCGCTGCTGGCGGGCGTGATCGGCGCCATCCTGCTGTCGGCAGCCTGGAAGCCGGGCGTCAGCTTCTCCGTGTTCGGGGTCAGCCTGGAACTGCAGAATCTGGTGCGTGACGCCATCATCCTGGCGCTGGCCCTGCTGTCGCTTCCGCTCTCCTACAAGAGCCACCGGGAAGCCAACGGCTTCAACTGGGGTCCGATATCGGAGGTGGCGAAATTGTTTGCCGGCATCTTCATCTGCATCGTGCCGGTCATCGCCATCCTTAGGGCAAGCCATGAGGGTGCGCTGGCGCCGCTGGTGTCACTTGTCAGTTCGCCCTCCGGCCAGCCCAACGATCTCGCCTATTTCTGGCTGACAGGGGCGCTGTCATCCTTCCTCGACAATGCGCCGACCTATCTGGTGTTTTTCGAGCTTGCCGGCGGCGACCCCCGGCACCTGATGACGGAATTCGCCTCGACTTTGGCTGCGATCTCGGCCGGTGCGGTGTTCATGGGCGCCAACACCTATATCGGCAATGCGCCGAACTTCATGGTCTACGCCATCGCCAGGCATCGCGGCGTCAAGATGCCGGGCTTTTTCGGCTATATGGCATGGTCGGGCCTGGTGCTGATCCCGACATTTTTGGGTGCGGGTTTTCTGTTCTTCGGCTGATCAACCCACGCCGACATAACGGGGCACCGCCGACGGGTCGGCGCGCAATTCCTCGACATCGACCGTCTCGCGGTTGCGGCCGTTTTCGATGAAGGCAACGCGGTCGGCGACCGAAAGCACCGCATCGACACGCTGCTCGACCAGGATGGTCGAAACGCCCATGTCGCGCAGCTTCGACACCGTCTCGCGGATCTTGGCGATCATCGACGGCATCAGCCCTTCGGTAGGCTCGTCGAGCAGCAGCACCTGCGGTTCGAGACAGAGCGCGCGCGCCATCGCCAGCATCTGCTGCTCGCCGCCGGACAGCGTACCGGAGCGCTGCCTCAGCCGCTGGCGCAACAGCGGAAAGAGGTCGAGCACATTTTCACGCGTCGCCTTGCCCTTGCCGCGCGCCATCAGGCCGATCTCGATGTTTTCGGCCACCGTCATCTCGGCGAACAGCCGCCTGCCTTGCGGCACATAGGCGACGCCTGCCTTCGGCACCTCATGCGCCGGTAGCCCGGTCAACTCTTGGCCAGCCAGTTTGATCGAGCCGGCGCTTGAGGGAACCAGCCCCATGATGGCTTTGAGCGTCGTCGTCTTGCCGGCGCCGTTGCGGCCGAACAGGCACAGCACCTCGCCCTTGTTCAGCACCAGGTCGAGGCCATAGAGCACCTGGACCTCGCCATAGAAGCAATCGAGCCCCGAGATGGTGAGTGCTTGAGACGTCGCCTCGGCCTTGTTTGTCTCGGTCATGGGGCGGTCCCCAGATAGGCTTCCTGCACCGCCACGTTCCCGCGGATTGCTTCGGGCGTGCCTTCGGCGAGGATCCTGCCGGCGTTGAAGACGGTGATGCGGTCGGCCAGTTGCATGACCACGGGCATGTTGTGCTCGATCAGAAGCACGGTGGCGTTTTTGGCGATCTCGCGCACCAACGTGATGAAATTGTCGATCTCAGAGTCGGCCAGGCCTTGCGTCGGTTCGTCGAGGATCAGCAGGCGCGGCTTCAGCGCCAGGCCCATCGCCACTTCCAGCAGGCGCTGATGGCCGTAGGACAATTGGCCGGCCGGCATGTGGGCACGATCGGCCAGGCCGGTGCGTTCGAGTGCTGACATGACAGCGGCCTGTATCGCGCTCTTGGAATGGCTGCCATGCCGCAGCGTCAGTTGCGCGGGCAGCGCGACGTTGGCGTAAACGGACAGGTTGGCATAGACGCTGGTGAGCTGGAAGGTGTAGGCGATGCCCCTGCGCACCCTGACATAGGCTGGCAGATTGGTGATGTCGGCGCCGTCGAAGACGATCATGCCGGCAGACGGCTGGATGCGGCCGCTGACCAGGCTGACGAAGGTGGTTTTCCCCGCTCCGTTGGGGCCGATCACGGCGCGGATTTCGCCGGGCATCAGCGCGAAATCGACGCCGTCGACGGCGCGCAGGCCGCCGAAATTGCGCGACAGGCCCTTGGTGGTCAAAAGCGGCATCATGGCAGCCACCCAAGCCAGCGCTGGCGGATGCTGCCCAGAATGCCTTTGGGGAAAAACAGCACCAAAAGGATGAGCGCGATGCCGACGATCAGCAGATAGGCGGAGGTGTAGCCGCTGGTGATGTCGATGACATAGTACATAAACAGCGTGCCGATCAGCGGCCCAAGCGTTGTGGCAGCACCCCCCAGCAGCACCCACAGCAGCGGCAGGATCGAATATTGCACCGAGGCGAAGCTCGATCCGACATAGCCGAACAGCAGTGCATAGGCGGCACCCGAGGCCGCGCAGATGATGCCGGAGATGACGACGGCGGCGAGCTTGTTGGAGAAAGTGTCGTATCCCAGCATCTTCGTCCGCTCCTCGTTCTCGCGGATGGCGACCAGCACGCGGCCATAGCGGGAGCGGACCATGGCCAACTTGACGAGAAGCACGATCGAAAACAGCCCGAGCGCTGTCAAGTAGCGCACCGTTGGATTGGTGAGCTCGAGCGATGTCGTGCCGAAGCTAAGCACCCGCGCCGGCTGCGGGACGACCATGCCCTGGTCGCCGCCAGTCCACGTCGCGAAATAAAGAATGAGGAGATAAAAAACCTGGGCGAACATCATGGTGACGATCATGAAGGCGACACCCGTGGTGCGCAGCGCCAGCAGGCCGATCACCAGCGCCAGCACAGCGCCGCAGGCAATCCCAGCGGCAAATGCCGCTGGTACGCCCCAGCCAAGCTGGATGACGGCAAGGCCGGCGCCATAGAGCCCGGCGGCAAAGAACATGGCGTGGCCGAGGCTAAGTAGGCCGACATAGCCGAACAGCATGTTGTAACCCATGGCAAAGACCGCCAGCACCATGATGCGGGCAAGCAGGCCGTGATAGTACTCCGGCAGCACGAAGCTCAGCACGAAGAGCAGCGCGATGACGCCGAGATGCAGGGCATAGGCTTTTGCCGGCGAAGCTTCGCTCATCGCGATGCCGTCCCGAACAGGCCTTGCGGGCGGAACACCAGCACCATGGCGACCAGCAGCGTTGCGATGATCTTGGCCAAAGTCGGCGAGAAGAACATCGAGATGATGCCGTCGGAGAGGCCGATCAGCACGGCGGCGACGACCGTTCCGCGCAGCGAGCCGAGGCCGCCGATGATGACGACGATGAAGGAGAGCAGCAGCGGATCCTGTCCCATCAGATAATGCGCCTGGCTGATCGGCACGATCAGCACCGCGGCAATGGCCGCCAGCATGGCGCCGAGCGCGAAGACGCCGCCATAGACACGGCCGACAGGGATGCCGAAGGCCTGTGCGGTTTCGCTGTCATACTGCGTGGCGCGCATGACGAGGCCGATCCTGGTGCGGGTCAGCACCAGCCATGTCGCGATGAGCAGCAGCGCCGAAATGGCGACAACAGACAGTTTGTAGCCGGAATAGCCGAACCACGGCAAAAGGATGCGGTAGCTGAAGGGCGGCTCGACCGGCCGCGCCTCCGGGCCGTAGAAGGTCAGCGCCAGCTGCTGGATGATGTAGAGCATGCCGATGGTGGCGACGATGGTGGCTTCCGGATTATAATTGAGCCGGCGCAGCACCAGCCGTTCGGCGACCAACGCAATGGCGCCGACGATCAGCGGCGCAATCACCAGCGCCGCCAGGAAGCCGAGCGCAGGGTGACCGCCGATGGCCGTGGTGATCGCCCAGGCGAGCACCGCGCCAAGCATGAAGAACTCGCCATGCGCGACATTGACCACCCGCATGACGCCGAACACCAGCGATAAGCCGAGCGCCGTCAGCGCCAGCACCGCCGATGTGACGAGGCCTTCGAGGGCGGCGAGGAGGAGGTGAGGACCGAAGTGCATGGGCTAGGTACCAGCGGATGCGCGAGGCACCCCCCTCTGCCCTGCCGGGCATCTCCCCCGCAAGGGGGGAGATTGAATGTCGTCGCTGGCATCGCCAACCATCAACGCGGGCAGATAGGCGCCGTCGCACGAACTGCCGATCTCCCCCCATGCGGGGGAGATGTCCGGCAGGACAGAGGGGGGTGCCTTGGCGCTCACGCTGCTGAAGCTAAGCCTCACAGCGCCTGCGTCGTGTAATCCCCCTCGGCCTCGTAAAGCCCGTCTTCGATCTTGGTCTTGTGCACGACCTTGAGCTTGCCGCCTTCGACCTTGGAGATGTTCTGGATGCCGAAGCACTGGTGGATCTTGCCGTTGAAGGTTTTCGGCCCCTGCGGATGCTCCGGACCTTCGGCGAACTCGGTCAGGGCCTCGGTCGCCTCGACCAGCTTGGCGCGGTCTTCCGGACCCTTGTAGCCGGCGTCTTCCATTGCCTTCTTGACGACATAGAGCGTCTCCCAGCAGCCGAACATGTGGGCTGCGGTGGAGACATCCTTGGGATCGCCGACGGCGGCGCCATTGTCGTCGATGCCGACGGCGGCGCGATAGGCCTTCTGCGCTTCGGAATCATCGGCCTGCGCATAACGCGGCGAGCCTTCCCAGAAATGGCTGCCGTCGAGGAATTCGAGGCCGGGGCTGTTGATGTCGGTGGCTTCGAGCGAATCGATGAAGCCGAACAGTTGCGGCCGGTTGGAGCCGTAGAACTCGCCGAGCTCCTTGACGAAGGTGAGCACGGCCGGGCCGACCATGACGTGGTAGATCACCTCGGTCTCGGCCGGGATCTGCGGAAAGTACTTGGTGAAGGACGATTCCGTCGGCGGGATGGCGATCTGCGCGATGACCTCGCCGCCTTGCGCCTTCAGTGCCGGCGGCAGGTAGTCGCGATGGTCGTAGCCGAAGGCGAAATCGGGGAAGATCTGCGTCACCTTCTTGCCGGCATTGGCCGCGATCCACGGCGCCATCGACTGGATCTGGCTCTTCACGTCGGTGATGCCGGGCTGGAAGACATAGCGGTTCAGCTTTGTCGAGGCGACGTGATGGCCTTCGCTGACGACGAAATAGGGCATCTTGTTTTCGCCGGCGGCGGGCGCCGAGCCGATGACGACATGCGAGAACAGCGTGCCGAAGACGATGTCGGTCTTATGCTGGGTGGCGAACTTGCCGACCACTTCGGCGCCACGGCCGGGATCGGTGCCGTCATCCTCGATGATCACCTCGACCTGACGGCCGTTGATGCCGCCGGCGGCATTGATCGCCTTGACCGCGGCAGCCGTCGTCTTCTCGTACCAGCGGCCATAGGCGGCGCCGATGCCGGTGCGGTGCGACTGGAAGCCGATCTTGATCGGCGCCGAACTCTGCGCCTGGGAATAACGGACGAAGCCGGGGGCAAGGCCGAGGCCGGCGCCCGCGGCTAACCCCTTCAGCGCCGTGCGGCGGGTCAGGGCAGTCTTGGAGAGGTCGAAAAATCCGTTCTTGTCAGCCATGTTCGTTCCCCTGTTTTTCAGTTTTGACCAACGATAAGGCGGCTTCGGCATCCTCGCTCAGAGGACGCAAAAAATTGCATGTGTACAAACTAAATCACCAAAGCCTTGATGTGGCAAGCGAGCTTCCCCAACGATATCGAGGCCGTCCTTTTCTCATCCGGTGGTCGGCGTGGCAAGCAACCAGAGGCCGAAGACGGTGTAGGCGATCATCAGCAAGGTGAGCGGGAACTGGCTGAGTGCCGCGCGGGAGGGCTGTGGGTGCAGGCGCCAGGCGAAGCCGTGTGCGACGAGGACGGCGAGCACATGGCCCAGGATGATGGCGCCGGCCTGGACATTCCACAGCCACCACGCCGAGTCCGCCCCGGCAACGATGCCGGTCTCGATCTGCATGTCGGCGGTGCCGAACAGGTTCCAGCCGATCGCGAACGGGTCGGAAAGTGCCGCAAGCGCATATTGGCCGTCGACGAGCAGGGCCGTCAGATAATGCGCAACGTGATAGGCAAGCGCGATCGGCACGATCGACCACACCAGCAGGCCTGCGACCCGGCCGAGAGTGTGGTCGCTGCCGGCAAGACGCTGGCCGAGCCGGACGGCAAGCAGGAACACCGCCGCCAGCAGCACGAATGTCAGCACGAGGCCGAAAGTGCCGCTGCCGATCAGCGCCGTGCGGCCGGGAAATTCGAGCGGGTTGATACCGAACAGGCCGAGCCAGAAGAAGGTCTTCGACAGGCCGTCGAAGGATACCGACGACAAGGCCAGCAGCAGAAAGGCGATGCCGCTGGCCGGCAAGGGCTCCGCGGCCAGCAGCTTGGCGCCGGGCCAGCACAGGCCAAGCCGGCCATCTTGGCTGCGTTCGACCATGGCGAAGCGCGCCACCATCGAGAAGAAGACCGTCAGGAATTCACCGCTGCGGCTCCAGCCGCGATAGCCGAACGCCAGCATGGCGAGGAAAGAGAACAGCCAGTAGAGGCCGGCGGCAAAAGCCAGCCGTGCCGGATCGTCGGGCGCCGGATCGATGAGTTCGAACCAGGCGAAGGCGAAGAACAGGATGGCAGCCGGCCAGCAGCCGACCCATCGGGGCAGGCGCCATGCTCCGTGATCCCCGGTCCCGAACAGGCGCGAGGTAAGGCGCCACGGCCCATACCAGGGGTTCAGCCATGACCAGAGGTCGCCGAAGACACCCTGCAGCAGCGTGACGCCGGCCCACAAGAGGGTCCAGATCACCAGTGGCAGAGGATTGGAAAGTGGGTCGCGGCTGCCGAAAAAGCCGGCGGCGATGAGAATTGCAAAGCCGGCGAAGGATAGCAGGCTGATGGCGGCGCGGGTGGCGTCTCTGAGGGCAAACAACGGCAGGCGCCGGCGCCAGAAACGGTCGAGCAAATCCGCAGGCAGCAGCGCCAGCACGAGGAAGCTGATGGCCACGGCGAAGGCGCCGCCGACCAGATAGTAGCCGGTCGGCAGGAGCAGGACATGGCCACGATCGGAGGCGTGCGCGAAGGCGGGGGTGGGGAGGGATACGAATAAGCAGATGAAGCTTGTGATCAAGAGGCGATAACCTTCGCCGCCGCGATCCTTCACACCCCCCTCTGGCCTACCGGCCATCTCCCCCGCAAGGGGGGAGATCGGATGTCGCCCAGGCTTTCGCCAATCTTCAACTTCGGAGAAAAAGGCGGACTGGTCGAAGCGGCCAATCTCCCCCCTTGCGGGGGAGATGTCCGGCAGGACAGAGGGGGGTGTGCGGGAACTCAAGCTATCCGAGATTCCATCTTTGCAGGCGATGCCAGGAGCCCCATCACCCCTCACACCTTGACCAATTGCTCCACGCGGTCCTTCTCGCCAAAGATCCTGAGATACCGCTCGATCTCTTTCACATCGCCGGTCGCCTTGGCCGGATTGTCGGAAAGCTTGACCGCTGGCCTGCCATTGGCCTCGGTGACCTTGCAAACCAGCGATATGGCGTCGAGGCTGTTGGTTTCCGTCGGCGCGCAGCCTTCGAAATCATTGGTCAGATTGGTGCCCCAGCCGAAGGACATGCGCACCTTGCCCTTGAAGTGGCGATAGGTCTCCTCGATCGTCTCGACCTCGAGCCCGTCGGAGAAGATCAACAGCTTCTGCTTGGGATCCTTGCCCTTGTCGCGCCACCAGGACAGGATTTTCTCGCCGCCTTCGATCGGCGGCGCGCTGTCGGGGCGAAAGCCTGTCCAGTCGGCCACCCAGTCCGGCGCGTCGCGCAGGAAGGAGGCAGTGCCGAAGGCGTCGGGCAGCACGATCAGCAGATTGCCGCCATAGTAACGCTGCCAGTCCTGCAGCACCTTGTAGGGCGACTGCCTCAGCTCTTTTTCCGAGTCGGCAAGCGCGGCGAACACCATCGGCAGCTCATGTGCGTTGGTGCCGAGCGCTTCGAGGTCGTTGTCCATGGCCAGAAGCACGTTGGAGGTGCCGGTGAACGCTTCGCCGATGCCTTCCTTCAGCGCCTCGACGCACCAGCGCTGCCACAGGAAGGAATGGCGCCGGCGCGTGCCGAAGTCCGAGATGCGGATGCCGGGCAGCGCCTTCAGCCGCTCGGTCTTGGCCCACATCTTGGACTTGGCGCGGGCATAGAGCACGTCGAGCGCGAAAGGCCCGAACGCCCGCATCGCCGCGCGCGATCGAAGTTCATTGATGATGGCGAGCGCCGGGATTTCCCACAGCGTGGTGTACATCCACGGCCCGCTGAAGGTCAGCTCATACTGCCCGTCGCGCTTTGACAGCTCATACTCGGGCAGCCGGAAGCCTTCCAGCCAGGCGAGGAACTCCGGCTCGAAGATCTGCTTGCGGCCATAGAAATTGTTACCGCCGAGCCAGATCATCTCCTTTTTGGAGAAGCGCAGCGTGCGGGCATGGTCGAGCTGTTCGCGCAATTCGCCCTCGTCGATCTCGTCGGCAAGGCGCACCGAGGTCGAGCGGTTGATCAGCGAGAAAGTGGTGTTGACCTTGGGGTACATGCCCCAGATCATCTGCAGCATCAGAAGCTTGTAGAAATCCGTGTCGAGCAGGCTACGCACGATCGGATCGAGCTTCCAGGTGTGGTTGTAGACGCGCCGCGCAATATCGGTCTTAGCCATGTTTCAACACCGCCTTCGCTGCCTGCCATCCACAATCGCGACAGGCCTCATAGCATCGAATCGGCCAGAACGCTGCCCGCTTTCAGGCTGGCCCGACAAAAAGAGCTGCCTGCACGCTGTGGCGCAGAGCCTGGCATCAGTTTGCGGATTTGCCGCCCATCACCCTGAGCGCCGGACGCTTGCGGCGGCTGACGATGCGGCCGGCCACCGGGGCGTCGGCGCGCCCGTCATCCCCGGCCTTCTCGGCGAACAGCCAGTCGATGAACACCTGCACGATCGGTGTCGCCCGCATCTCGTTGCGGCAGACGACATAGAAATCGTCGACCGCCGGCACCGACAGGCTGAACGGCGCGACCAGCATGCCCCTGGCCAGCAGCGCGCTTGCCGTCACGGAGTCGCCCAACGCCACGCCATGGCCGTGCACCGCCGCCTCGGTCGCCATACGCGCATCGCCGAGGTGATGGCGGCGACCCCGCTCCAGGTCCAGCGCATCGGCCGCCGCCAGCCAGGTGTGCCATTCGCGACCGTCGTCGCCATGCAGGAAGACATGGTCGGCAAGGTCCCTGACGCTGCGGATCGGGCGGTTGTTGATCAAGGTCGGGCTGACCACGGGAAACAGTTCGAGGCCCGACCATTTGCGCATCCAGCAATCGGTCCAGCTGCCGTCGCCATAATGCACGCAGACATCGATGGTGGGCGCCCGCAAATCCTTGGGATCGTTGGAAGGAATAAGCGTCAGCCTTATGTCGGGATATTGCGCCATGAAACTGCCGAGCCGCGGTGTCACCCACAACAACAGAAGCGCCGGCACGCAGGAGACCGAAAGTGTGCCGCTGCTCGCCGGCCTTGTCATGCGCTGGGTGGCGGCCGCGATGCCGTCGAAGGCGGTCGACACTGCCGGCAGAAGCTCCGCGCCATGCGGTGTCAGTTTGACCCGCTGACCGACCCGCTCGAACAGCTTGACACTGAGCGACTGCTCAAGCGCCTTGATCTGGTGGCTGACGGCGCCATGCGTGACATTCAGCTCATTGGCCGCCTTGGTCAGCGAGCCATGCCGGGCCGTTGCCTCGAAGGCGCGCAGCGGATTAAGTGGTGGCAGGCGTTTGGTCATGGGTATCAACTTTATTGTGAGATTTTCTCACAGAAAGCACCCTAACAATATCAATTGATTTTTCAATGCCGCTGCCAGACACTGGCCTGGAACAGCATCAAGACGTGAAATCTGCAGGCAGCCAGCGGGACAGCGGCCCGGCCGGATGACGGTCGGTTCGCAGGCGTCACCCGCGTCGGCACTGTATCAGCCCAGGAGGAGCGGACATGGGATACGATCGCGGCAAGCTCGACGCGTTGCGTCGCAAATATTGTGAAAGCCATGGCGGCGAGATGTTCGACCCGAAATTCCGCAAGGTCGCCGACAAGATCTTCTCCAAAAGCGGCACGCGGCTGGCGCCCTATTCAGGCATCCCGACCTTCCTCGCCGCGCCCTACCGGGAAATATCGGCCGACAATCCGGATTTCGGCGACCTTCAGGTAGCGATGATCGGAGTGCCGATGGATCTCGGCGTCACCAACAGACCAGGCTCGCGCTTCGGGCCGCGAGCGCTGCGTGCCATCGAGCGCATCGGCCCTTACAACCACGTGCTGGAATGCGCGCCCACACATGAGCTCCGGGTCGCCGACATCGGCGACACGCCGTTCCGCAGCCGCTACCGGCTGGAGACCAGCCATGAGGATATCGAGCGCCGCACCAACCAGATCGTCGATGCCGGCGTCATCCCGCTTTCGATCGGCGGCGACCATTCGATCAGCCATCCGATCCTGAAGGCCGTCGGGAAGAAAGCTCCGGTCGGGTTGATCCATATCGACGCCCACTGCGACACCAGTGGCCTGTTCGACATGACCAAGTTCCACCATGGCGGCCCGTTCCGCAACGCGGTGCTTGACGGCGTGCTCGACCCGACGCGCACGATCCAGATCGGCATCCGCGGCTCGGCCGAATATCTGTGGGAATTCACCTACGAGTCCGGCATGACCGTGGTGCATGCCGAGGAGGTGACCGGTCTCGGCATTCCGGCCATCATCGAGAAGGCGCGCAGAATAGTCGGCGACGGCCCGACCTATGTCTCCTTCGACATCGACAGCGTCGATCCGGCCTTCGCGCCGGGCACCGGCACGCCGGAAGTCGGCGGGCTGACGACACGCGAGGTGCTCGAACTGCTGCGCGGCCTCAAGGGTCTCAACATCGTCGGCGGCGACGTCGTCGAGGTGGCACCGCAGTACGACTCGACCACCAACACGGCGCACGCCGCGGCACAGGTTCTGTTCGAGATCCTGAGCCTGATGGTGTTCAGCCCGGCGATCACAGGCAAGGGCGCCTGAATTTCAGAAAAGCAAAGGCGGCCGCCGCGCTGGAGCCGGCGGCCGTATCCAACAAACAAGCTTCCAGAGGGGAATAAAAAAATGACGATCCGTAAGGCATTTACATCCATCGCCGCCGTGCTGATGCTTGGCACGGCCGGTTTCGGCCTCGCAATTCAGGCTGCCAGCGCCGACGCGCTGGCGGACATCACCAAGGCCGGCGCCATCAATGTCGGCGTCTTCGCCGATTTCCCGCCCTTCTCCTCGGCCAGCGCCGATATGAGCCTCAAGGGCTATGACATGGATGTCGCGCAATACATCGCCGATACGCTCAAGGTGAAGCTCAACCCCATCGCCGTCACCGGCCAGAACCGCATCCCGTATCTGAACGACAAGCGCGTCGACATCCTGATGAGCGTCGGCTACTCGAAGGAACGCGAGCAGGTCATCGATTTCGCCGCCGCCTACGCGCCCTACTACATCGCCGTGATCGGTCCGGCGGCACTTGCGGTCAAGGGCAAGGAAGACCTCGCCGACAAGTCGATCGCCGTCAACCGCGGCACGCTCGAGGACACCTCGCTCACCGAGGCAGCACCGGCGTCGGCCGACATCAAGCGCTTCGACAACTACAATTCCGTGATCCAGGCCTTCATCTCCGGTCAGACGCAGCTGATGGTCGTCGGCAACGATGTCGGCGCGCAGGTGCTGGCCAAGCAGGATGCGCTGAAGCCGGAGCAGAAGTTCCAGCTTCTGACCTCGCCTTCGCATATCGGCCTCAACAAGAACGAGGACAGCCTGAAGAAGGCGGTCAACGATGCCGTCGCCAAGATGCTGGCCGACGGCAAGCTGGACGAAAGCTCGAAAACCTGGCTGAAGACGCCGCTCAATCCCGACAACCTCAAGGATTGAGTTTCCGTGGCCTTTGCCTGGCTCCCGGGTGCCCTGGGCGACATCGCGCACGGCGCGGCCACGACGATCCTGCTGATCGCCGTGACCACGCTCGCCGGAACGTTCATCAGCATCCTGGGTGCCGCGGGACGCCGCAACGGTCCCGTGCTGCTCAAGCGGGCGATCGCCTGGTATGTCGAAATCATCCGCAACACGCCATTCCTGGTGCAGTTGTTCTTCATTTTCTTCGGGCTGCCGAGCCTCGGCATCCGGCTCGACCCGATCCTGGCCGCCATGCTGGCGATGACGCTCAACATGGCGGCCTACACCATCGAGATCGTCGGCGCCGGGCTTGACGCCGTGCCTGGCGGGCAGACGGAAGCAGCGCTCGCATTGGGCTTGCGGCCACGCCAGGTCTTCATCAAGATCGTGCTGCCGCAGGCACTCAAGATTATCTATCCCGCGCTCACCAGCCAGATCGTCATCATGATGCTGGAGTCGGCCGTCGTGTCGCAGATCGCCGTGCGCGAATTGACCTACGAGGCCGATATGCTGCAGGCGCGCACCTTCCGCTCGTTCGAGACGTATTTCGTCGTGACGCTGGTCTATCTTGCTCTGTCGATGGCCTTGCGCAGGCTGCTGGTGTCAGGCGGACGCCGTGCGCTCGGAGCCGGCGTGTCATGATCGAGTTCACCTTCTGGGACATCGTGCGCAACCTGCTGCTCGCCGCCCGTTGGACGGTGCTGCTATCGCTGGCCGCCTTCATCGGCGGCGGCATCGTCGGCCTGGTCGTGCTGTTCTTCAGGATCGCCAAGAACAAGTGGAGCAGGCGCATAGCCTCCGGCTACATCGCCCTGTTCCAGGGAACGCCGCTCTTGATGCAGCTGTTCCTGATGTTCTTCGGGCTGCCGATGCTCGGCCTGCGCATCGAACCCTGGACGGCGGCGGCGCTCGGCCTCACCTTCTTCGCCAGCGCCTATCTCGCCGAAATCTGGCGCTCCGGCGTCGCGGCGCTACCCCTGGGCCAATGGGACGCCGGCGCCAGCCTTGGCCTGCACTATCTGCAGGAGCTGAGGCTGATCATCCTGCCGCAGGCCTTTTCGATCACCCGCGCACCGACCGTCGGCTTCCTGGTTCAGCTCATCAAATCGACCGCGCTCACCTCGATCATCGGCTTCGAGGAACTGGTGCGGACCTCCAACGCCATCAACAATGCGACCTTCGAACCGTTCAAGGTCTACGGGCTGGTGGCGCTGATCTTCTTCGTCATGTGCTTTCCGCTGACGCAATACGCCCGCAGGCTCGAGAAACAGACGGCTGCTCGCTGACGCGCCAAGGCAGATGTCCTTGCGGTTAGAGCGGGATGAATTTAGGTTGGGCATAGCCTGCCTCTGTGAAGTAATTTCGGCATTCGGTTGACGTGACGGTGCCGAGGATTTGGCCGATGGCGTCACAGACGGTTTCGACTGTTCGCTTGGCAGCCTTGCGCAGCCAGTGCTTGAGCTTGGCGAAGAGCTTCTCGATAGGATTGAGGTCGGGCGAGTATT